>NZ_LJFZ01000026.1:0-115683 GCF_001420875.1 Frankia sp. AvcI1 | reverse complement strand
ACAGAATGTAGTCGGCGGCAGGGCCAATCTACGGAAGTCAGGGCGTGATCGGCGACGGTGTGTGACTGTGGTCGGTGACGTTATGTCATCGTCGGGTTGTCCCGTGACCTTTGCGGGATTTCCGGAGGTCACTGTGGGTGGTTCTTGTGGCGGGGTGTGTGGGTGTGTTCGGGTGGGTGGGGCGGTGCGGAGGCCGGATCGGGGCCGCTAGTTTTTGCTAGCAATTTGTTAGCTTTTTGTTGGCATGATCCAGGATTCGAGATCGTCACACCCCCCATTAGGCCCCCCCTCGTCGTAGTGACAGCGGGCGGCCTCGACCGCGTCGAGATGACCGACAGCCCATTCCAGGATGGCGTGCACAGGGGACCGAAGGGTCCGGCCCAGGGGGGTGATGCGGTATTCGATCGCCACCGGATCCGTGGACACGACCGCTCGTTCGACCATGNCGTTGCGCTCCAGTCGTCGCAGGCAGGCGGTCAGTGACTTCGGGGTGACGGCGGGCATGTCCTGCCGGAGTTCGTTGAAGCGTCGGGGGCGGTCGCACAGTGCGGCCAGTACCAGCAGGGACCACTTGTCGAAGAGTTGGTCGAGCAGATGTCGGCCGTCGCCGTCGAGCGTCACGTCGGGCACGTCGGTCTCCCTCGCGATACCTGATTTCGTTGAAGTATATCCGCGCTACTAGATATACATCAGATACCGGACGGTCTGACGACGAAACGGGAATCATGACTAACGCATGTTCGACCCTCACGATCTCTCTCGCCGGCGGCGTGGCGAACGTCGTGATCGACAACCCTCCCATCAATCTGCTCGACACCGNCCTGATGACGGACCTGGACCGGTTTGCGGCCGCCATGTCCGGCGCCCACGACATCCGGGTGATCGTTTTCGACAGCGCGGATCCGGACTTCTTCGTCGCGCACGGCGACATGACGACCGCCGACGACCCCGCGGCGTTCGCTGCCCTCCCCCTCGCGCCCGAACAGGACCAGTCCCTCAACCCGATGATGCGCCTGCACGAACGCATTCGGTCGCTGCCGCAGATNACCATCGGCAAGGTGCGCGGACTGGCCCGCGGCGGCGGTGCGGAACTGCTGTCCGCGATGGACCTGCGGTTCGCCTCGCTCGAACGCGCCGCAATGGCGCAGATGGAGTGTCGGCTGGGAATCATCCCGGGTGCGGGAGGCACTGCCTACCTGCCTGGTCTCGTGGGTCGCGCGCGTGCCCTGGAGATCATCCTCGGCGGGCAGCTGGTCGATGCCGCGACCGCGGAACGGATTGGATGGGTGAACCGGGCCGTGCCGGACACCGAGCTCGACCACGTCGTCGACACCCTCGCCGCCCGCATCGCCGCTCTTCCTCCCGGCGTCGCCCGCGCCGCGACCGAAGCGGTCGACACCGCGGTCGAATCGACCACGCACGGCCTGCGGAAGGCCAACGAGCTCCTCAAGGGACTGTTCGACGAACCCGCCGCAACCCGTCTCGCCAGGGCTGCACTGGCCGCCGGCGCGCACACCCGCGACGGAGAGCGCCGCCTCGAGGCTCTTGTCGACGACATCACCTAGGACACCGGCGACCTGTGGTTCCAGGGCGAGGCGGTGACCGGCCCGGAGGAGCTCGTACAACTCGGCGTTGCTCACCGAACTGGTGGGCGAGNCCGGCGAGGTCATCTCGATCGACATCGATGAGGACGTCTTGGACCGTGCCGGTCGNCTCCTGCCGGCCGCCGGCTACCCGGATGTGCGCCTGGTGCACGCGGACGGCGAGTTCGGCGCGCTGCGCGGAGAGTTCTCCTACCAGGCGGCGATGGTCTGGTTCGCCTGGTGCGACCGACGAAGCCGTCCCCGCGTGCCACGACGAGGACGCGCTGACCGAACCAGCATCCGACCCGAACATGTGAAGTCGCCCCGGGGTTCAGGACCTGCTGGTTCTGTCCGGCGGACTGGCGTCGGGGTCGGGGTGGTGTCGGCCGGTGATGATCCAGGTGCCGGCGATGATGACGAACGCGAAGAGCAGGAGCCCGGCGCCGAGGATGGTGAGCAGGAGTGCGCGGTCGCGGAAGCCGAGGTTGCCGGTGAGGGTGATCGGGAGTGAGCCGACGGCGAAGGCGACGGNGGCGGTGAAGACGGTGACGAGTTCGACGGCGCGGATCGCGGAGGTCTGCAACGTCCGGCGCAGATCGCGGTNGGCGGCGTCCTGGGCACGCCAGCGGGTTTGCTGGCCAGCGGCCAGTTCGGCGAGATCGAGACCCTTTTCGATGACGTCGCGTTCCCGTAGGTACTGCTCCTGAAGAAGTTCGTGGCTGATCCGGGTGCCGATCGCGGGCAGCAGGCGCAGCGCGGTGTCGATGGTGTCGAGTGCGTCGGTGTAGTCGCCGCACATGCGTTGGCCGCACGCGAGGCGAAACTGGAACAGATGGTCGTCCGGGAACTCGGTGACGGCNTCGGTGGCGCGGCGACGTAGCTGCTCGCCCCGTTCCGGGAAACGCGGGGCGGCAGCGAGGGCGCCCAGGCAGACGTCGACGACGGCCCGGGAACGTGGGGTGGCGCGCCAGGCCGTGTCGAGGAGGTCGAGGGCGTGGCTGATGGTGATGGTGCGGCTGCCGAACGCGGCGAAGGCGCGTAGGCCGGTGAACAGCGGGTCGTCGCGGTGGCGGCCGGCGGCGACGGCGAGCAGGGCGGATTCGAGGAATNGGTGGAGCTCGTCGAACCAGAAGTTCGAGCGGAGCTTGCCGGCGTGGTAGAGCGCGGCGAAGTAGCAGATGTCGGCCGAGCCCTGGGTCGTCTCGANGATGCGGCCGGTGGCGAGGGTGAGGTCGTGGCGGNACTCGACGCTGTCCTTGGTGATGAAGGCGTAGCCCAGCGACCACTTCTCGATGATGTTCGGGCGGATCGGCGGTTCGGTGTGGTCGTACAGCCAGCGGGCGCAGCGGGCCGCGACCTCGACGGTGGGCTCGCGCAGGAATCGGCGGCGCCAGTACCGGTCGGCGCAGATCAGCCAGGGGTCGATGACGAAGTCCGCCGACGGGATCTNGAAGGGGGGTTCGATGCCGGCGTCGATCAGTTCGGCGGCGAGATCCTCGCAGACCCGGTCCAACTCACGGGAGTCGGTGGAGGCTGCCTGACCGAGCCGCGCGTTGATCGATGCGACGTCCACGTGCCTCCTTCCGGCGGATCTTCTCCGGATATGTACCACACGAATGCGGATCGGATCGGTACATACTGCGAACATGCGGGTCGATGTGGTCACCGCGGCTCACGCCGAGTACGCGGGCTACCTGCCGGCGGCGTGGGAGTCGCTGCGTCGGCAGCGTCATCCGCACTGGACGTGGCGGGTGCAGATCGACGGGCCGTCCGACGACGTTCTCGACACACTGGCCGCCTGTGGAGCGGCGGCTGACGGCCGCGTCCGGATCGGCGCGCACGGCACCCGGGAAGGCCCCGGCGTCGCCCGCAACATCGCCCTCGGCGAATGCACCGCGCCGCTGGTCCAGAACCTCGACGCCGACGACGAGCTCGAACCCGACGCGCTCGCCGCCCTCAGCGGCGCGCTCGCCACGCATCCTGCGGCCGGCTATGCGGTCGGTCATGCCCGTGACCTGCACGCCGACGGCACCCTGCACACCTTGCCGCTGGCCGTGCCCGCCGGGCCGCTGGCCCGCGGTGCGCTGGCTGTCGCGTGGGCGTCTGCCCTTCCCGACCAGACCCTGCCACCGGTGCACCCGGCCGGGGTGATGTGGCGCCGCACTCTGCTCCTCGCCGTCGGGGGATGGGCGGCACTACGCGGCGTCGAGGACACCGCAACCCTCATCGCCGGCTCCNCCCTCGCCACCGGAATCCTGCTCGACATTCCCACCCTGCGCTACCGGCGTCATGACGCACAGCGTTCCCGTCAGAACGGCAATTTCTCCGGGGGGGGGGGTCAATATTTGCTCATCTGGCAGCGCGCCGCACTCCTCGCCGCAGGGCATCCCTGGGAAGACCGATAACCAGCGCGCCCGGCGATCGAGGGTCACCCGCACCTCGCAGGCCAGTCGCTCGGCGCACGCTGAACGGTCGGAATATCGCGACGGCCGTATGCGAGTAGGGGGTCGGGAAAGCGCGGCACCGCCGAACATCTGGCCCGTGACTCCCNGAGGAGCGCTCAGCGCCTCGTCTCGTACCTGGTCAGGACCACGCCGCCGGGAAACGTCCGCGTCTCCACCAGGTTCAGGTTCACCCAGCTGTCCAGCGCGGTGAAGAACGGCGTGCCGCTGCCCACCAGGACCGGATGGGCGACGATCGCGTACTCGTCGATCAGTCCGGCGCGCATGGCCGCCCCGGCGAGCGTCGCGCCGCCGATGGTCATGGGGCCGCCGTCCTCGGCCTTGAGCCGNGTGATCTCTGCGATCGCGTCGCCGGTGACCAGGCGGGTGTTCCCGTCGACCTTGGCGATCGTCGAGGAGAACACCACCTTCGGCGTGTCGCGCCAGTTCCGCGCGAACTCGATCTCCGCCGGGGTGGCGTCGGGCTGCTGGTCGCCGGTCGGCCAGTAGGAGCTCATCGCCTCCCACAGCCTGCGCCCGTACAGCGACAGGCCACTCGCCTGCTCGTGGCCGNGCCACCACTGGAACAGCTCGTCGCTCGGCGGCCCGCTCCAGCCGAGGTCGTCGCCGGCCGCGGCGATGTAGCCGTCCAGGGTCAGGTTCATGCCGTAGATCAGTTTCCGCATGGCGCCAGCCTTCCGTGAGTCGGTCCCAGGCGTACAGACCGGCGCGCCGCGAAGTCGGAGCGCCGCGCGTGTGGTCCGGACTGTCGGCATGAGCGTCATGGTGAACGTGTGCTGCCACGCGTCGTCGTCGAGTTGCGGGAAACCGCCCGGAGGCGTCGAGGTACCCGTGACGTTGTTGACAAGCAGATCAATTCTCCCGTGTCCTCCGACCGCGGAATGCGAGTCGGCGGCGTGGGTTCGTCGTCCGAGGGCTCTGCTTGGACCGCAACCAGTGGTGCGACACGGGCTACGGCACGGAGAGTAGGCGGAGGACTGCCGTGACGGCCGCGGCGACGACCACGACCACCAGAAAGGGNACCTTTCGGTAGGCAAGCACGCCGCCCACGAGTACCCATACCGGCCGGGCGACACCGTTGATGTGGTGGCCGGTAGCCAGCGCGGACGAAGCCACCAGGGCACCCAGCAGCACGATTGCCGCCGTGTTCAGCAGGCGTTCGGCCTGCGGCGGGAAGGCCAGCCGGGACCGCAGCACCGGTCCCGTGAAGCGGNAGAGAAACGTGCCGGCCGCCAGGGCCAGCAGCGCGACGAGCACCGCGGGTCGGTAGGGCATCAGACCGCCCTCTCCTGCTTCTCCGGGGCCGAGTTGAGGAAGACCGCGCACAGGGCCAGCAGCTCCGGCAACCCGGACGGCAGGAAGGGCGTCGTGGCCAGCGTGATCGCCGCCCCGGTCAGNACCGCCCGGAGCATCCCGCGTTCGTACAGTGCCGGCAGGATGAGGGNCAGGATCACCGCAGGAAACATCGCGTCCAGCCCGAACGCGTCGGTGTCGTGGATGACGTTCCAGGCCAGCGCTCCGAAAAGCGCCCCGGCTGGCCAGCAGATCAGAATGCCTGCCCCACAGACCCAGTAGGCGCCGCGCTGTCGGGGCAGGTCCGGCTGGGCCAGGGACAGCACCACGCTCTCGTCGTTCATGAGGTGAGAGGCCACAATCCGGCGCCACCCGGGCTGAATTACCCGGGGCGGGATCGCCAGCCCGTAAGGCAGGTGCCTGGCGTTGACCAGCAGGCCGACCAGGACCGCGGCTACAGGGCTGCCGCCAGCGACGATCACCCCGACGAACAGGAACTCCGACGATGCCGCGAGTACGAGCGTGGCGGCGAGGACCGGAAACCACATAGGGAACCCAGAGGTGACGCAGACTGCGCCGTAGGAGATGCCGATGACGCCCACCGACAGGCAGGCCAGCACTATTCCGCGCAGTAAGTCCCGATTCAGAGTTCTCCACGTCGATCGCATGTTGAATATAATGAACACGCGGAATCTGTCGGTCAACAACAAGGGATGTCGATGTCGCCCCAAGTTCGCCCGCCGCCCGACGGCNCCGTCCCGTCCGTTTTCGGGCCCATGAGATGGTCCCCGTTCTTCGGAAAGGTGTGAATAGCCGAGGCGGCATGAAGTTGACATAGTGCAACTACGTCGTGTCCGTGCAATGGACGGCGCCTCAAGTATCGGTAAACGCCTCGTAACAACGCCCTGCCCGATGGAGTAATACATTCCCTGCGGCGGGAAGATCGGGNGTGAGAGGGGGGNTCAGCCAGAGCGGGNGGATTCCGCCCGTCCGTTGGTGACCGTCGCGTCCTGCAGGCCGAGGACGCCGCGGGCCATGAGCAGGGTCAGGCAGTGCAGCACCTGTTCGCGGGTGAGCACCGGATGGCGCAGCCAGGCGTTGTAGGGGAACTCGGTGAGCACCGTCCACAACACGATCGTCATGGTGGTCGGCGTCGTGTTGGTGGGCTCCGTGTTGGTGGGCGTCGTGGCGGTGGGCCGGGGGGTGGGCAGGCGGGCGACGACGTCCTCGAGATGGAGGCGCACCGCGCGGGCCAGTGGCCACAGCGGCGGGTTGTCCAGGATCTCGCAGGTCCAGATGTGGAACACGGTGCCGTGCCGCTCGACGATGCGCAGCCAGTCGTCGAGCCAGNAGGTCAGCTCGTCGACGGTGCCCACGGCGAGCAGCGCGTCGAAGTGGTCGCAGATGTGCACCGCGGCGCGGTGCGCCAGCGTCGTGAAGATGGCCGTGCGGTCGGTCCAGTAACGGTAGAAGGTTCCGTGCGCGACGCCGGAGCGGGCGATGATGTCGTTGACGCTGGTGCCGGCGAGCCCGCGCTGCTCGAAGGCCGCGACCGCCGCCTCGGCGATCGTCTCCACGGTGGAGCGCCCCCGACCGGTGACAGACCTGCGCAGCCCCGGCGGCAGCGGCGCGTCCCGCTGCGCGGGGACCTCGCCGGATGACGGGCCGGCGGTGCGAGCCGTGCCGGTGGGACCGACGACGCCGGCGGCGCGGGCCAGCGCGGCGAGATCCGACCGGGGGACGAGGCCGGCGGGGGACGGGCCGGGGGAGCGCGGGGTCGGCTCGCAGAAGCGGGGAGCCGGTTCGGGAGCGGGGAAGAACGAGCGGTGGATCATGCCCGCGAGGGCGTCGTGCAGCGCCTCGTCCTCGCCGGGGTGCCGCGCGACCCTGCCGCGGGCGTCGGAGACGATGTGCGTCCACTCGACGATGCAGATCACGGCGACGGAGAGCACCCGGGTGTCCNCCCCGCCGGTGTCGGCGCGGGCCAGCCGCGACGGCAGGCTCGCGGCGAGCACCTGCAGGTACTCCTCGGACGGGTTGTCGACGGACGCGTTGTCGACGAGGGCGGCCTCCGCGGTGGACAGCGGCCATTCGGCGAACACCGGTGAGTGGCGGCGCAGCACGGCGCCGAGCTCGCCCAGCCAGGCCCGGAACACCGCGAACCCCGCTGGTCCCGCGCTGAGCACCGGCAGCCGCTGGAAGTGGTCGACCAGGTCGACGCCGAGCTCCTCGAAGAAGATCCGAAAGACCTCCAGCTTGCCGCGGAAGTACTGGTAGAAGGCGGCGTCGGAACGGCCGGTGGCCTCGGCCACCGCCTGGACGCTCGTGCCGTGGTAGCCGCGTTCGACGAACAGTCGCCGCGCCGCGGCGATGATCTCCTGGCAGGCGCGGGCGCCCTCCGCGCCGATCGCCTGGCTGGCCGGATACGGGGCACGCCGGCGCTGCGGCAGCCACGCGTCCCCGCCAGGAGCGGGCGTGACCCTTTCGGCGGGGAGCGTGTCCCTCCCGGGGATGGGGGAGCCGGCGTCCGTGGCGTCCTGGCGCGGGCCGGGCGTGGGAAGCGGATCGGGCGTCGGCAACCCGGCCTCCCTCGGGCCTCGTCGCAACGAGCGATTCCCGGACGGTGATTCCGGCATCGCGTTGCGTGCGCAACGAGTGTATGCGGACGGGCATCACGCCAGGTGAAGAGGTGTCCGTGGCGGCCTGCGGCGATCGGGGACCACCCCGGGGTTCCAATATGACAGGTGTCTTACTAGTGTGGTGGCTCACAGGCGGCCGGCGCTCGGGGGGAGCGTGTGGCCCCGCCGGCCGGACCACCGGCCGGACCACCGGCCGGACCACCGGCCGGACCATCCGTGCCGTCCGACCGGACCCCGCCCCTGCGGGCCACCGGTCCGCGGCAGACAGAGGCGAGAGAAGAGCATCCATGGGCTTGTTGGACGACCGGGTCGTGTTCATCACCGGAGCGGCGCGCGGGCAGGGCCGCTCGCACGCGGTGACGTTCGCCGAGCAGGGGGCGAACATCGTCGGCGTCGACATCTGTCGCGACCTCGAAGCCGTGCCCTACAAGCTGGGCACCGCCGAGGACCTGGCCGAGACGGCCCAGCTGGTGGAGAAGGCCGGCGGGCAGATGCTCACCGCCGAGGCCGACGTGCGCGACAAGGCCGCGCTGCAGGCCGCCTTCGACGCCGGGGTCGAGCGCTTCGGCCACATCGACACCGTCCTCGCCAACGCCGGGGTCATCCTCAGCAACAGCGACGAGCGCGACGCCGACGAGGCCCTGCGCCTGGGTATCGACATCATGCAGATCGGCGTGTGGAACACCTTCCAGGTCGCCATCGGGCACCTGATCGAGCGCGGCCAGGGCGGCAACCTCGTCNCCACCAGCTCCATGGCCGCGCTGCTGCCGCTCACCGACGGCCGCGGCGGGTCCGACGCCTACGGGATGGCCAAGAACGCCGTCATCGCACTGGTCCGCTCGTACGCGAACTGGCTGGCCCCGCACCGCATCCGGGTCAACGCGGTGGCGCCGACGAACTGCGCGACGCCGATGGTCACCGAGAACCCGGCGCTGTTCGGCGTGATCGAGGCGAACCCCAACCTCGTCAACGCGATGCAGACGATGCTGCCCGACCTCCCCATGATCGAGCCCGGCGACGTCAGCCAGGCCATCCTGTTCCTCATCTCCGACGCCGCCCGCTCCTTCACCGGCAGCCTGCTCAAGGTCGACGCCGGCATGGACGTCCGTCGCTAGCACGGGCGACGGCCAGGCCCGGCCGCCCGCTCACCCGATCGGATCACCGCCCCCCGGCGTGGTGGAGGCGGAGGACTTGCGGAGGACCCATGACGAGCGCGNCCCCCNCCNCCCCCNCCGCTCCCGCCGTGGTCGGCGAGGCCCGGATGCTCATCGACGGCCGGCTGGTCGAGGCCACCGGCGGCGCCGTCTACGACAACGTCAACCCGGCCACCGAACAGGTGCTGGGCCAGACCAGCGACGCCGCGGCCGTCGACCTGGACGCCGCGATCGCCGCGGCGCGCCGGGCCTTTGACGAGTCGGCCTGGTCGACCGACCGGGACCTGCGCCGCCGCTGCCTGACGCAGCTCCAGCAGGCACTCGAGGGCGAGCGCGAGCAGCTGCGCGCCGAGCTCGTCGCCGAGGCCGGCGCGCCCGTCGCCGTCACCGGCATCGCCCAGCTCGACTGGCCGCTGGCCGACGGGCTGCGCGGCCCGCTGGAGCTGATGGACAGCTTCCCCTGGGAGCGGTCCCTGCCGGACACCCACCTGATGGGCCCCAGCCACCGGGCCGTCTGGCAGGAGCCGGTCGGCGTGGTCGCGGCGATCGTGCCGTGGAACTTCCCGTTCGAGGTCACGATCAACAAGCTCGGCCCGGCGCTGGCGACCGGGAACACGGTCGTGCTCAAGCCCGCGCCGGACACGCCGTGGAACGCCACCCGCATCGGCCGGCTCATCGCCGAGCAGACCGACATCCCGCCGGGTGTGGTCAACGTGGTGCCCTGCTCGGACAACGCCGTCGCCGGCCAGCTCCTCGTCGACCCGCGGGTCGACATGGTGTCGTTCACCGGGTCGACGGGGGTCGGCCGCCTCGTCGTGGAGAAGTCGGCGGCGACGATGAAGCGCACCCTGCTCGAACTCGGCGGCAAGTCGGCGATGATCATCCTCGACGACGCCGACCTCGCCGCGGTCCTGCCGCTGGCCGGGTTCGGCGCCTGCCTGCACTCCGGGCAGGGCTGCGCGCTGCTCACCCGGGTGCTCCTGCCGCGCGAGCGCTACGCCGAGGGCGTGGAGATCCTCGCCGGGGTGATCGGCGCCCTGCCCTACGGCGACCCGACCGATCCCGCGAACCTCGCCGGCCCGCTCATCAACGCCCGCCAGCGCGAGCGGGTCCTCGGCTACATCGAGGCCGGCCGGGCGCAGGGGGCGCGGGTCGTCGTCGGCGGCGGGCGGCCCGAGCACCTGCCGCACGGCTACTACGTGCAGCCGACGCTGCTCGCCGACGTGGACAACACGATGACCGTCGCCCGGGAGGAGATCTTCGGGCCGGTGGTGTGCGCGATCCCGTTCGACGGTGAGGCCGACGCGGTGCGCATCGCCAACGACANCCCGTACGGCCTGTCCGGCGGGGTGTACTCGGCGTCGGTCGAGCGGGGGTTGGGCGTCGCCCGGCNCATCCGCACGGGCAGCATCAACGTCAACGGCGGGATGTTCTACGGCTCCGACGGCCCCTACGGGGGCTTCAAGCAGAGCGGCCTGGGGCGGCAGGGCGGCCTGGAGGGCTTCGCCTCCTACACGGAGGCCAAGACCGTCGGCTACGTCAGTGCCTGACGGGGGCTGGTGGGAGCGTGTCGTCGCGGCGCATGCGGGCAGCGCCCGCCCGGCGGTGCTCGACGCCGGCGGGCCGGTCAGCGGCGCCGAGCTCGTCGGGCGGGCGACGCACGCCGCCGAGTTCCTCACCGGGCTCGGCGGCCTGGCCGGCGCGCCGGTGCCGGCGCTGCTCACCAGCAACCCCGACGCGCTGGCGCTCCTGCTCGGCGGGGCGGCGGCCGACCGTCCGGTGGCCCCGCTCGGGCCCCGGCTGACCGCCGCCGAACTCGCCGGCCCGGTGCGCGCCACCGGCGCCGGCGTCCTGCTCACCGAACCCGCCTGGGCCGCCGTCGCGGCCGAGGCCGCGGCGCTGGCCGGGGCGCGGGTGGTACCCGTGCCGGCGCTGCGGGCGTCGGGCGCGGCCCCGCCGGTGCCGCGCGGACCGGTCGCGCTGTACCTGCACACCTCGGGGACGACGGGCGCGGCCAAGCGGGTGCCGGTCACCCAGGACGTGCTCGCCGCGCGCACCGAGCTGCTGTCCGGCCTGCTCGACCTCGGCCCGGACAGCCGCTACGCCACGGGTTCGCCGCTGCACCACATCGGCGGGCTCGGCAACACGCTCGTCGCGGTGACCGTCGGCGCGACCGTGCTGCCGACGTCCCGGTTCACCCACCGGTGGTGGGCCGGCCTGGCCGACCAGGGCGCCACGCACGGCCAGCTCGTCCCGACGATGATCGAGATGCTGCTGGCGGAGGGGACGCTCGACGCGGTCCCGCTGCGCACCCTGATCTACGGTGCGTCGCCGATCAGCCCGGAGACGCTGCGCCGGGTGCAGGCGGTGCTGCCCGGGGTGCGCCTGGTCAACCTGTTCGGCCAGACCGAGGGCAGCCCGCTGACCTGCCTGACCCCGGCCGACCACGACCGGGCCGCGGCCGGCGCCCCCGACCTGCTCGCCACCGTCGGGCGGGCCGTGCCCGGGCTGCGGCTGCGCATCGACGACCCGGACGACGCCGGGGTCGGCGAGGTGCTCGCCGCCGCGGCGCACCTGAGCGTGCACGCCGCCGACGGCTGGCTGCACAGCGGCGATCTCGGCTTCCTCGACGACGACGGCTACCTGCACCTCGTCGGCCGGCGCAACGACATGATCGTGCGCGGCGGGGAGAACGTCTACCCGCTGGAGATCGAGCACACCCTCGTCGAACATCCCGGGATCGCCGACGCCGGGATCGTCGGGGTGCCCGACGCCCGGCTGGGGGAGACGCTGGCCGCGTTCGTCGTCCCCGCCGACCCCGACCGGCCGCCGCCCGTCGACGAGCTGCGCCAGTTCGTCCGCGACCGGCTGGCCGGGTTCAAGGTGCCCGCCTACTGGTACGTCGTGGACGCGCTGCCGCTCAACGCCGCCGGCAAGCTCACCCGCCCCGCCCTGCGCGCCCGTCACGACGCCGCGACGGCCGAGACCGCCGCCAGCACGTCGCCGTAGCGCGAGGGCGGGTACGGGCCGGGCGTCAGGAGCCGGTGGTGGCGGGCAGCTCGTGGCCGCAGAGGTTCTCGCGGACCACGCTGAAGGCGTCACCGGTGTGGTTCGCCTGCACGAACGACCAGCAGGTGGTCTGCTTGCCCCGGTCGCGGGCGATGTCCATCGGCTGGATCAGCCCGCCGGCGTCGTAGTCGTGCACCGCGTTGAGGGCGTTGACGAAGCCCTCGCGGGTCGGGCAGGCGCCGGCCTCGGTCAGCCCGCGCAGGAACAGGTCGGTGTCGATGTAGGCGATCATCGCCAGTTCCTGCTGCGGGTTGGGGACCTGCGGGGCGTAGCGCGCCATCGACGTGCGGTAGTTCGCNATCGCCGGGCCGCCGGCCTCGAACGGGCGGTAGAACACCGGGATGGTCACGCCGGCCAGTGCGCCGCCGGAGTCGTGCAGGAGCTGGGTGTCGTAGCCGCTGACCGACAGGACCACGCGCAGGTTCACCCCGGCGGCGCGCACGGCGGTCAGGACCGCCGGCAGGTCGGGGGCGTTGATGACGGTCAGCAGGGTGTCGGCGCCGCTGTCGGCGATGCGCCGGGCGACGGACGCCGGGCTGTCCGCGTTCGCGGTGTAGGCGATCTCGCCGACGACGGGGATGCCGGCGGCCTGGGCGCTCTGGGTCATCTTGGCGCTGGTGTTGCCGACGCCGGCCGACAGCGCGGTCCGCAGCAGGACGGCCTTCGTCCCGCCCTGCGAGCGCAGGAAGGTGCCGTAGGTGTCGGTCGCGGCGCCGGTGGTGGAGGAGAACGAGAACATGCTGCGGTACTTCGCCCAGACGTCGCCGGTGGCCAGCCCGCCGACCGGGACGCCGTGGTCGGCGAGGTACTGGGCGCTGCCGTCGGCGGCCAGGGAGTACTCCAGGACGCCGAAGACCTGCTGGCGCTCGACCAGGTCCTTCGCGGCGACGCCGTTGGACCCGGGGTCGCCCTGGTCGTCCCGCCAGTCGTAGACGATCTTGCGTCCGTGGATGCCGCCGGCGGCGTTCACCTGGCCGATGCGGGCGTCGACCCCGGCGCGGGTGGCGGCCAGCGAGGCCGCCGTCGGCCCGGAGTCGGGATAAAGAAGCCCGAGCCTGACCTCCGACGAGGTCACGCCCGGGCTGTCACAGGGTCCCGCCGACGACGCCGCCGGGGACGAGCACGCGCTCACCCCCGCGGCGACTAACGCCANCACGGCGGCAGCGCTGGATAACGACAAGGAACGGCGACGCATCGTGAACCCCCGTGGGAACGGTCAGGGAAGAGAGTGGAGAACGGCGGGAAAGAGAACGGCAGGAAAGGGAAACAGATGTGCCCCGGCGCCGTGGAACGCCGGGGTCGAGGGGTACGTGCGCGGAAGGGTTACAGGCGGTGAGGGCCGCCGGGCCCGGCGGCGGGCGGGGGTCGGCGCCGCTCACCGGGCGCGGACCGGCCGCCGGGAAGGCGGCGCGGTCCGGGGAACCTGGAGCGGTCTCAGGACTCGTAGCGGGGTGTGCCGCGGTAGCCGAAGAAACGCTCGAAGTTCTCGTCGTTGATCGGCCGCCGCGAGTTGCGCTCCTGGGCGTCGCGCAACGCCGCGAGCCGGGCGCGCTCGCGCGCGACGCGCTCGGCGTCCACCGGCTCGGCCCCTTCCAACTCGGTGACCAGGACGGCCTGCGCCCTGACCTCCTCGGCGAGGCGTACCGCCACCTCGCCGTAGGTGAGCAGATCCTGGTCGTCGGTGTCCTCGCGCTGCGGGACGGCGGCGGGGTTGGATTCTGCGTCGGTCATGCGTACACCGTCCTTTCTGCGATCCTCGCGGGGGACTGTGACCCCCGCGTCGGAGCTCGAACCCCGCGTCGGAGCTCGAACCCCTGCGTCAGAGCTCGATGGGAACCCAGCCGGCGCCCTCGGACGACCGGTGCGCCGCGTCGATGATCTCCAGGCTGAGCAGCCCATCGGTGAACGTGGGAACCGGGGTGGGCTGGCCGTCGAAGGCGGGCAGCCAGTCCTCGAGCATCAGCGCCATCGCCCGGCTGCCGTGNCCGGNCAGGCCCTCGGGCAGGTGCTGCGGGAAGGCGGGCTCGCNCTCGATCGGGGCCAGCGGCGCCAGCCCCTTCACGTTCGCCGGGCCGGCCTGGTAGGAGGTGTGGCGCAGGCTGCCGTCGGCGACGATGGTGCCGTCCCCGCCCAGCAGCTCGAGGCGGAAGTGGTCGACGTTCGCGCCGATCGTGGAGACGCTCAGGATCGCGATCGCGCCGGAGGCGAGCCGCAGCAGCACCGCGGAGGTGTCGTCCGCGGTCACGGCCAGCTCCCCGCCGTCGGGCAGCACCCGCGTCGGCACCGAGCTGCGCACGTCGGCGCACACCGCCACCGGCGGCCCCAGCAGCGAGCAGACGAAGTCCAGGTCGTGGACGAGCATGCCGGCGAGGTAGCCGCCGCCCTGGGCGCGGTCGTACATCCAGGCGGCCTGCAGCGGCCGGCTGGGGTGCCAGTAGGAGGCACTGCGGCTGACCCGGGCCACGTGCGGGGTGCCGAGCAGCCCGGCCCGCACCTGGTCGGTGATGGCCAGCCACTCCGGGTTCCAGCGGTTCTCGAAGCAGCAGCCGGTCGGCCGGCCCGACTCCTGCGCCGCGGTGACCATCTCCCGCGCCTGCGCCGAATCGGCGGCCAGCGGCTTCTCGCACAGCACGGCCTTGCCCGCGTCCAGCGCGGCGAGGGTGATCTCGTGGTGCAGCGCGGTCGGGGTGGCGACCGAGATCAGATCGAGGTCGTCGCGGCGCACGAACGAGCGCCAGTCGGTCGAGGTGTCGTCGATGCCGAGCCGGGCGGCCACCTTCCCGAGCCGCTCCGGCGTGCGTGCGCACAGGGCCACCGGCTCGTACCCCTGCGCAGCCCGATAGGCCGGAGCCTGGACGATCGCCCCCCAGCCGACCCCCACGATGCCCACCCGCAGCGTCATCGGACCACCCGCGCCGTCGCAACCATCCGCGCCGTCAGGACCACTCGCGCCGTCAGGACCACTCGCGCCGTCATGTCGCCTCCCAGGGGACGGCCGTCGGCCGCCCTGCCGCATCATTGCGTTACCCAAAAATCAAGGCTAATTCGCTAGACATCAGACACTAGTGCGGGAGCACTACGAGGGGCAACGCAGGCCCGGCGGTCGGNTCGGCTCCGCCCGGTCACGGGCGTCGGGGACGTCCGGCGCACGTCCGACGGCCTGGCGCGGTTCCGCGGAACACCAAGATCATCATCGTCGGGTTTCGGGCTGAAGGGGTTCCCGGCACCGGCCCACCGTTTCCCGCGAGCCGGGCACGCGGTCGCAGGTCCGACCCGATCGGGGCGGTGGGACGGCGGTCGCGGGTCTTCTGCCTGACCGGCGCCCTAGACTTGCAGGCGGGAATGCCCGGAGTGGGCCGTGGGCGACGGTGCGGCGGGCGACGGTGCGGCGGGCGACGGTGAGGACGCGTGAGGGGGCGCCGGGTGGAGGTCGAACCCGAGCGCGACCCGGTCCTGCCCTCGCGGCGGCGCGAGCCGTATCCGGTCAGCCCCGTGATCGGTCCGGAGGGCGAGCGGGCCTGTGCGGAGATCGTGGCGGCGGCCCGCGACCTGTTCGCCCAGCGCGGCTACCACGGCACCAGCATCCTGGCGATCACGGAGGCCACCGGCCGCTCGGACACGGCCTTCTACCAGTACTTCCAGAGCAAGATCGAGCTGTTCGCCCTCTTCTACGAGCAACTCGGGCGGGACCTCGTCCGCCATTTCCGACGTCAGCGGGTCGTCGAGCCCGGACCGGCGGGGCTGGCGGAGTTCCGCACCTGGCTCGAGGGCCTCGACGACGTCCTTCGCCGGCACTCGCCCGTCTTCGCCGCCTGGCCGCTGGTCGCGGACGACGCCCTGATGCCGGAGGACCCCTCCGAGCAGTACCTGCGCGAGCTCGCGGAGGAGATGCGCCCGCGGCTGGCGCTCGCCGGCGCCGGTCCGGTGGACACCCGCGTCCTCGCGATCGCGATCATCAGTCTCATGCAGTGGACGCACGTGGTGCTCGATCCACGCCGCCCCGGCGTCCTGCCGCCCGAATCGTCGATGCACGCCACGCTCGCGACGATCATCCACTCCTCGTTGTTCCCACCGCTGGCCGGTCCCACGGGCACCGCCGGTCCCACGGGCACCGCCGGTCCCCTGGGTGCGGCCGGTCCCGTGGGCGCCGACGGCGGCCCCCCGCCCTGGCCGGGCCTGCTGCTGGACAGCTGCCCGGATCGCGCGGATCCGCTCGGCGCGTGGCGCGAGACGGCCCCGCTCGGCCTGCGCCGGCGGGTCACCCGGCGGTCCGAACCGACGATCCGGCGCATCCTCGCCGCCGCCAACCAGGCGTTCGAGCGCGGTGGGCTGGCCGGCACGAGCGTCGACGACATCACCGCCGAGGCCGGCGTCGCTCACGGCACGTTCTACCAGTACTGGGAGGACCGGTACGCGGTCTTCGCCACGCTCGCCCACCAGGCGGCGGTCGACATCTGCACCCACCTCGACGACCTGCTGCGCGCCGAGGACGAGGACGACATCCTGGCCTGGATCGACCGCTGGCTGGACGTGCTGCGACAGCGCGGCCCCACCCTGCACGTGTGGACGACCGAGGTCCTGCCGACCGCGCCGCTGCAGCGGCTGAGCCGCCAGCTGCGCGGTTACCTCGACGCGGTCACCGCGCGGCTGATGGCGCGGTGGGCGCCGGGACGGTCGCTGGACCCGTCGGCGGCCGCCATCGTGCTGTGGGTGCTGCTCGGCGAGTTTCCCTACCACGCCTGGCAGCGCCATCCGGTGCTCGACCGCGACGACGTCCACCGCTCGCTCGCGCTCCTGCTCGTCGGGGGTCTGCTCGGCGCCCGCGCCCCCCTGCCCGCCGCCGACTCGCCCCGCTGAGCGACTCGCCCCGCTGAGCGACCCGCCTCGCCGGGCGGGCGGCGGGGTCAGGCCGGCCCGGCGACGGCCGTGCAGAACGTGACGAGATGGTCGCGTTCCACGGTGTCGGGTCCCGTGCCGGTGGCGACGTGGCGCTCGAGCGCGCCGAGCACCACGTCCAGGATCGCCCGTGCGTCCAGCTCCGGGTGGGGGCGCCCGGCCGCGGCCAGGGGCGTGACCAGCAGCTCGCCGAGCTGGTTGTCGAGGGTGGACCGCCCCGGTTCGGGGCCGCCCGAACGCAATGTGAGCCGNCTGATCGCAATGCTCTGGGTGGCGATCTCGGGAAGGGTGAGCTGNGTCAGCAGCCCCTGCACCCAGGCGGCGACCTGGTCGGCGGGGCTGGCCTCCTTGGCCATCTGGTGGGTCAGGTAGGAGCGGACCCGTAGGACGCCGCGCTCCATCACGGCGTGCAGCAGCTCGCCCTTGCCGGCGAAGTAGCGGTAGAAGGTCTGGTTGGAGGTGCCGGCTTCGGCGACGATGTCGCTCACCCGCGGCTCCNCCGGCGCGACCCGCACCGCCACCCGCAGGGCGGCGTCGAGGATCTGCTCGAGCTCGTCGAGGGCGTCGCGCTGGTGGCGGCGCAGGGCCCGATNGACGGCGGCGCGCACGGACGCGGGCGCTCCGTCCCACTCCAGTCGGGTCGACTCCATGGTTGCCAGTGTGCCGTGCGCCGCGGGCGGAGCGGGGCCGGATCCGGCCATGTCGCAGAATCTGGTTCTGAGGGGACCAGAATGCTATTCTGCGCAGCGTCCCGCTCCCGTCGACGAGGAGGTCCGGATGGGAAACCCGACTGAGCCAGCCAGGCAGGGCGTGGCGCTCGACGCTGCCCGGCTGGCCCGCTGGCTCGACGCCGAGCAGGTGCCCGGGGCGGGCGAGCTGCCCGTCATCGAACGGCTCACCGGCGGTTCGCAGAACGAGCTGTACTCGCTGACCCGGGGCGGCGAGCGCACGGTGCTGCGGATGCCCCCGGCGGCGGCGAGCGCGTCTCGCGTCGACGGGCTGCGCCGGGAGCTGCGGCTGCTGCGCGCGCTGCGCGGGACGGACGTGCCGCACGCCGAGCTCGTCGCCGGCGACCCCACCGGCGACGTGCTGGGAATGCCGTTCTACGTCATGCGGGCCATCGACGGCTGGAGTCCGACCGCGACCTGGCCGGCCCCGTTCGACACCGACCCGGCCGCCCNCCGCGGGCTGGCGTTCGAGCTCGTCGACGGCATCGCGAAGCTGTCCCGGGTCGACTGGCGGGCCCGCGGGCTGGAGGGGTTCGGCCGCCCGGAGAACTTCCACGACCGCCAGGTCGACCGCTGGCTGACGTTCCTCGGCGCCTACCGCTTCCGCGAGCTGCCCGGCCTCGACGAGGCGGCGGCCTGGCTGCGGGCGAACCGGCCGGCCACCTTCGAACCGGGGATCATGCACGGCGACTACCAGTTCGCCAACGTGATGTTCCAGCACGGCGCCCCGGCCCGGCTCGCCGCCATCATCGACTGGGAGATGACCACGGTCGGCGACCCGCTGCTCGACCTCGGCTGGGCGCTGCTCGGCTGGGACGGCGACGAGNCCCGCACCGAGGGCTTCTACCTCGACGTTTCCGGCATGCCGCGCCGGGCCGAGCTGCTGGAGCACTATGAGCGGGTGAGCGGACGCTCGACCGCGGACATCGACTACTACCTGGTGCTGGCCAACTGGAAGCTCGGCGTGGTGCTGGAAAAGAGCTATGCGGCCTTCACCGGCGGCGGGACGGTCGACCCCAAGGTCGAGACGTTCGGGCCGCTGGTGCTGCAACTGCTGGCCACCGCCGCCGACCTCGCCCGCTCGCTGCCGGCCCGGAGAGNCTGACCATGGGATACGCCGACACCCTGTTCGACCTGACCGACCGCGTCGTGCTCGTCACCGGCGGCAGCCGCGGGCTCGGTCGGGAGATCGCCTTCGGCGCGGCGCGCTGCGGGGCCGACGTCGTCGTCGCCAGCCGCGACCTCGACTCCTGCACGGCCACCGCCGCCGAGATCGAGGCCGAGACCGGCCGCAAGGCCCTGCCCTACGCGGTGCACGTCGGGCGCTGGGACGAGCTGCCCGGCCTCGTCGACGCCGCCTACGAGCGCTTCGGCAAGGTCGACGCGCTGATCAACAACGCCGGGATGTCGCCGCTGTACGACACCCTCGGCGACGTCAACGAGAAGCTGTTCGACNCGGTCGTCAACCTGAACCTCAAGGGTCCGTTCCGGTTGTCGGTGCTGGTGGGGGAGCGGATGGTGGCCGCGGGCCGCGGCTGCATCGTCAACGTCAGCTCCACCGGCNCCATCCGCCCGACGCCGGCGATCCTGCCCTACGCCGCGGCCAAGGCCGGCCTCAACGCGCTCACCGAGGGCCTCGCGCTCGCCCTCGGTCCGCACGTGCGCGTCAACACCCTCATGTCCGGCCCGTTCTACACCGACGTCAGCCGGCACTGGGACCTCGACGCCGTCGCCGAGGCGGCGAAGTCGCACGCGCTGCAGCGCGCCGGCGACCCGCCCGAGATCGTCGGCTCCGCGCTGTACCTGATCTCGGATGCGTCCAGCTACACCTCCGGCGCGACCCTGCGGGTCGACGGCGGCATCCCGTGAGCCGCCACCGTCGCCGAAGCCGCCGCCGNCACGGGTGCCGGCAGGAAACGCGAATGCTGGGAGGACGATAGCCATGGCGTGGGACTTCTCGACCGATGCCGAGTTCGAGGCCAAGCTGGCGTGGGTCCGCGCGTTCGTGCGCGACGAGGTGGCCCCGCTCGACGTGCTGTTCCCGGGCTGCGAGTACCTGCCCCTCGACGACGAACGGCGGAAGATCGTCGACCCACTCAAGCAGCGGGTGCGTGACGAGGGCCTGTGGGCGCCGCATCTGGGCCCGGAGCTCGGCGGGCAGGGNTTCGGCGCGGTGAAGCTGACCCTGCTCAACGAGATCCTCGGCCGCACCGACTGGGGGCCGATCGTGTTCGGCACCCAGGCGCCCGACACCGGCAACGCCGAGATCATCGCCCGCTTCGGCACCCCGGAGCAGAAGGAGNGCTACCTGGCGCCCCTGCTGGCCGGGGAGATCTTCTCCTGCTTCTCCATGACGGAGCCGCAGGGCGGCGCCGACCCGCGGGTGTTCACCACCCGGGCGCGTCGCGAGGGNGACGAGTGGGTGATCGACGGCCGCAAGTACTGGTCGNCCAACGCCGCCGTGGCCTCGTTCCTCATCATCGTCGCGATCACCAATCCCGACGTCCCCGTGCACCACGGCGCGTCGACCTTCCTCGTCCCGCGCGACACCCCGGGCGTGGTGATCGAGGACAGCCACCACGTCTACGGCGCGCACCGCCACGAGCCGGGCCACTCCCTCGTGCGCTACGAGGGGGTGCGGGTGCCGGCGGACGCGCTGCTCGGCCAGGAGGGGCGCGGCTTCGAGGTGGCCCAGTCCCGGCTGGCCGGCGGCCGGCTGCACCACGCCATGCGCGCGATCGGCGTCGCCCAGCGGGCGATCGACATGATGGGGCAGCGGGCGNGCAGCCGGTTCACCCAGGGCAGCTCGCTGGCCGACAAGCAGTTCGTGCAGGGGTTCGTCGCCGACTCCTACACCGAGCTGATGCCGTTCCGCCTCGCCGTGCTGCACGCCGCCTGGCTCATCGACACGCAGGGAGAGCACGCCGCCCGCACCGAGATCGCGGCCCTGAAGGTGCTCACCCCGAAGGTCATCCAGTCGATCGTGCTGCGGGCGATCCAGGTCCACGGCGGGCTCGGCATCACCGAGCAGCTGCCGCTGGTCGACATGTTCACCACCGGACTCGCCCTCGGCCTCGCCGACGGGCCCACCGAGGCGCACAAGGTCAACCTGGCCCGCCAGCTGCTGCGGCACTACGAGGCCGACGACCCGGCGTGGCCCGAGGAGTTCCTCGGCCGCCGCCTCGCCGCCGTGCGGGAGAAGTACGGCGACCGCGTCGCCACCGTCCCGTCGGTGCCCGCGGGGCCGCCGGCGGCGCCGTCGGGGGTGTGACGGCGCCGGGGGTGTGACGGCGCCGGGGGTGTGACGGTGTCGGGAGTGTGACGGCGCCGGGGCTCAGGCCTCGAGCACCGCGGTGATGAACCCGCCGATGGTGTTGACGACGTCGGCGTCGTCGACCGGCAGGTGCTGGGCGTGGCAGTGGTACCAGGTGCGGTCCATCATCGACTGCACCGCCAGGCCCAGCGCCTCGGGCGCGTCGGTCGGGGTGCGCTGGCGACCCCGCAGGTGCACCCCGAGCAGCCAGGCCACCCGCATCTGCATCTTGTTGCTCGCCGCGCCGACGCTCTCGTCGGCCGGGNCGGACTGCGCCGACAGGATGAACGCGCCGTGCTGGTCCATGAACGCGAAGTACTTCCACACCCAGGCCACGGCGTCGGCCCGGGTGNAGGGCCGCGGGATCGTCTCCCACTCGGCGATGACCTGGAGCAGCTCACGGAAGGTGGCCTGGCCCAGGGTGTCGAAGATCTCCCGCTTGTCGCGGAAGTAGGTGTAGAAACCGGCGCGGGAGATGCCGCAGGCGTCGGTGATGTTGTTGATGCGGGTGCCGGCGTACCCGCGCTCCAGGAACAGCTTCTTGGAGGCGTCGAGGATCGCGTTGCGGGTGCGCGCCGCGCGCCAGCCCAACCGGCCGGCCGCGGTCTCGGTGCCGGCCGGCTCGACCTGCAGGTCCCGGGGATCGTCGTCGGGGGCCGCGCCCTCGTCGACGATCTCCGCGGAGGTGGAGTCGCCCATGGTCAGCCCAGTGTAGGAGAGCGGGCCGACGCAACGGTGACGGACGCGTCAGAGGTTGCTCACACACGTGACCTGCTCGGCCACGCGGCCGGGTGCGCCGTGCGGCGCCTGGTCGGCGATCGGCGAATCCNGTCTCCCGTATCATCCGACCGGAGCGGGNTGCGCCGCCGACCCGTCGACGCCGTCGTGCGGTGGCCGGTGCGGGCAACCGGTCAGGACGAGCGCGAAGGGGTGTGCCGGCGGGATGGGCCCCAGTGGCTGAGGCGGTGCTCCGGCTTGCCGCCGACGACCCGGACCGCGCCGAGCGGGAGCGTCGCGCGATCATCCGTGCCGCCCACCGGCTGATCGGCCGGGAGGGGCGCGCGGCGACGCCGCTGGAGGACATCCTGCGCGGCGCCGGGGTGAACAGGCGCACCTTCTACCGGCACTTCCCGTCCAAGGACGCGCTGGTCCTGACCATGCAGCGGGAGGCCGCCGCCGGGGTGCGCGACAGCCTGCGGGCGGTGGTGCGCGAGGCCGGCGACGCCCGGGCCGCCGCCGTGGCGTGGATCGAGGAGCTGCTCGCGATCGGCTGGGACGAACGCGCCAGCCGGGACGGGCGGACGTTCATGACCCCGGAGGTCGGTCTCGTCGTCGGCATCGCCGACGCCCTGGAGGACATCTACGCCGAGCACCGGGGCATCCTCGCGGAGGTCCTCGCAGNCGGGCGCACCGACGGCAGCCTGCCCGCCGCGCAGCCGGAGTGGGACGCGCTGGCCATCCACGCCGTCGTCGTGCGCTACCTGGAGATGCGGGCGCGCGGGCGGCTGGACCGGCCCTACGCCGCGGTGGTGGACGACGTCGTCCGCCGGTTCCTCCCGCCGTCGCCCGAGGCCGCCGGGCTGACCGGCACGCCGGGCTGACGCGGCGCCGGGCTGACCGGCTGGCTGGGCTGACCGGGGGCTGGGCTGATCCCCCCTGGTCGCGAACCCGCCCCGGACGATGGTCACGTTGGGCGGGNATCGTCACCATCCCGGTCGGTACCGGCCGGGAGTCGAGCCGCGCCGCGCGCGGACGTCGACCGTAGGGGAGTACACATGACGCCGGGTCCTCTTCTCTACGCGCTCTACAGCCGGCGGCTGCGCCGGCAGGTCATGGCCGGCCCGCTGCCGGCCCACGTCGGCCTGGTCATGGACGGCAACCGCCGCTGGGCCCGCGAGATGGGCCTGGCCAACCCCAGCCTGGGCCACCGCTACGGCGCCGAGCACGCCGAGGACGTGCTGTCCTGGTGCGAGGCCGTCGGCATCCGCCACGTCACCGTGTTCGTCTGCTCGACCGAGAACCTCCAGCGCCGCGGCGACGCCGAGGTCGCCTTCCTCATGCAGGTCATCGAGCAGGTCGTCAGCGACCGGCTCGCCCGGCCCGACGCCCGCTGGCAGGTCCACCTCGCCGGCATGCTCGACGCGCTGCCCGACAGCACCGCGCGGGTGCTCAAGGACGCCGTCGAGACGACCCGCACCGTCACGACCGGGTTCCACGTCACCCTCGCCGTCAGCTACGGNGGGCGGCAGGAGGTCATCGAGGCGCTGCGCGAGCACCTGTACGAACGCGCCGAGGCCGGCGACTCCCTCGCCGACGCCGCCGCCTCGCTGAGGATGGACGACATCGCCCGCCACCTCTACACCGCCGGGCAACCCGACCCGGACCTGGTGATCCGGACCTCCGGCGAGCAGCGGATGTCGAACTTCCTGCTCTGGCAGAGCGCCTACTCGGAGCTGTACTTCTGCGAGGCCTACTGGCCCGCGTTCCGCGAGATCGACTTCCTGCGCGCCCTGCGCAGCTTCGCCGCCCGCGGCCGGCGCCACGGCGCCTGAGCAGCCGCCCGCCGGCCGGGCACCGGGCGGCACGTATGGCAGAAACTGCCATGGGCTGCTAGCGTCACCATCCTTCGTGAACTGAAGGAGAGTGGCCATGACTCCCACGTCCCATCCGGCTCCGGTCGTCCTCGAGGCGGCGATCTCCCCCCTGCGCGACGGCCGGCAGCTGCAGACCACCGAGGAGCTCATCGACGAGGCCCGGCAGTCCCTGGCCGCCGGGGCCGGCGTCATCCACCATCACCACAACTTCCGNCTGACCCGCGACGAGGCCGTCGCCCAGGTCCTGCGCATCCAGCGCGAGGTGCTCGCGACCTTCCCGCACGCCTGCCTCTACAACGACTACCTGCGCGGCGAGCAGGTCATGGCCGAGAAGAACGCCCACCTGCNGGCGCTGGCCCACGCCGGCCTGCTCACCATGGCGGCGCTGGACCCGGGGCTGACGCAGTTCGCCGTGCTCGACGAGGACGGGCTGCCGTCGCGCCACCGGCAGGGCGGCGCCGACTACGCGGCCGCGCACGAGGTCGTCGCGTTCGCCCGTCGCACCGGCGCCGCGCTGAGCATCGGGATCTACGACCCGAGCAACCTGCGCTGGACCCTCGCCTACGAGGCCAGGGGCATGTTCCCGGCCGGCTCCGTCATCAAGCTGTACTTCGGCGGCCAGTACCTGATCAACGGGGCGCCGACCGCGGGTTTCGGCCTGCCCCCCACCAGACAGTCCCTCGACATGT
Organism: Frankia sp. AvcI1; assembly: GCF_001420875.1. NCBI lineage: Bacteria > Bacillati > Actinomycetota > Actinomycetes > Frankiales > Frankiaceae > Frankia > Frankia sp. AvcI1. The sequence continues at coordinate 91,263 of NZ_LJFZ01000026.1, read as the reverse complement.
ACCTGTCGATGATGGCGGGCTCCACCCTGCCGTGGGTGGTCAGCATCCAGGGCGGTGTGCTGCTCGAGTCCGAGCTGGCCCGCTACGCCCTGGAACGCGGCGGCCATCTCCGGGTCGGCATCGAGGACATGGCCGGGCTCAACCCGATGACCAACCGGGAGACCGTCGAGGCCGCGGCCGCGCTGGCGGCCGAGGTCGGCCNGCCGGTGGCGACCGGCGCCGAGGCGAAGGCCGTCCTGCGGGGCATCCGGGCCGCGGCGGCCTGACCTCTCATCTCCCGTCCCTGTCATCCCCCGTCCCTGTCCGCCGTCCCTGTCAGGCCCTCCCCGCGTCCGTGCTCTCCCGGACCGGGGCCGGAGGCGGTGAGCCGGGGGCGGTGAACAGCCTGGGACCCACCATCGCCAGGGCGGTGGCGAACAGCTCGGCGGGACTCTCGCCGTGGCCCGCCTCGCCGTAGTCCACGGTCGACAGCCGGGCGGCCGCCGAGACCACCGCGGCGGCCAACGCGGCCTGGTGGGAGCGCGGTTCGAGGCCCAGCCGCGCCGCGATGGCGTCCGCCCACAGCCGCTCGCTGTCGGCCATGATCTGGAACCACTGGGCCCGGAAGCCTTCGGAGGTGCGCAGCACCCGGTAAAGCTGCCGGAGCTGCTCGACGTGGGTGGCCGCCCAGGAGGCGGCCCAGATGACCGCCAGCGAGGTCTGCAGCGGCTCGCCGGGTGGCCGCTCGGTCAGCTCGGTGGCGATCCGCGCGGCCCCCGCGGTCAGGAAGGGCCGCACGACGTCCTCCTTGCGGGGGAAGTAGCGGTAGAAGGACCGCTCCGAGACGCCGGCGTGCGCGGCGAGCTCCCGGATGGTGAAGTCGTTCGTGCCGCGCTCGACGAACAGCTCGACGACGGCCCGGGAGGCGGCCAGCATCGCCTGTTCCTTGGCCTCGACCACCTCACGGGCCGTGCGGGCCGGCGGCTGTGTCTCGGCGCCTCGCTGGGGCCGGCTCATCCGTGTTCACCTCCGCGTCTCGTAGGCAGCGACGGTAACAAGTCGGTCCGCGGGCCAGGACGGGCCGCGGCCCGCCGCCGCCACGGCACCGACGCCGCGACGCCCTCGATCCACCGGCCCGCCCTGCCTGCGCCGATCCGCACCGGCCTGCGCGGCCGCGGCGGTGGCGGACCCGGCGGTGGCGGACTCGGCGGTGGCGGGCCGGGCCGTGGCGGGCCTGTTGGCCCTGCGTGGGCTGCGGGTGTCGTACCGCGCGCGGCGGCGCGGTCGAGGCGGTGCGCGGCGTCGACCTCGACGTCCACCCCGGCGAGATCGTCGCCCTGGTCGGCGAGTCGGGGTCGGGCAAGTCGACCACGGCCCGGCTCGTGCTGCGCCTGGCCGAGCCGAGTGCCGGGCGGATCGTCTCGACAGCGAGGACGTCACCGCCGCCCGCGGCGCCCGCCTGCGCGCCCTGCGCCGCCGGGCACAGCTGATCTACCAGAACCCCTACGCCTCGCTGAACCCGCGGTTCTCCGTCGCCGAGGTGATCACCGAGCCGCTGCGGGTGTTCCGCGTCGGCGACCGGGCCTCGCGCCTGGCTCGCGCCCGCGCGCTGCTCGACCGGGTCGCGCTGCCGGCCGCGACGCTGCACCGCCGCCCCCCGGAGCTCTCCGGCGGGCAGCGTCAGCGGGTCGCGATCGCCCGGGGCTGTCGTTCCTCACGCCGGGCAACTATCCCGACGACGACCCCCGCGCGGGCCTGGAGGACACCCTGCGGCTGTTCGAGTTCGCCGAACGGCTCGGCTTCGACGGCGCCTGGATCCGCCAGCGNCACCTCGAGCACGGGGTGTCCTCGGCGGCGGTGTTCCNCGCGGCCGCCGGCCAGCGGACCCGGCGGATCCAGCTCGGCACCGCGGTCATCCCGATCGGGTACGAAAGCCCGTTCCGGCTGGCCGAGGATCTCTCCCTCGCCGACGTGCTGTCCGGCGGGCGGCTACAGGTGGGACTCAGCGCCGGTACCCCGCCGCACGCCGAGCTGCTCGCCGACCTCGTCTTCGACGGCGACTGGCGTGGTTTCGACCTGTCCTACGGGCGCATCGCCCGGCTGCGCGACAACCTGCTCGGCGGCCGTCTCGGCGACGCCGACACCGTCATCCAGTCCCCGGGCAACGGCCAGCGTCCCCGTCTGCAGCCGCACGCACCCGGCCTCGCCGACCGGCTCTGGTACGGCGGGGGCAGCCTGCGCTCGGTGCGCTGGACCGGCGAGAACGGCCTGAACCTGCTCTCGGGAAACATCGTGTCCGGTGAGGGGACGGACGACTTCGTGACCGCGCAGCGGACCCTCATCCGTGAGTACCGCCGCCTGATCGGCGCCGACCGGCCGGCGCGGGTGGCCCTCGGCCGGGTCGTCGTGCCCTTCGACAGCGCCGACCGCGCCACCCGGGAGTGTTACCGGGTGTACGCCGCCGCCCGCCACGAGCGCACCCTGCGCCCGCACGGCGAGCGACGGACCCTGTTCGCCCCCGACCTCGTCGGCGACGCGCAGCGGATCCTCGACGGGCTGCGGGCCGACGCGGCGGTGGGGGAGGTGACCGAGCTGCGGGTGGAGCTGCCGTACGAGTTCGACCGCCGCGACTACGAGCAGGTCCTCCACGACGTGGCGCACACCGTCGCCCCGGCCCTCGGCTGGCGCCCCCCACCGGCCTGACCGTCCCCCCACCTCGACCCGGGCCGACCTGCCCGTTCTGGTCCGACATCTTCCCTTTGGCACTCGGTGCCATTACAGTCGTCTGCGCGGCGGGACCACGCGACACCGGTTCCGGACCCGGTCAGCTCTAGCGATGGGGAGTGCTCATGGAGGAGTCAGTGCAGGTCGACCAGGCCGTCGAGGCGTCCGCGGAGCCGGTCGTGGCGGACCTCCTCGTCGAGGAGGTCTCCATCGACGGCATGTGCGGCGTCTACTGAGCGCCGACGTGACGGACGAGCGCGGCGCGGCCGGCCTCCCGCCGGCCGCCGCCGCGTTCGACCTGGACCGGGCCTGGCGGCTGCATCCCCAGGTGTCCGTGCGGCCGGAGTCGTTCGGGGCGCTGCTCTACCACTTCGGCACCCGCAAGCTGTCGTTCCTCAAGGAACCCGGGCTGCTGGCGCTGGTGGAGGCCCTGCCGGCGCATGCCAGCGCGCGGGCCGCGGCGGACGCCGTCGGGCTGCCCGCCGCGGATCTCGGCCGCTACCAGCGGGCGCTGGCGACCCTCGCCGCGTCCTCCATGATCGTCGAGGGGAGCACCCCGTGACCTCCGCCGCCCCGGCGCGTCTCGTCGACCACTTCGCCCGCGGACTCGCCGCTCCCATCTGTCTGACGTGGGAGCTCACCTACGCCTGCAACCTGGCCTNCCGGCACTGCCTGTCCAGCTCCGGACGGCGTGACCCCCGCGAGCTGACGACCGCAGAGTGCCGCGCGGTCATCGACGAGCTCGAACGCATGCAGGTCTTCTACGTCAACATCGGCGGCGGTGAACCGACCGTGCGCGCCGACTTCTGGGAGCTGGTCGACTACGCCACCGCCCACCACGTCGGCGTGAAGTTCTCCACCAACGGCGTGCGGATCACCCCCGAGGTCGCCACCCGGCTCGCCGCCAGCGACTACGTCGACGTGCAGATCTCCCTCGACGGTGCGACCGCCGAGATCAACGACGCGGTGCGCGGCGCCGGCTCGTACGACACCGCCGTGCGCGCGATGGCGAACCTGGCCGAGGCGGGCTTCCGCGGGTTCAAGCTGTCCGTCGTCGTCACCCGGGCGAACGTCGGCCAGCTCGACGCCTTCGCCGCGCTGGCGGACCGCTACGGCGCCCAGCTGCGGCTGACCCGGCTGCGTCCGTCCGGGCGCGGCGCCGACGTGTGGGACGAGCTGCACCCGACCGCCGCCCAGCAGCGTGAACTCTACGACTGGCTCGTCGCCGCCGGCGAGAACGTCCTGACCGGCGACTCCTTCTTCCACCTGTCCGCCTACGGCCAGGCGCTGCCGGGGCTGAACCTCTGCGGAGCCGGCCGGGTGGTGTGCCTGATCGACCCGGTCGGCGACGTCTACGCCTGCCCGTTCGCCATCCACGACGAGTTCCTCGCCGGCAACGTGCGCGACGCCGGCGGCTTCACCGGGGTGTGGCGGACCTCGGAGCTGTTCGCGGCGCTGCGCGAGCCGCAGTCCGCCGGGGCGTGCGCGTCCTGCGGGCACTTCGACGCCTGCCAGGGCGGCTGCATGGCGGCGAAGTTCTTCACCGGCCTGCCGCTCGACGGCCCCGACCCGGAGTGCGTGGTCGGCCACGGCGTCGACGCGCTGCTCGCCCGAGGGGACACCGCCCCGCCGAAGCCGTCGGTCGACCACTCCCGCACGGTCGTGCGGGCCGCCGGGCGCCGCGGCGGCAGCGGGCCGGTGCCGGTGACGATCGGCCGCGCGCCGAGCGTGCTGTCCCCGGCGCTGCCGCCGGTCAGCGCCTGCCAGGAGGATCCCCTCGCCGGCTTCGACCCGGCCGCCGCCGGCCTGCCCGCTGCCGGAGCCGCGCGTTGACGGGTGTCAACCGAACGGGTGGTCGTCGGCGCCGGGCTCGTTAGCATGACCGCATGGTCCCGATGCCGCCGGACGCGGTGAGCTGCCAGGCGCTCACCCCGGTCTTCGCCCTGCTGGGCAAGCGGTGGAGCGGGCTGATCATCGGCACGCTGCTGGCCGGGCCGGCCCGCTTCTCCGAGATCGCGAAGCTGGTGCCCGGGGTGAGCGAGCGGATGCTGTCCGGGCGCCTGGCCGAGCTGTCCCAGGCCGGGCTGGTGGAGCGCGAGGTCCTCGACGGCCCGCCGCTGGCCACCCGCTATCGGCTGACCTCCTGCGGCGAGGCGCTGCGCCCGGCGCTGCACGCCCTGGAACTGTGGGCGCAGGAGCATCTCGTCCACNCCGACCCGCGGGCGGCCTCCGGTTGCGGCTGAGCCACGACGTCCGGGCATGCGAACGCCGGGTCCGGGCATGCGAACGCCGGGGCGGACCGGGGACGTCCCGGCCGGCCCCGGTGCCGTGGCGTGCTGGGGCTTGTGGTGCTGTGGTGCTGTGCAGCGTGGCTTTGCGGGTGGGTCAGGGAGCGATGAACTGCAGGTCGAGCTCGATCTTCACCTTGTCGGCCAGGGCGAGCTTGCCGGCACCGAGCGGCATGTTGAAGTTGATGCCGTAGTCACTGCGCTTGATCTCGCCGGTCGCCGAGAACCCGGAGCGGACGCGGCCGTCGGCCGGGTGGGTGTCGACGCCGTAGAACTCCACCGCGAACGTGACCGGCTTGGTGACGCCGTTGATGCTCAGGTCGCCGGTGAGCTCGTACTCCTCGCCGCTACCGGAGATCGAGGTCGAGACGAAGGTCATCGCCGGGTGCGCGGCCAGGTCGAAGAAGTCGGTGGAACGCAGGTGCGCGTCCCGGTCGGCCTGGTTGGTGTTGATCGACGCCAGGTCGATCGAGGCGTCGACGGCGACCGACTGGAGCGACTCGCCGACGGCGAGGGTCGCCGAGAACGTGTCGAACCGGCCGCGGACGTTGGTGACGCCGAGGTGGCGGATCTGGAAGGTGACACTGGAGTGGGCCGTGTCGAGCGTCCAGGTACCGGGGACGAGCGGCAGCGGTGCGAGCTCGGACGAGGGGGCGGTCACGGGACCTCCAGGGGCGGTCGGGCCGGAACACCGTTGCGGCTGCAACGGTGGGCGTACGAAACGATAGTGGCTAACGAAATGCAAGTCACCGGGGGGCCGGGCTCGAGCCGCCCTGGCGCCCGGCGCCGACCCGCGAGAGGGTCGGCGGCATGAGCACCGAACCCGGGCCCCTGCCGCCGCCCGCTCCCGCCCCTGCTCGTGGTACCGGCTCTACCTCCGGTCCTGGTCCTGCTCGTGGTTCCGGCTCTACCTCCGGTCCTGGTCCTGCTCGTGGTTCTGGTCCTGGTCCTGCAACGAATCCCAGCGCCGAGCCCGACGGACTCGCCCGGACCCGCCGCGCGCTGCACGCCGTCGCCGAGCATGTCCTCGCGGCGGCGCGTTACCGGGCCACCGGCCGCATCGGCCTGGCCGTCACCCCCGGCGGGTTCGCCACGCCTGCGTTCGGTCCCGCCGGGCGCACCGTGGCCGTGGCCGGCACCGACCTGGTCGTGCGCGACGGGGACGCCGAGACGGCGCGGAGTCCGCTGACGACGCTGCGGGAGGCGGCGCACCTGGCCGGCGTCGAACCGGGCGGCCCGGCGGCGGTCTACCGGCTGGCCACCCCCTGCCACCCCGACGAGCCGCTGGACATCGACCCCGACGCCGCCCGCCTCCTCGCCGACTGGTTCGCCCTGGGCGCCGCCGCGCTGCGCCGCTGGTCGGTCGAGATCGCCGCCGACGCGCCGAGCCCGCCCACGCTGTGGCCGGAGCACTTCGACCTCGCGATCCGCGCCGGGCAGATCAACTACGGCCTGTCGCCGGGCGACGAGGCGTTCGCGGCGCCCTACGCCTACGTCGGCCCGCCGCTGCCGCCGCCGAGCCTTCCCACCGGCTTCTGGAACGCCTCCTTCGGTGCCGCCCGCACCTGGACCGACGTCGGGTCGGTCGATGCCGTCGTCGACCTGTTCCGCCAGGCGCGCCGCCACGCCTCCACCTGACGATCCCCGCCGCGCCTGCCCCGCAGCCCGCCTGCCCCGCGGNCCGCAGCCCTCGCACTCTAGCCACTGTGCGTGATTGGTGAGGTGCGAAACTGCTTCAGCCCGAACCAACTCTGGTGATCTTACGGTTCCGCGGAACCGCCTCCCGGCCCCCGCGCCGGCGCGACCGTTCGGCGCCCGGGCCGAGCCTCGGTCGCCTAGTCACTGAGGGCGACGGCAGGCAGGGTGGTTGCTGCGGTGTGCGGGGGACCGGCGCCGAACACCCACCAGCCGCCAGCACGCTGCGCGATCGCCGCCGCCGCGAGCACGTGACACGGTCATGCGGATTCCACGCAACCGCGCCGCGCCGTCGGACGTCAGCCCGACGTCCCTGACGATCCCGAGCGCCGGGACCACCGCGTGTGCCCACGTCCTCGCCCCGACGGGATCCGGATCGGGTGGCGCAGACGAGCTGTCTGATCGCCGTCGGCGACGCGGCCTGGGAGCCGTCCACCGACTCCGCCTGCTGCGCGCGACCACTNCCGCCGGNGCTCCCGGCCGCCGCCCCGGCCAGAACGCGGCCAGAACACGGCCACATCATGCCGAGGCTTGGGCACGGTTTTCAGGCCGAAAAGCGTGTCTATCCCTCGGCACGATTCCGTGCGCGAACGACTGCAGAGGGGGACGAAGAATGTCGTAGCGCCCTCGTTCGTAGCGCCCTCGGCTGGTTCGGTCCGCGGCGGTCAGCCGGCCACGAGGCGCCGGGCATGCTCGGCCTCGTCCGGGCGGACCTCGCTCGGCCGGCCTGTCACGAGCCGCCACCGCGTGCGCGGTGTCGCGGCGGCGGGCTCGCCGGGCGGGTGAGCCACGGGCAGGTGACCGGCGGCCAGGGCGGTCGTCATGCGGGCGCGGACCTCGTCGGCCCGGTCCGGTTCGGTGGCGAACAGGGTGCGCAGCCGCAGCGTCCCGTGCTCGTTCGCGATCGCGGTGTGGTGGGAGGCCAGCGGGCACGGTGGGGGATGGTCCCAGTGCCCGCACAGCGCCGCCGTGATCGCGGCGCCGGGCGCNCGCTCGTCGCCGCCGGGCGCCAGGACCAGGACGAACTCGTGGGCGAACGGCCGGCGCACACCTCGGATTGTCCCGTCCGGTCGACCGGTGCGTACCGTCACCGGCATCGCTATAGTGGCACTCGGTGCCAAATCGTGCCCGACCCTGCCGTCCGATGTCCCGACACCCGCGGCTGCCCGGCCGGGCGAGGCATCCGGGGCCCGTCTCGCCGGTCGGCGGNGGGCGGACACGACGNGGTGGGAGTGCGATGGCCAGCACAAGGACATGGTTCGAAACGGTTGCCGAGGCCCAGCGCAGGGCGCGTAAGCGGCTGCCGCGGGGGGTGTACCAGGCGCTCGTCGCCGGGACCGAGGCCGGCGTGACGATGAACGACAACGTCGACGCGTTCGGTGAGCTCAAGATCCGGCCCCGCGTCGCCGACCTGCCGGCGACCCGCGACCTGTCGACGACGGTGATGGGGCAGCAGATCAGCTTCCCGGTGCTCATCTCGCCGACCGGGGTGCAGGCGGTCCATCCCGACGGCGAGGTCGCCGTCGCCCGGGCTGCCGCCGGCGCGGGCACGGCGATGGGCCTGTCCTCGTTCGCCTCCAAGCCGGTCGAGGAGGTCGGCGCGGTCAACGACAAGCTGCTGTTCCAGACCTACTGGGTGGGGTCGNGCGAGGAGATTCTCGCCCGTGCCGAGCGCGCCCGGTCGGCGGGCGCCAAGGGCCTGATCGTGACGCTGGACTGGGTGTTCGACTCGCGGCGGGACTGGGGCAGCCCGTTCATCCCGGAGAAGCTCGACCTCAGGGCGATGGNCCGCTACGCCCCGCAGGTCGCCCTGCGCCCGGGCTATCTCGCCCGCTGGCTGCGCAGCCGCTCGCTGCCCGACCTCGGTGTGCCCAACCTCGGCCCGCGTGAGGCCACTCCGCCGACCTTCTTCGGTGCCTACGGTCAGTGGATCGGCACGCCCCCGCCCACCTGGTCGGACCTGGCCTGGCTGCGCGAGCAGTGGGGCGGCCCCTTCATGATCAAGGGGATCACCCGGCCGGACGACGCCCGCCGCGCGGTGGACGTCGGCGCGAGCGCGATCTCGGTGTCGAACCACGGCGGTAACAACCTCGACTCCACCCCGGCGTCGATCCGCTGCCTGCCCGGCGTCGTCGACGCGGTGGGTGACCAGGTGGAGGTGCTGCTCGACGGCGGGATCCGCCGCGGCAGCGACGTCGTCAAGGCGCTCGCGCTCGGCGCGCGTGCGGTGCTGATCGGCCGCGCCGCCCTGTTCGGCATGGCTGCCGGCGGCGAGCGGGGGGTGACGAACGTGCTGGAGATCCTCCGGCAGGGCGTGAGCGAGACGCTGCTGGGGCTCGGCCATGNGTCACTGCACGAACTGTCGCCAGAGGACATCCTCGTCCCGGCCGGCTTCGCGATCGACCGGAAAGTCTAACTGTCCACGGTCGACCGGATGGGTAGAGAAACCATCCGGATACAAACTGGAAACGGATTACCGGTGACGCGGTTCGGGGTGCAACTTCTTGTTGCACCCCGAACCGCGTTTCTCTTGCATATTGCTTCGGGGGCCCGGTGCCGTGCACCATCGTGCCATGCCGTGTCGTCATCGCAATGTGACCCCAGGTGCTGGATGGCTTAGTACTGTCGTTTCACCGACCGGAAACCGCATTCGGTTCCGGCCGGCGGCGGCCCGACCGAGACGTGCCGGGCAGTCTGGACAGGTCAATGCTTTCGGTGGTCGTCTTCTCCGCTCCGGATCGGACGGCCCCTCGGCGGCGGCGCGCACCGACGACGGTTCCGCGCCGAAGCCGCCCGACCGTAGTGACCATTCTGGCTGAATGATTCCGAACCGTTTTGCGGAGCCGTTCGTGGTGGCGGTGCGCCGCGTCAGCATGGGGGTCACCTTCGAATGCGTCGCTGTGCCGTGAAACTGAGCAGGCCTGCGAAACAGAGCAGGCCTGCGAAACAGAGCAGGCCTGCGAAACTGGGCAGGCCTGCGAAACTGGGCAGGCCTGCGAAAGTGCGAGCTCCGGCGAGACCGAGAGTTCCGGTGAAGCCGAGGTTGCCGGCGATACTGGGAATGTCGACGGTCCTGCTGGGGCTGGTCGTCGGGACCGGGTGCTCGGGGACGACCTCCTCGGCGGCGTCCTGCACCGGGGGCAGGGCGGCGCCGGGGGTGACGCCCGACGAGGTCCGGGTCGGCCTGCTCTACCCCGACTCGGGCCTGCTCGCCGGCGCGTTTCCAGGGCTGCGGGCCGGTGTGGACGCCCGCCTCGGCGAGATCAACGCCGCCGGCGGGATCAACGGGCGGAAGGTCGTCTACGACTGGCGTGACGACGCCGGCACCGCCCAGGGGAACCTCAACGGTGCCCGGGAGCTGGTCGACCAGCGCGGCGCGTTCGGCCTGCTGGAGTTCACCGTCGCCGCCACCGGCAGCGCGAAGTACCTCGCCGACCGGGGAATCCCCACGGTGGGCCTCGCCGCCGAGGACGTCTGGGCGCGGTACGGCAACATGTTCTCGTTCTCCAACACCCTCGGCGCGCCGATCGACACCTACGGCCGCTTCGTCCATGACCGCGGCGGCACGTCCGCCTTCCTGCTGTACAGCGCGATGTCCGCGGGGGTCTCCGGCGCGACCCTGCGGGTCGGGCAGAGCCTGNAGGCGCTCGGCGTGCAGGTTGCCGGCAGCCACGCCTACACCCCCGGCGCGGACAGCGTGAGCGACGTCGCCCGCCAGATCGTCGACTCCGGCGCGGACACCATCGTCACGATGCTCACCCCCACGGCCCTGCCGCCGGTGCTGCGCGCGGTCCGCGACGTCGGGGGGAGCCCGAAGGTGGTGCTGTCGATGAGCGGCTACGACCACAGCCTGCTGCGCCGCCACGGCCCCGACCTGGCCGGGGTGTACGTCCCGGTGTTCTACCGGCCGTTCGAGGCCGGGGGCGTCCCGGTGGCGCACTACCTCGACGTGATGGCGCGCTACTCGCCGCAGACGGACGACCCCGAGCAGGAGTTCGGCCTGATCGGCTACATCGACACCGACCTGCTCCTGCGCGGGTTGCAGGCCGCGGGACCCTGCCCCACCCGGCAGTCCTTCGTCGCCGGGATGCGCACNCTGACCCGCTACGACGCCGGCGGCCTCATCCAACCGACCAACATCGGTGNGACCCGGGGTCGCCCGCCGACCTGCTTCGCGCTGATGCAGGTCAACCCGTCGGGCAGCGCCTTCTCCGTCGCGCAGGACAACCTGTGCGGCAAGGCGCTCGGCCCGACCCTCTGACGGCTCCGCGCGGCGGCCCGGCCCCGGCCGTCGCGCGGGCCGCCCCGGTCCGGCGGGGGGCGCCGCCGCCCCCCGCCGGACAGATCCGCCGTAGCGATACCGCCGCGCCGCCGCCGCCTCCGCCGCGCCGCCGCGCCGACCGCGCGCCCTGCCGGGTTGCGATGCACGCGTTGCGCTGCGGTGCGGCGCGGACGTTTCACCGTCCCAGACCGCGCGCAGCGCACCGCAGAACCGACCTCGCCGGCGGGCCGTCGCCGGCCAGTGGCTCGGTGACGGCCTGCCGGGTTCGAGACGACACGTGAGGGCATCCCCAGGAAACGGACGGGGGCAGGCCCCCGCCACGGTCGGCCGCTGGCCGGATGGGGGCGGGGCGCCGGGCTCCCTAGCGTGATCGACATGGCGCTACGTCCTCACGACAGACACCTCCGTCACGAAACGATCATCCCGTCCGGGCGCTTCCCGAGGAACCGGCGGGCGGCCGCCGCCGCGTTCGCCGCCCTCGCGCTGACGGCCACCGGCGCCCTTGGTAGCGCCGCAGCTCCCGCCACCGCGTCTGCCGGCGCCACCGCGTCTGCCGGGACCGCGTCTGCCGGGACCGCGTCTCGGGCCATCGCGGCTTCCGTCGCGGCGTCTCCCACTGTCGTCGCATCGTCCGGCGCGACATCGCCGTTGCGGTTGCCGTTGCCGACTGCGGGACCTTCGGACCGCGGCGGGGTGGTCTCGTCCGAGCGGCTGGACGTCCTGTCCGTGGCGCGGGTGCGGGCGGTGCTGACCGCGAGCGGATTCGACGCGGACCCGGCGGTCGTGCGCGCCGGCGTGGTCACCTACCGGCTCGTCTACCGCACGATCGACCCGCGCGGGCAGGCAACCACCGCCAGCGGCTTGCTGGCCCTGCCCGCCACCGACGACCGCCGGCTGCGTGTCGTCTCCTACACCCACGGTACCGAGATCGCCCGCGTCGACGCCCCGTCGACGGCGACGGACCTGGCCGCCGACGGCTGGGGCCAGGCCCCGGCCCTCACCTACGCCGCGGCCGGTTTCGCCGCGGCCGCCCCCGACTACCTCGGCCTCGGCGTCGGGCCCGGTCCGCATCCGTGGATGGACGTGCCCTCCGAGGTGTCGGCGTCGCTCGACCTGCTGCGCGCCACCCGGGCGTTCCTCGCCGCGCAGGGGCGCACGGTCGACCCGCGGGTCCTGGTGACGGGGTTCTCCCAGGGCGCCTCGGCGGCGACCGGCCTCGGCGCGGCGCTGCAGGCCGGCGCCGAGGCGTCGCTGCGCCTCGGCGCGCTGGCGCCGGTCAGNGGCGCCTACGACTTCCGCTCGGTGGAGCTGCCCGCCCTGCTGGCCGGCCGGGTCGAACAGCCCTACGGCGTCGGCTACACCGCCTACCTGCTCGTCGCGTTCAACCGGCTGCACCACCTGTACGACGCGCCCGCGGAGGTCTTCCGCGACCCGTCGGTCGAGGCGCTGTTCGACGGCGAGCACTCCGGCCAGCAGTTCGTCGCCGGCCTGCCGGCGAGCATCGACGCCCTGCTCACCCCGCGCGGCGCCGAGCTGCTGCGCCATCCGCGGGGTCGGTTCGCGGCGGCGCTGGCGGTGGCCGACGCGACCTGCTCCGCGCCGCCGGGCCTGCGGTCGCTGCCACAGCCGCTGCCCGCGCCGGTGCGGCTCTACGCCGGCGGCGCCGACACCCAGGTGCCCCGGGCGAACAGCGAGCACTGTGCCGCGGCGCTGCGCGGGCACGGCGTCGACGCCCCGATCGTCGACCTCGGCGCGGGCGTCGACCATCTGGGCTCCAACCGGGCCGGCACCGCGGCCGTCGTTCGCTGGTTCCTGACGCCCGGTGGCCCGCGCTGAGCTCGCGCCTGCGACGGGCCGTGGATCGGCGGCGCCTGGGCGGGACCTGCGCCGGCCACGCCGGGGGAGCGATCGAGGCCCGCGGGGGCCGCCGGGTGTGCCAGGCTCCACCCATGACGTCTGCCGTCGCGGAGTCGGGTGGAGCGCGGACGCCGGCCGCGGTGCTGTTCGACATGGACGGCCTGCTCGTCGACACCGAGCGGCTGTGGACGCGGGCGCAGGAGGACCTCGCCGCCCACCTCGGCGGCGTGTTCACCCCCGAGATCAAGGCGGCGCTCATGGGCCGCGGCCCGGACACCGCGCTGCACCTCATGCTGTCGCTGCTCGGGGTGGACGGTTCGCGCTTCGACGAGGCGGCGCGGTTCGTCATGGGTCGCATCGTCGAGCTGTTCGCCGCGCCGGGGGCGATCGTGGCCCGGCCCGGGGCCGTCGACCTGCTCGACGCGCTCGCGGCGCAGGGCGTGCCGCTGGCGCTGGTGTCGTCGTCGGCCCGGGTGCTCATGGACCACGTGCTCGGCGCGGTGGGCGCGGCCCGCTTCCAGGTGTCGGTCGCCGGGGACGAGGTGGTGCACGGCAAGCCGGATCCCGAGCCGTACCTGCGGGCCAGCCGGCTGCTCGCCGCGCCGCCGGCGCGCTGCGTCGTGCTGGAGGACAGCGCCTCGGGCGCGACGGCGGGCCTGGCCGCGGGCTGCGTGACCGTCCTCGTCCCCTCGACGCCACGGCCGCCGGACGTCCCCGCCGACGCCGTCGTGCCGAGCCTCGCCGACGTCACCCCGGCGTGGCTCGCCGCCCTGGTCGACCGTCGGACTCCCCGGGAAGGATGACGTCGGGCTCGGACAGCCGCAGTCAGGCGGTGGGGTGGGCGAGGGGGTGGCCGGCGCGGTCGAGGAGGAGGCGGGCCAGCTCGGCGGGGTGGCTGATCATGGCGTTGTGGCCGGTGTCGAGGTCGACGATCTCGTCGACGCCGCCCAACGCCTCGATGGAGCGGCGCTGGGTGGCCGGCGTCTGGGCGCGGTCGCGCAGGGTCAGCAGCCAGGTGCGGGGCACGGAGCGGTCGAGGCCGGTGCGGTCGGTGGGTTCGATCGTCACCGCGGTGGACTCGCCGTAGAGCCGGGACAGGCTGAACGCCCGCTGCTCGCGGGTCATGCCGTTGCAGAACGAGTAGCGCGCCAGCAGGCGGGGCATCGGCGCGGCGGGGCGGCCGGTCGCGGCCTTGCGGCGGGCGACCCAGCCCAGGATGCCGGGCACCGTGTCGACGATCGATCGGCCCTGCGGCGGTACGGCGGCGCCCAGCAGGATCATCCGGCGCACGCGCGTCGGCCCCAGCCGCGCGACGACGCCGGGCACGGTCAGGCCGGCCATCGAATGGCCGACGATGACGAACTCGCCGATGCCGGCGGCGTCGATCTGCGCGATCGTGCTCGTCACCCAGTCGTCGACGGTGACCGTGGCCAGGTCCGCGGGCACCGAGCGCCGGCCGGGCAGGTCGACGGCGAGGACCGGCGTACCCGGCGCCTGTAACCCGATCTCGGCGACGGTGGGTTCCCAACAGTCCCCGGCGTGCTGACCGCCGTGCACGAGCACGATGCCGACCTCCGCCATCACAGACCTCCCGCATTCGTCTATCTCGGTCAAACGTGAGAAGACGTTAGATGATCTGACGATCGCGTCAAGAGGTGCGGCGCGCGCCCGTCGTCGGCATCGGCGGGTTCCGCGGCGTGGGCGGGCCGGTGGCGGCATCCGGCGCGAACGGGTCGTAACGTGACGGCCGGGGCGGCCGCATCGCCGACCGGGCTGGCCGCCGTGGCTGGCCGCACCTCGCACGACGAACGCACGACGAACGCAGGACGACGCACGACGAACGCAGGACGACGCACGACGAACGCAGGACGACGGGACGAGAACGGGGGCGCCGATGCCGCTGTGGCAGCAGGCCGCGGTCGGGGCGGGGGCGCTGCTGGCGCTGGCCGTGGTGGCCCGGGTGGTGCACCGGTGGTGGCCGCGGCGCGGCGTCGAGCTGGTCGCCGCCGCGTCCCGGGAGGCCGGCATCATCCTCGGCCTGTTCACGCTGTGGCAGGTCGCCCGCATCCTCGGGGTGACCCGCGTCGCCGGTGGGATCGAACACGCCGAGTGGATCTGGCGGGCCGAGCAGTGGCTGCACCTGCCGAGCGAGGTCACGCTCGAACGGTTCATGCTGCGCCACGAGACCCTGCTGCGGGCCGCGAACGACTTCTACTCCTGGGTGCACTTCCCGGCGATGAACCTCTTCCTGGTGTGGGTGTTCGCCCGCCACCGCCGCGCCTACCCGTCGGTGCGCACGACGATCGTGCTGTTCACCGGCTCGTCGCTCCTGTTCCACATGTTCCTGCCGGTGGCGCCNCCGCGGATGCTGACGTCGGTCGGCTTCGTCGACGAGGCGGTGCTGCTCGGCCAGTCGGTGTACGGCGAGTTCGGCGGCGGGGTCGCCGCGCAGCTCTCGGCGCTGCCCTCGGTGCACGTGGGCTGGGCGTTCCTCATCGCCTACGAGGTCATCCGGATCAGCCCGAGCCGCTGGCGTTGGCTGATCGTCGTGCATCCGATCGTGACGACCCTCGTCGTCGTCGTCNCCGCGAACCACTTCTGGGCCGACGGCATCGTCGCGGTCGTGCTGCTGGTGCTGGCCGAGGTGGTCGGCCGGGCCCTGACCCGCGCGCTGCGCCGGCTGCGCGAGGGCATCCGCGCCCGCCGCGGCGGCGCCGAGTCCGGGCGGGGACGCCCGCAGGCCGTCCCCGCCCTGGTCACGGTCCCGTCAGCCGCCGCCGGGGCCGCGCGCCGCGACGTGCCGGCCGCGGGCTGCGACCCGTCGCCCCTGCCCCGGTAGCCCGGCTGGCCTGACCGGCGGCGCTGCCAGCCGGTGGGGCCAGCCGGTGGGGCGGGAGGCCGGTGGGGCGGGAGGCGTGACGGGTGGTCAGCCGCCGACGATGCCGCGCTCGCGCAGGTCGGCGATGGCGGCCGCGTCGTGGCCGAGTTCGGTGAGGATGGCGTCGGTGTGCGCGCCGGCGTAGGCGAAACCCTTCGGGCTCGTCGCGGAGCGGGAGAAGCGGGTGGCGGGACCGGGGCGCAGGTGCTCGTCGAACACGTCGCTGTGCACGGTCACGCAGTACTCCTCCGCCGCGGCCGGCTCCACCTGGATGATCGTCTGCTGGGAGCGCTCGGCGACCTCGACACAGCCCACGCCGGCCGCGGTGAGGTCGCGTTCCCAGTCGGCGGCCGGCCGGGTGCCGAACGCCTTCGCCAGCACGTCGGCGAGGGCCGCGTCGTGCTCGACCCGGCCCGCGGCGGTCGCGAACCTCGGGTCGGCGCCGAGATCGGCGTCGAGGTCGGCGTGGGCGGCGAGCACCGCGGCCAGGCGCGGCCACTCCTTGTCCGCGGGGGCGGCGAGGAACACCCAGCCGGACGCGGCCGGATAGATCCGGTACAGGGCGGACAGCCCCCAGGCGTCGTCGTCGACCTCCCGCGGCGCCGGCCTGCCGGGATAGTCGACGACCTGGTCGAGGATGGCGTGGGTGGCGNTCGCGAGCATCGTCGTCGTCAGCGCGCCCGTGGCCCGGCCCCGGCGGCGGGCGACCAGGCCCAGCAGGATCGCGGAGGCGGCGCCGAGGGCGGCGATGCCGTCGGCCTGCACGGGCACGGCGGCCGCGGCGGCGAAGCAGCGCACCGCGCCGGTCTTCTTCTGCCCCACGGTGGTCACCGCGCTGCGCACACCGGGGGCGTCGGTGAGTGCCAGCCCGCTGGCCGCGCCGATCGCCGGGGCGTACGCCGGGCGGTGGCCGTAGGGGCCGTCGGTGCCGTAGCCGGGGGCGTTGACGTAGACGAGGTCGGGGTTGAGGGCGCGCAGCGTCGCCGCGTCGATGCCGGCGCGTTCGGCGGCGCCCGCCCGGAACGCCTGCAGCACCACGTCGGCCCGCCGCACGAGGTCGTGGACGATCGCGCGGCCCTCGTCGGTGGCCAGGTCGACGCACAGGCTCTCCTTGCCCTGCATGACCTTCGCGCCGCCGGACTCGGGGAAGCCGGCGACCCGGCGGATCGTGTCACCCTCCAGCGTCTCGATTTTGATGACGCGGGCGCCGAGGTCGGCGAGCAGGGTCGCGGCGAACGGCCCGGCGAACATCAGCCCGAAGTCCAGCACGGTGATCCCCGCGAGCGGCTGCCCGCCCGCACCGCCCGCCGCCGCCGTGGTGGCCGCCGTGGTGGCCGCCGACGAGTCGAGAGCCGGCGACGCAGCAGCGGCGGTCGAGGGAGAGGCGGTCGACGGGGCGGCGGCGGCCCCCGGAGCTGTGGCGGGCGCCGGCTGGCCGAGGCGGGGTGCGGGCGCGAGCTCGCGCAGCGGGTGGCCGTCGGCGTGGACGAGGGTGGAGGGCTGCACGACCGGGCCGAGCTCGGGGTCGGTGACGGTGACGCGCCGGCCCTCGTGGACGAGCTGCGGGTGGACCAGTGCGTCGGCGCCGCGGCGGAACGGCTCGGCGGAGATGTCGCCGTTGGCGGCGAAGACCTCCTCCCATTCCGCGAGGGTCCGCTGCCCGACCCGTTCGATCATCAGCTCCCACAGCTCGGTGCGCAGTTCCTGTGTCGGCAGGGCGGGGACACCGGCCCACTTCGGGTCGGTGAACACCTCCGCCAGGCCTAACTCCCGCATCAGCGCGACGAACAGCCGCGGCTCGACCTGNGCGAACTGCAGCCAGGTGCCGTCCTTCGTCGGTGCGGTCAGCAGCGGGTACACCAGCGGCCCCTGGACCTCTCCGGCGGCGTTGAACGCTTTGACGACGGTGAACGCGTCGGGCCAGCGGATGCCGACGATCTCGGTGTAGAAGTTCCAGGTGTCCAGGGCGCCGACGCCGCGGGCGAGGTCGGCGGCGACCTGCTGGCCCAGCCCGCTGGCGTCGCGTTCGAGCAGCGCGGCGAGGATGCCGTGCACGGCGGTGTGCGCCGCGCCCCAGGAGGCGAAGGGCACCGACACGTAGGCCGGCCCGCGCCGCGCCGTGATCGCCTCCTTGACGTGGAAGACGCCGAGCTTGGCCAGCACCAGGCCCTCGTAGCCGGGCAGGTCGCGCCACGGCCCGCCCGGCCCGAAGCCGGTGATCGACGCGCTGACCAGCCGCGGGTGGTCGGCGGCGAGGTCGGCCGCGGTCAGCCGCAGCGCCGCGAGCGTCGCCGGCCGGTACGTGGTGACCAGGACGTCGGCGTCGGCGAGCAGGGCGTCGAGCTCGTCGCGGCCGCCGTCGGCGCGCAGGTCCACCACGACGCTGCGCCGGCCGCGGCCGAGGACCGGCCAGTCGACCCGCCGGCGCAGCGCGCTGCCGCCGGGCGGTTCGACCAGCACGACGTCGGCCCCGGCGTCGGCGAGGAACAGCGTCGCCAGCGCCCCGGGCAGGCTGCCCGACAGATCGACGACGCGCAGCCCCGCCAGCGGCGCCTGACCCGCAGGTCCGGCCGGCCCTCCATCGGAAGTGATCTCCGTCACGCCGTACTCCCTCGTCCCCGNGATCACTCGGCACCTTGTGATGGGGATCCTAGTGCACTAGGTCAGCGAGGAGAACTATCTCGTCCTGTGCGCGGTGCGATGCGGTGCGATGCGGGAGCGGCGTGCGGTTCCGCAGGGAAACATCAGGATCACCAAACCGGGGTTCGGGTCGAGGGGTTCAGTGGGGCTGTTGCTGCGAGGTCGCCGCCTCGGGGCGCAGATCGGCGAGGGTGAGCGGGTGTGCCGGGGGATCGGGCAGGACGGTCACCGAGGTGACCTGCCCGCCGGCGCCGACGTGGACGAGGTCGCCGGGGGGCAGCGGGCGCCAGTCGGGATGGTCGTCCATGGGTTCGCTCGCCACGATGACGGCGGGCGCGCTCGCCAGCTCGTCGGCGTGCACCCGCGTTGCTCCCGCGGCGTCGCTGTGCCGCAACGGCTGGCCGCCGGCGGGCCGGTCCAGCAGGAACAGGCGGTTGGTCTCCGGGTACCGCAGCGCCCACAGGTCGTCGGGCGTGATCAGCAGCAGGTTGATGCTGTAGAGCGGCAGGTTGGCGGCCACCCAGCGGACCGCGGCGGCGATCCCGCGCCCGACGTCGCCGCCGGCGGCGTGGATCTCCCGGGTGATCAGGGCGAAGAGGCGTTCGGAGTCGGTGTCGCCGGCCACCTGCGCCATCGCGGTGCCCAGCTGCGCCTGTAGGACGTCGAGGCCCTCGATCACCCCGTTGTGCGCGAAGAGCCGGCCGTCCTGGCGGAACGGGTGGGTGTTGCGCGGCGCGAGCCCGCCGGTGGAGGCGTGGCGGACGTGGGCGACGAACGTCGTCGACTGCGCCTGGCGCGCCCGCGCGGCGAACTGGCGGTCCTCCCAGGCGGCGATCGGCTGGCGGAACAGCTCCGCCCGGCCGTCGGCGTCGAAGTAGCCCAGGCCCGTGCCGTCCGGGTTGCGGTGGCTCTGCTCGTCGAGGCTGTCGGGGGCGTCGAGCAGCCAGAACGTGGCCCGGGTCCGTCGCGGGGCCCCGGTCAGCCCGAAAAGTCGGCACATCGGCGTACACCCTTCCTCGTTCCGTCTCCCTGCCCGGTCCGGACCGCCGCCTGCCCGATCCGTTCTCGCGTCGACCGTTCTCGCGTCGACCGTTCTCGCGTCGTCGTCCTACCCGGGTGTCGCGGGTGTCGGACCCGTGCTCAGGCGCATCCAGTCCTGGTGGACGACGCAGCGCCCGGCGCCGGCGCGCTTGGCGGCGTACATCGCGATGTCCGAGGCGTTGAGCAGGCGGTCGGGGTCGGTGAGGCCGGGCCCGGAGACCGCGACGCCGGCGCTGGCGGTGACGGTCACCGTGGTGGCGTCGATCGTCACCGGTTCGGCCAGGCCGGCGAGGATCCGCGCGGCGACCCGCTCGACGGTCTCGACCGACTCGACCTGCGTGCAGAGCACGGCGAACTCGTCGCCGGCGAGGCGGGCGACCACGTCACACGGTCGCACCGCGGCGCGCAGTCGGCCGGCGACCGTGCGCAGGAGCACGTCGCCGGCCAGATGCCCGTAGGTGTCGTTGACCGACTTGAAGCTGTCCAGGTCGACGAACACGACGCCGGTGCGCCCCGCGCCCGCCCGGCCCTCGCCGGCCCCCGCCCGGTGGTCCGCGGCCAGGCTGCTGCGCAGCCGCTCCAGCAGCGAGGCCCGGTTCGGCAGGCCGGTGAGCATGTCGTGCTGCGAGCGGTAGCGGATCTCCCGCTCGGCGGCGAAGCGGGCCGCGGCCGCGCCGAGCACGCCTGCCACCGCCGCCACGAAGCTGCGTTCGGAGTCGGTGAAGGCCCCGACCCCCGCCGGCAGGACGGTCCCGGGGGAGGTGTACGGGGGCCCGGCGGCGCCCGGGGGGCGCTGGACGGCGACGACCGCCGAAGGTTCGCCGCGCAGACCGATCGGCTCGGCGAGAGCGAACCAGCCGTCCGGGCACGGGTCCACCTCGCCGCCGGCGGTCGCCGACTCGCCGCCGTCGGTGGCCGACCGTGACCCCGCGGGTCGGCGCAGGGCCTGCTGGGCGACCGCGGCAGCCGTGGATCGCGACACCGACGGCCCGGCGACGGCCACCAGGCCCAGCGCGCCGGTGTCCCCGTCGACCTCGTGCAGGGTCGCCGTCGCTCCGAGATGCTCGGCGAGCACCGCCGTCGCCCGGCGCCACAGCACGGCCGGCTCGAGGGTGACCAGGGCCTGGCGGGCCAGGTCGGCGAGGTGGGCCTGCGCGGCGCGGGCGCTCTCCCGCTCGGTGATGTCGATCGTGATGGCCGCGGCCAGGCTGACCTGGCCCTGGGCGTCGCGGATCGGCATCACGTGCAGGTCGAGGTAGCGGCCGAACGCGCCGACGATCCGCGCGCCGGACTCACCGGCGAGACCTCGGCGCAGCATGTCCATCGCCTGCGGATGATCGGCGAACACCTCGAACACCGACGCCGACTCGGCGGCGGCAAGTCCCGCGGCCTCCTCGGCCGTGTGCCTGCCCAGCCCGAACACCGAGCGGCCCGACTGGTCGATCAGCAGCATCGACACCGGGCTGTGGTCCAGCACGAGCCGCAGATACCGGTTGGCCTGTTCCCGCTCGGTGATGTCCTGCACCCGGCTGACGACCTGCACCCCGTCGTCGGTGACGACGGCCGTGGAGACGATCAACACCGGCGCCGGTGACCCGTCCGGCCGGGTCAGGCGGACGGCCAGCGGCTGCTCCACAGCTTCCCCGGCCTCGGCGAGTTTCCCGGCCTCGGCGAGCGCCGGCCCGCGGCCGGGGCGCACCGCCGTCAGCCGGGCGAGCGCGCGGGACTGGTAGGCCGACAGCCGGTCCGCGTCGCCGGGCGGCAGGTAGGCCGTCAACGGCGAGCCCACGAGCGCACCCCGGTCGCGGCCGAGGATCCGGCAGGCGGTGTCGTTGACGTAACTGATCCGCCCGCCGGACGCGGCGGTGGCGACCAGGCCGATCTCCAGCCGGTCCAGCACGCAGTCGGTCACATCCATGACGGCCCAGGCCGACCTCCCTCCGCCCCCCCGACGGTTTACCGAGGGACCTACCCGATGGCACCGGGTGGAATCGCCGGTCAGCGGCCGATGCCGGCACTGGCGAGGACAAAAGATAAGTGCTTAATATAAAGAAGTGATAGATCGCGTGGCTGGGACGGACGGNCCGGAGCTCGCGCTGCGGGTTGGTTCGGCCCTCGAACGTCTCGCCCGGGTGGTGCGCCAGCTTGCCCAGCCCAGCGACCTGTCGTTCGGCGCCGTGGTCACNCTGTCGACCCTGGAGCGCCTCGGGCCGCACCGGCTGACCGACCTCGCCGCCCGGGAGGGCGTCACCCAGCCGGCGATGACCCAGCTCGTCACCCGGCTGGCCGACGCCGGCCTGGTGGCCCGGGCCACCGACCCGACCGACGGCCGGGTGGTGCGCGTCCACCTCACCGAGGCGGGCCGAGCCACGCTGGCCGCCCGGCGCGCGAAGCGGGTCGAACGGGTTGCCGGGCTGCTCGCCGAGCTCAGCCCGCAGGAGCGGGCGGCGCTGAGCGCTGCGCTGCCCGCCGTCGACGCCCTGGTCGACCTGGCCTCGGGCGAGCGGACACCGGCACAGCAGGAAACACCGGCACAGCAGACAACACCGGCACGTCGGGCAACACCGGCAGGTGAGTAGGGGAGCCGCCGCATGAGTGCGTCCGCGCACGCGCAGACCGCCAGTCCGTTCCGTCAGCCGAAGGCCGTGTTCGCGGTGGCCTTCGCCTGTGTGGTGTCGTTCATGGGAATCGGGCTGGTCGATCCGGTGCTGCCCGCGATCTCCAACCAGCTCCACGCCTCGCCGAGCCAGGTGACGCTGCTGTTCACCAGCTACCTGGTGATCACGGCCGTGGCGATGCTGCTGGTCGGCTGGATCTCCAGCCGGATCGGCGCGAAGCGGACGCTGATCGTCGGCCTCGCCGTCATCGTCGTGTTCAGCGCGCTCGCCGGCTCCGCGTCGAGCATCAACGGCATCGTCGGGTTCCGGGCCGGCTGGGGGGTCGGCAACGCCCTGTTCATCGCGACCTCGCTGGCGGTGATCGTGGCGTCGGCCAGCGGCGGGTTCGCCGGGGCGATCGTGCTGTACGAGACGGCGCTCGGGGTCGGCATCGCCTGCGGTCCGCTGCTCGGCGGCGTGCTCGGCGAGGTGAGCTGGCGG
Source organism: Frankia sp. AvcI1 (assembly GCF_001420875.1). Classification (NCBI taxonomy): domain Bacteria; kingdom Bacillati; phylum Actinomycetota; class Actinomycetes; order Frankiales; family Frankiaceae; genus Frankia; species Frankia sp. AvcI1. The sequence goes on along the minus strand of NZ_LJFZ01000026.1, from coordinate 68,781 downwards.
GGCCCGTTCTACGGCGTGGCGGTGCTCATGGCGGTCGCGCTGCTGGCCACGATCGTGCTCGTCGAGCCGATGCCGCTACCGGCGCGCCGCACCGGCCTGCGCGAGCCGTTGGCCGCGCTGCGCCACCGCGGGCTGCTCACCCTGTCGTTGACCGCGCTCTGCTACAACTGGGGCTTCTTCACCCTGCTCGGGTACGCGCCGTTCCCGATGCATCTGAGCGCCATCCAGCTCGGGCTGGTCTTCACCGGCTGGGGCGTCCTCGTCGCCGTGTTCGCCGTGGCNGGCGCGCCGTGGCTGCAGGCCCGCCTGGGCCTCGCCCGCACGCTCTACGGCAACCTCGCCCTGTTCGCCGCGGTGATCGCAGTGATCGCGATCTGGACGACNCACCGGGCGGTGCTGATTCCCGCGGTCATCGTCACCGGTGTTTTCATCGGCGTGAACAACACCGTCACCACCCAGGCGGTCATGAGCGTCGCCCCCGTCGAGCGGTCGATCGCCTCCTCCGCGTACGGCTTCGTCCGCTTCATCGGCGGAGGTCTCGCCCCCTACGCCGCCGGCAAGCTCGTCGACGCGTTCAACGTCCACGTGCCGTTCTACCTCGCCGCCGGCGTGGTCGCGCTGGGGATCGCCGTGCTCGCCACCGCCCACGACCTGCTGGCCCGCGCCGAGGCCGGGCAGGCGGTGGAGGTCACCGCCGCCGCGCCGCCGGCCTCCCTGCGGCTGGAGGAGGTCGAGCCGGTGGCCGGTCCGGCGCGGCGGACGATCGTGGCCGCCGTCGACGGGTCGGCCGTCGCCGACCTGGTGACGGCCGCCGCCGGCCGCCTCGCCGGCATCCACGGCGCGACGGTGGACGTGGTCCACGTCCAGGAGGCGGCGGTGACCGCGGACGCGGCGGCCGACGTCGACCCTGTCGCGGCCGCGCACGCCGGGGTGCGCCGCCACCTCGACCGGCTGCGGGCACAGGGGGTGCCGGTGGCCGGGCACGTCCTGCTCCACGCCGCCGACCACGCAGCGGTGGGGCGGCTGCTGGCCGAGCACGCCCGGGCGAGCGCCGCGCGCACGATCGTCCTCGGCGCCCCCACCCGCGGCGGCGGGCTGCTGGACGAAAGTGCCAGCCGGGAACTGTGGCGTCACGCCCAGAGCAACATCGTCCTCGTCAACCCGGCCGCCGCTGACGAGGCGGCTCCGCTGGTCAGCGTGTCCTGACCGCCCGCCCGCTCGGCGTCGGCCGCCGTGGGCGGTCGCGCTGGGTGCTGACATACGTCACAAACACCCGATTACCGCCCCCCGGGCTTCCCATACTGTGACGGTGCGAGAGCGTCGTTGCGGGCCCGGTGCGCGCCGCCGGCCCCGGCAGGGCGACGCCCGCGGGAGGCCGACGGTCGCCCGCGGGGCCGCCGCGGGCGCGCCGGCGGGCTGCGGGGCGGCCCGATGAGCGGACCGGCGCCCGCCGGGCGGACGGACCCGGCCCGGTCGGTCGGGCCCGAGCTGGTCTGGTATGCAAGCTACGGCTCCAACATGCGCATGGCCCGGCTGACGTACTACCTCGCCGGCGGCTGCCCGCCGGGCAGCGACCACCGTCATCCGGGCTGCCGCGATCCGCGCCCGCCGAGGTTGGCGGTCCCGGTCATGCTGCCCGGTGACGTGTACTTCGCGCTGGAGTCACAGATCTGGACGGGTGGGATCGCCTTCTACGACCCGGCTGCCCGCGGGGAGGTTGCCGGCCGGGCCTACCTGCTCACCGCGGGCCAGTTCGCCGACGTCGCCGCCCAGGAGATGCACCGCGCCCCCGACGTCGACCTCGACCTGGCCGCCGTGCTGCGCACCGGCCGGGCCCGGGTCGGTCCGGGCCGCTACGAGACGCTGGTGCTCGTCGGCCATCGCGGCGGCGTTCCCGTCCTGACGTTCACCGCGCCATGGTCGCTGGCCGACGTGCGCCCCACCGTGCCGTCGGCCGGCTACCTGGCCATGCTCGCCGGCGGCCTGCGCGAGGCGCACGGCTGGTCGCCGGCCCGGATCGCCGCCTACCTCGCCGCCCGGCCCGGCGCCGCCGGGGTGTGGCGGCCCGCGGACATCGAACGCCTCGTCGCCGAGTAACTCGCCGGCCGAGCCGGCCGGGGCGACCGGCGACCGCGGACCGGCGCCACGGACGGCCGGGGACGCCCGCGGGGGGGCGGGGAGTTTTGCCGGCGGCGGGGCGGGGAGGCGTCCGTCATCGACGCGGATGGCCGTCATCCGCCGCAACGAGAGGAAGACGCCGATGTCGACCGACAGCCGCCGACCGAGCGACACCGCGAGCCGCGTCTCCGCCGGCTGGCGCGACCAGGCGCGCCACGGCGGCGTCCGCGGACCGCTGGACGACGACGTGCTCGCCGCCCGCACCGAGCGGGAACGCGTGGACGCCGGCGTCGAGGACCGCCCGGAACCCGCCGCGGCGGTCACCGACACCCCGCCGCGCGCCGACGCGGACCAGGACGGGGGCCGGCACCGGGACGAACCGCGCCGATAGCGCGACCNCTCACGCCACCACTCACGCCACCGTGCGCCGCGAGCCCTCTCGACCGTCGACGCCGAGGTTCCAGCTGATGATCCGGCGCGGGTGCACGCGGATGACCTCGGGGCTCAGGTGCGCGGCCGGGGGATCCCAGCCGGTCAGGGCCTCGGCGGTCCCGCGGATCTCCAGGCCGCGCACCGTCCACGGCTCCAGCGAGGCGATGTCGTCGACGACGTACGCCACCTGGCCGTTCGCGGCGATGTTGTGGAACTTGCGGCTGTTGCCGAGGTCGTAGCCGTAGATACTGATCACTCCGGTCGCGTCGTCGACGGCGTGGGCGACCGGGCTGTTCTGCAACGTCCCGTCCGGGGCGAGCGTGGCGAGCCGGCCCAGGCGCTGGGAGTGCAGGTAGTCGAGTTCGGCCGGGGTGAAGACCACAAGGGCTCNCTCTGGCGAGTCCCGGTCTGTCCGGGAGCGACGGCGGGCCGTGACCGGGCGCGGCCGCGGCGGACGGGCGGCGGCGACCACGGGCGGGCCCGTCCGTGATCGACCCTAGAAGCTGAACCCGTGGTGAGGTCAACACTCGGAGTCCCGGCCTGTCTCCAAGATAATCAACGCTGTTGACGAAATGGCGGGCGACGTTAATGATCTTGAAATTCCCGTCGTGCTCCATCACGGCCAGCAGAGGTAACCGGCTGATTGCTCGCCGTCAGGAAAGTGATCTGGCTGACATGGCTAACTGTTCCTACTAGGTTCACGGGCTGGGGGAGTGCGGGCAGCGGGTGCGCAGCGAGGAGGAGCGGACGATGAGCAGACCGTTCGAGGGCGTGAGCGTCGTCGAGATCGCNGGGTGGACGTTCGTGCCGGCCGCGGGCGCGATCCTCGCCGATCTCGGTGCCGACGTCGTCAAGGTCGAACCGCCCACCGGCGACCCGCAGCGCCTGCTGCGCAACCTGCTCAACCAGGACGACAGCGGTCCCAACCCGTTCCTGGAGATCCCCAACCACGGCAAGCGCAGCGTCACCCTCGACCTGACCACCCCCGCCGGCCGGGAGGTGCTGCTGCGCCTCGTCGCCGACGCCGACGTGTTCCTCACCAGCTACCTGCCGGCGTTACGCGCCCGCCTCGGCATCGACGTCGACGACCTGCGGGCGGTGAACCCCCGGCTGGTCTACGTGCGCGGCAGCGGCTGGGGCAGCCGCGGCCCGATGGTCAACACCGGCGGCTACGACTCGGCGGCGGCCTGGTGCAGCTCGGGGACCCTGCACAAGCTCACCGGCGCCGGTGACGACGAACCGGTCGCCCAGCCGGCCGCCTTCTACGACCTGCAGGGCAGCAACACCATCGCCGGCGCCGTCGCGATGGCCCTCTACCGCCGGGAGCGGACGGGCGAGACCGCCGTCGTCGACGTCTCCCTGCTCAACACCGGCATGTGNGCGCTGGGCGCGGACATCGCCGCCGCGCCGTTCTCCGGCGAGGTGCCGCGGGCCGACCGCCGCGCCCCGGGAAACCCGATCGCCAACTACTACCGGACCAAGGACGGACGCTGGATCAACCTGGTCTGCCTGCAGGCCGACCGGTTCTGGGACGAGCTGTGCCTGGTCCTCGACCGTCCCGAGCTCGTCGCCGACCCGCGGTTCCTCGACGCCGCCGCCCGCTTCACCCACAACCGGGCCTGCGTCGAGGTGCTCGACGGCATCTTCGCCGAACGCACCCTCGACGAGTGGCGCGAGACCCTGGCCGGGTTCTCCGGGGTGTGGGCGCCCGCGCTGACGCCCGCCGAGGTTCACGACCACGTGCAGGTCCGGGAGAACGGCTACCTTTCCGAGCTGACCGCCGAGGACGGCACGCCGTTTCGGGTCGTCGCCCCGCCCTACCAGTTCGACGGCGAACCCGCCCGCGCCCGCAGCCGCGCCCCCGAACTCGGGGCCGACACCGCCGAGGTGCTGCGCGGCCTCGGCCTCGACGCCGCCACCGTCGACGACTACCGCGCCCAGGGCGCCTTCGGCTGAGTCCCCGCTGCCCGGTCGGGTGACCGCGCCCGGACGGGGCGGGCGTGGCGTCCGGCGGTCCGGCGGTCCGGCGTCCGGCGGTCAGGCGAACAGGACGCGGGCCACGTGGTCGGTGTCGGCGTACTCCCGGACGGAGACGATGCGGCCGTCGCGGACCTCGAAGATGCCCAGGCACCGGTTGTCGTACGGCGCGCCGCCGGCAGCGGTGCCGCGGGAGATCCAGGTGGCCACGACCCGCGGGCCCTCGGCGAGGACGTCGGTCAGCTCGATGTGCAGCGGCGCGCCGGGCTGCAACCGGCTGCCCATCCCACCGAGGAAGTCGTCGACGATGCGGTCGCGTCCCCNCCACTCACCCGAGATCGGCAGGCTGCCCGGGTAGTGCCAGACGGCGTCCGCGGCGAAGCTGTCACGGATCACCGCGGCGTCGCCGTCGCGGACGGCCTCCACATAGCGGACCACGACCGCGCGTGCATCATCCATGCCGGCCAGCATGCCGCCCGGGCGCCGTCGTCGACCAACAGCCGTCCGTCCGCCTTGACAACCGATGGTGGTCGGCCATGGTGGAGGCCGTGGATCTCGACCTGGGCCAGGCGCGGGCCTTCGTGGCGGCGGCCGAGGAGCTGCACTTCGGCCGGGCCGCCCGGCGGCTGTTCCTCACCCAGCAGGCGCTGTCCAAGCGGATCGCCCGGCTGGAGGACGCGCTCGGCGTCTCGCTGTTCCACCGGTCCGGGCACGCGGTGGAGCTGACCGACGCGGGCCGGCGGTTCCTGGAGCCGGGCCGGGCGGCGCTGCGGGCCGCGGACCGTGCTGTCGCCGCGGCCAGAACGGAGATCCGTCCGCTGCGCGTCGACGTGTGGGGCCACCTCTACGGTCCGATGCGCACCCTGCGGGCAGTCCTCGACGACGCCCCGGCGCTCGGCGTGGAACTCGGCGCCAGCCGCGACCTGCCCACGGCCGTCGACGCGCTGACCCGCGGATCCATCGACCTCGGCTTCGGGCGCGTGCACGCGACCGCCGACCATGCCTTCACCGACCATGCCTTCACCGACGACGCCCTCACCGACCATGCCCCCGGGGAGGACGCCCCCGGGGAGGATGCCCCCGGAGTGGATGCGGGTGCCGGCGGGGAGTTCGCACCGGCTTTCGCCCACCGGCTCGTCCGCCTGGAGCCTCTCGACGTGGTCCTGCACCCCGCCCATCCGCTGGCCGGCGGCGCGCGGGTGCGTCCCGCGGATCTGCGCAGCAGCGTGCTGTGGTGTCCCGCGGCCCTCGACCGGCTCGACTTCCTGCGCCGCTTCGCCGGCAGGTTCGGGATCGCGGCCGAGGCGGCCGCGGTCAACCTCGGCCTCGAACCGCTGCTGGAGCGTCCGCGCGCGGACCCCCGCTACGTCTGCGTGCTGCCCGCGGAGATGGTGCTGCCCGCCGACGCCGGCCTGCGGGGGGTGCGGCTGGTGGAGCCGACCCCGCTGTACGCGTGGTCGCTGCTGTGGCGGGGCGAGCCGTGCGCCGCGGGGCGCAGCCTGCTGCGCGCCTTCGCCGAGACCGCCGCCCGCCGTCGCTGGCTCGAGTACGCTCCCGGCCGCCACTGGCTTCCCGCCGCCGACCACGCGTGGCTCACGGGGTCAGCTGGGCGCCACGGACCGTGACATCACGGGCCGGACCCTCACTCCCCGTGCCGGGATCGGTGGAAGATTTAACGCGGAGGAATCCTGAGTTAATTTTGAGTGAATGCCCGTGTGCAACTCTGAGGCATGCAGACAGGAGCTTGTCCCGACGCCGAAATCGTGGCGATAGCCGCGTCCGTTGACGATATTCCCAGCATGGCGCAGACCGACGCGATGCTGGAAGAACTCCGCCGGCTTCCCCGGAACGCGGAGACGGCCAAGCTGATCGACGATCTGCTGGAGCTCAGATCGCTACTCGGCGCGCGCTGAGCATGCGCGCCGAGTAGCGAAAGGAAAGCTGCGCGACGCACCGGTTACTGAACGGCGCGCCAGGACTGGTCGGACCGAGTTACCAGATTACTGCTGGGCACCGAACGGCTGGCCCTGGTTCCCCTGGTTTCCGAGGTTGCCCTGGTTACCCTGCTGGCCGCCGCCGAAGCGCTCGCCGGAGCCGCCGATTCCGCCCTGGCCGCCGATTCCGCCCTGGCCGCCACCGACGCCCGCCAGCTCGCGCAGGCGGTTCTCGACGTAGCGCTCGCTGTGGTGCGTCTTGTCGGCAATGCGCGCGACGAGGTCCTCGATGTCGGTCGCGGCGTCGAGATCCGCCGTGCTGACCTGACCGAACTGGTCAAGGATGCGGTAGCGGATCTGCCGCCAGTTCTGGCGCAGCTGCTGCTCCACCTGCTGGCGCTGCTGCTGCTGGTCCTGCTGGCTCATTCTTGTGATCCTTCCGGTCATTATCCGAACGCNCTGAGGGCGCGAGAGGGACGCTACCGCAGCCGGTTCGGCCAGCGCCAAGCCGACGTTGAATGAGAATGTCTGCGCCCAGCTCCGGGCATCAGACACCACAATCGGAAGCGTCCCGAATGGGCGTCGGCGGCACAATGTAATACGGAAAAACGAGCCATAAGGAATCGCCGGTCACCCCTTTGTGGTTGTCCTGGCCGCGTCTCAGCGGGTGACGCCCCGTCCCGGCCGGTCTCGCCCCGCCCCGGCCACTTAGCGCGGTCGATGCCCTCGTGCCGTGTTCACCCGCTTCCGCGGGTGGGTACACGGGTCCCATGTCGTCGTCATCCCGGTCCGTACCGGCTGCCGAGCGGAGCGCCGCCGCCGGCGGCGACGGCAGCGAGCGGATCTTCCTCGTCGGGCTGATGGGATCGGGCAAGTCGACGGTGGGCCGGGCGCTCGCGGCCCGGCTCGGCCGGCCCTACCTGGACAACGACGCCCTGCTCCAGCAGCGGACCGGACTCGACGCGCCCGCCCTGGCCGACCTGGGCCGCGCGGCCCTGCACGACCAGGAGTCGCGCCAGCTTCACGCCCTGCTCGACACCCCGGCGCCGTATGTCGCCGGGGTCGCGGCCAGCATCGCCGACAACCCCGACGACCTGGGCCGCATCGTCGACGCCGGCCGCGTCGTCTACCTGCGGGCGACCCCGCGGACCCTGGCTCGCCGGGTCGGCCGCGGCCAGGGCCGGCCCTGGCTCGACGGCGACCTGCTGAGCACCCTGAACGAGATGTTCGCCGCCCGCGACGACGTCTACCGCCGCGTCGGGCACGTCGTGGACACCGACGGCCGCGAACCGCACGAGATCGCTGCCGAGCTCGCCCGCCTCGTCGGCGCCGGCTGAACTCCGACGCGCGGACGCGGCGCCGGCTGTGCACGTCGTGCCCGCACCCACCGCGCGGGTTGCGGGTCCGGGCGCCGGGGTGGGACAGCCAGCCGGTCTCGGTCTCGGTTCGGGGTCGGGCTCGGTTCGCGTTCGGGTTCGGTTCTCAGGTCTCGGGCGGGAACCCGGCGGCGGGCAGGCCGAGGGCGCGGATCACCGCGGCGGCGTCCGTCACGCCGGCGGCCTGCTCCGGGCTCAGCGCACCGAGCGGCGAGCCCGCGACCCGCTCCCACACCACGGCCATCGCCTCGAACAGCTCCGACGGCAGGCCCGCGGCGGCCTGGGTCGCGGCGATCTCCCGCATCTCGGTGACGTAGCGGTCCGCCTTGCTCGCCGACAGCGCGAGCCACGATCCGAGCTCGGCGACCTGGGCCGGGAACGTCGGCGCCACGTCGTCGAGCATCGCGTCGAGCACCCCGGCCCGCTGCGCCGCCGCGGTCGCCTGCAGGAAGAGGGCGGCGAGTCCCTTGTAGAGGCTCGCCGTGCTCATCTTCAGCGCGCTCGCGGCACCCACGGGACCCGCCAGGACGCGCGGTTCGAGCCGAGGATGGGCCAGCGCGGCGATCTCACCGGCCCGCGGACCACTCAGGTACAGCCGGGTGCGCGCCCGCGTGGAGGCGGCCCGCGGCGGCGGCCCGGAAATCGACCCGTCGACGAGGTCCAGCCCGCCCAGGGCCTGCCCCACCCGCGCGAGCGTCGCCGGGGAGACCGCGTTGAGGTCGGCGACCAGCGGGGTCACCCCCGCCGCGGCGGCCGACCGGCGGATCGCGCCGGCCACGGCGAGGGCCTCGCCCGGCGGCACCACCGACAGCACGACGTCCGCCGCCTTGACCGCCGCGTCGAGAGAGTCGACGAGATCCAGCCCGTCCGCGAGCGCGCGGGTCCGCTGCGAGCGGCCCGCGACGCAGGCCAGGACCCGGGCGCCGCCTTCGGCGTAGCCGCGCCCCAGCGCGGAGCCCATCGCGCCGGGGCTCACAATCGCCACCGCCACCACCCCGGCATCCCCCTTCGCGGCGCCACCCGGGCGGTGTACCCGGCGTCCTGCCGGCAACCCGGGCCCTGACGCACGTGACGTCGGCGACGCAATACGATCCGAAATCGTGACTCGAACACCCTGATCCACGTTGTGTGAACCGCAAGCTGTGACCCGAAAGCCGTGAACCGAAAGCCATGAACCGAAAGCCGCGGTCCAGGATCTGTGATCCAGGATAGACGGTCGACCGGGTCGACCTGCCCGCCACCGGCGGGCCCTTCTTGCGGCACGCCCGCGTGCCTGCCCGATCGGATTCGCACGGGGAGTCCGTGTTTGAGGCGTAGCTCCATCGGATGAACCACCATGGTGTGGTGGGCGTGGTCGGGCGTTGGCCGCCGGCAGGGGCGGCGAGCCCGCGGCGACGCTCGTCACCGGCGGGGATGGGCCCCGACGGCGCCGGCGACAGTCGGAGGATCGTGAGAACGGCGGTGCGGAGCAGATGATCAGCGGTCAACCCCATGTGCGCGTCCTTCGCCCGGTCGCCCGCCCGCCGGACCCGTCCTCGGCCGGCTCTCCGCCCGCCATCCACCCGTCCACCAGAGTCCCGTCGGTCAGGATCATCCCTTCGACCCGAACCACGACCCCGCCGTCTCCCACACCCGCCCCACCCCCCGCGACCGCCGACACCCGCGGCGGGTCGCCGGCAGCCCCACCGAACGCGGCGCCACCGAACGCGGCGCCACCGAACGCGGACCCGCCGATCGGGGCCCTACCGAGCGCGGACCCGCCGACCGCGGCCTCGCTGACCGTGGCCGCACCCAGGGTGGATTCGCCGAGTGTGGTCACGCCGAGTGCGGATTCGTGGAACGCGCAATCGCCGCCGCCAGCGGACCGGGCGGAACCCCGGGAGGCCNCGGACCGCCCGGACGCGGGGGACAGCGGCGCGCCTGCCAGGACCGCCCACCCTGCCACCGGGGCGGACCTCGACGGGGATGTGCGGGCCGCGGTTCTGCCGGCGGTGGCAGACCGTTCCGGGGAGGCCGCGGCCGGGACGGCACCGGCAGCAGCGGAAGGCACGCCAGTCACGTCGGGTGAGGACGCCGAACGCGGGGACGCGGCGGGTGAAGGGGATCGCGCGGTATCGCCCGGGCCACCATCCGAGAATGAGGACGAGGAGGACGGCACCGGCCCGTTGTGGGCCGCGCTGCGCGAGGACCGGTTCGTGCTGTCCCGCTGCCTCGACTGCCGGAGCTGGCTGCCACCGCGCCCGGAACGCTGCCGGCACTGCGCGGGGCCGACCGACTTCGCGCCGGCGGCCGGCACCGGCGTCGTCGAGAGCTACCTCGTCATCCGCCATCCCAGCGTGCCCGCCTTCGCCGGCCGCCCGCCGTACGTCCTCGCGCTGGTCACCCTGGACGAGGGGATCCGGCTGNCCGGCCGGCTCGACGGGGTTGCGCCGGGGGAGGCGAAGGTCGGCCAACCCGTCCGTGCGGCCTTCCACGCCCGCCCCGGCGCGGACACCCCCACCGTCCTCTTCCGCCCGCGCCGACCGGCGGCCACCGGGGCTCGTTAGTCCGAGCATCTTCCTGTGATCAAGTTGGCGGAGTGCGGAAGGCCCGCGTCGGCCGCTGTCGCCTATCCGGAGGGATAAATCGGACACCGATGCCCTCTGGACAGCCGGCATGCCGCGCTCGGCGGGACGCGGCACCAGGGCCTCTCCCCTGACGGCGAGCGGTCCACGCGGTCACCAGGGACAGGTGCCACCCTTCTCGCTCAGGAACAGGCCTGAACCTTCCTCGTGGCGGGCGAGCACCTGGGCGGCGATGCGGGCGCCGCCCTCGTCGGCGGTGTCGTGGCCGGTGTGGCCGTTGAGGTCGGTGGAGCAGAAGCCGGGGGACAGGGCGTTCGCGGTGATGCCGTCGGCGCGCAGGTGACGCGCGTCGACGAGGGTGATCGCGTTGAGGCGGTCGGCGTCTCCGCCGAGCCGCCGCCACCGCTGCGCTGAGGGACCGGCCGGATCAGAAGTTGATCATGTGGCCGGCGAGGCCGTGCAGCGCCTCCTTGACCGATTCGCCGAGCGTCGGGTGGGCGTGGACGTTGCGGGNGANCTCGGCGACGGTGAGGTCCCAGCGCTGGGCGAGGGTGAGCTCGGGCAGCAGCTCGGTGACGTCCGGGCCGATGAGGTGCGCGCCGAGCAGCTCGCCGTACTTCGCGTCGCTGAGGATCTTCACGAAGCCGGCGGTCTCGCCGAGGCCGTGCGCCTTGCCGTTGGCCGAGAACGGGAACTTCGCGACCTTCACGTCGTAGCCGGCGTCGCGGGCCTGTGCCTCGGTGTAGCCGAAGCTGGCGACCTGCGGCTGGCAGTACGTCGCCCGCGGGATCATCACGTAGTCCAGCGGGTAGGTCTCGGCGTCGCCGATCGTCTCCGCGGCGATGATGCCCATGGCCTCGGCGGCGTGGGCGAGCATGAGCTTGGCCGTCACGTCGCCGATGGCGAAGATGTGCGGGACGTTGGTGCGGCAGTAGCCGTCGACGTCGATGGCGCCGCGCTCGGTCAGCGCCACGCCGGTGTTCTCCAGCCCGTAGCCGGTGACGTTCGGCCCGAAGCCGATCGCCTGGAGCACCTTCTCCGTCTCCAGCACCTTCGACACGCCGTCGGAGCCGGTCACGGTGACCTTCACCGTGTCGCCGGAGTCGTCGATCGAGTCGACCCGGGTCGAGGTCAGGTTCGTGATGCCGGCCTTCTTGTAGTGCTTGGCGAGTTCGGCGGAGACCTCGGCGTCCTCCAGCGGCACCACCCGGTCGAGGAACTCGACGATCGTGACGTCGACGCCGTAGTTGCGCAGCACATAGCCGAACTCGACGCCGATCGCCCCGGCGCCCGCGATGACGATGCTGCGCGGCAGTTCGGAGCTGAGGATCTGCTGCTCGTAGGTGACCACCCGCTCGGACAGCGATGTGCCCGGCAGCAGTCGCGGCGTGGCGCCGGCGGCGATGATGACGTGGTCGAAGGTCACCGTGCTGGTCGCGCCGTCCGCGCCGGTGACCGACAGGGTGTGGTCGTCGACGAACGTGCCGCGCCCGGAGTACTCGGTGATGTTGTTCTTCTTCATCAGGAAGTGGACGCCCTTGACCCGGCCGTCCGCGACCTTCCGGCTGCGTTGGAACGCCGCGCCGTAGTCGACCGTGATCGATCCGTCGACGGAGATGCCGAACGTCTTGGCCTCGTGGGTGAGGGTGTGCACGAGCTCGGCGTTGCGCAGCAGCGCCTTCGACGGGATGCAGCCCACGTTCAGGCACACCCCGCCCCAGTACCGCTCCTCGACCACGGCCGTGGTCAGACCGAGCTGGGCGGCCCGGATCGCGGCCACATACCCGCCCGGACCCGCACCGAGCACCACTACGTCGAAATGTTCGCTCACAAGGGCAGCGTAACGATGCCGGCCGGCCCCCGGATTCCCGCCCACCCGGCGTTCGGTCACACCCGTCGGCCGCCCGGGTCAGCCATCCTCGGCGGCTCGTCCGGGAAGCGCGAGGGCGGGCAGCAGCCCGACCAGGATGCTGGCGATCAGCAGCCGGAACGTGTGCGCGAAGGCGACGTGGGTCGGCGCCCCGGGGGAGCCGAGCTGGCCGGCGAGGAGCGTCGTGACTCCGGCGACGCCGAGAGCGCCGCCGAGCTGGAGCAGGATCCGGCTCGCCCCGCTGGCGTGGCCGATCTCGTGGCGGCTCAGGCCGTGGTAGGCCGCTGCGAGGGTGAGGACCGTGACGATGCCGATTCCCGCGCCGCGCACGAGCAGGCCGGCCGCGAGCAGTCCTGCGTCGGCCGGCCCGTCGGTGACGCCGAAGGGAAGGGTGCCGGCGGCGGCCAGGGCGAGCCCGGCCAGCACCACCGTCCGGGTGCCCAGCCGCGAGGTCAGTCGCCCGCTGGCGGAACGGGCGGCGAACGCGCCGACTCCCTGCAGGGCGAGCACCGCGCCGGTGGCGAGTGGGGAGTAGCCGACGACCTGGAGGTAGAACAGCGGCAGCAGAACCAGCGCGCCGTAGAAGTACAGCCCGGCGAGCAGCGTCAGCGCACCGGCCGCGACGAACGCCCGCCGGCGCAGCAGCCGCGGATCGAGGGCGGCGGTGTCGGGATGGCGCGCCGCGTGCCATCCGAACAGGCCAAGCAGCGCCGCGCCGGCGGCCAGGGGCACGACGACCGTCGCGTCGTCCGCACCGGCGGTGTTACCGGCGCGCGACAGGCCGAGGACGATGCCGGCCAGCGCCGGGGCGAGCAGCAGCAGGCCCGTCACGTCGAGCGTGCCCCCGCCCTGCGGTGGGGTGCGGGGGAGATGGGTCCTGGCAAGCACCAGCGCGGCCAGGCAGACGGGGATGTTGACGACGAAGATCCACCGCCAGCTCGCATGGTCGACGACGAGGCCGCCGACCAGTGGGCCGAGGACCGGCGCGACCACGGCGGGGATGCCGATGGTGGCCATGGCCCGGCGTGCCCCGGCCACCCCGACGGTCCCGACCAGGATCGTCTGCAGGATCGGCATGGACATACCCGCCCCGAATCCCTGGACCACCCGGAAGGCGATGAGGCTCCCGGCGTCCCAGGCGAGCGCGCACAGGGCCGAGCCGGCCAGGAACACGGCGAGCGCGGCCATCCAGACCTGGCGTCCGCCGCAGCGGCGCACGGCCCAGCCGGTGCCGGGGATGGCGACGGCGGCGGCCATCGCGTAGCCCGTCACCACCCAGCCGATGGTCGTGACCGACACGTCGAAGGCGGTGGCGAGGCGATCGAGGGCGACGTTGACGATGGTGCTGTCGAGCAGCGGCAGCACGGCGCCGAGCAGCAGTGCGGCGACCAGGCGACTGTCGGCCTTCCCCGGCTCCGCCGTCACCAGCGGCGGGCTGGCCTGCTGGACCATGGCGACTCCCCGCGACGTGTCTGCACGTTCGGGCGTGCAAATCGCACGCTTCGAGGGGAGGCTAGCCGATTCCCGTGCGACTTGCACGCTAACCTGGGCGAGTGGAGACGGAACGCGGAGAACGCCTCGAGGCAGCCCTCGGTGAGCTGCTCCAGCGGCGGACGAGGCTCGGGTTGTATGCCGACCTCGTCGCCGGGATCGGCCGCGGGCTCGACATCTCGTCGTATCCGCTGCTCAGCGGACTGGCCAGGATGGGCCCGGCGAACGCGGTGCAGCTCGGTCGGGAGATCGGCCTGGACCGGTCGGGTACCAGCAGGTATGCCAGCCGGCTGGAGGCCGGGGGCCTGCTGNGGCGCAGTCCCGACCCGGACGCGCGCGGCACCCTGCTCAGCCTCACCGAGGACGGCGAGGAGGTGGTCGGCCTGCTGCGCCGGCGTCTCGCCGAGCTNCTCGGCCGCCGCCTGGTCGGCTGGTCGGCGCCCGAGGCCGAGGCCTTCGTCGCCGGGTTGGAGCGCTTCGTCTGGGAGCTGCGCGACGAGCTCGGATGAGTGGGTCGCCGCCGTGTGCGCGGGTGGATCAGGCGCTGAGCAGCTTCTCGGTGATCTGGTGGAGGCGGGCCGCGTCGTCGCGGTCGAAGTACGGGGTGTCCACGTCGAGGCGCCTGCCCTCCACGAAGGCGCTCAGGGGCTCGGCCGGGGGACGGTCGAGGCAGGGCAAAATCTGGTCGATGCTCTGGGCCACCGACTTGCCGGACACCTTCAGCCCGGCGACCTGCGCGGCGGTGACCCGGTCGTACTCCCCGGCGAAGCTGGTCGACACGACGCCCGGATGGAACAGGATGTACCTGATCCGGTTGTCCGGGTGCACGGTGGCGAATCCGGCGCCCAGCAGGTCGTTGAGCCGACCGCCGTGGCCCAGTGCCCCCGTTCCGAGGTAGTGCCGGCGCAGCTGCAGGTCGTCCCACTGGACCGGTCCCGTTCCCCCCGGCCCCGCGACGTTGAGGACGATCGGTGTCTCGGCGCGTTCCTGCGACGCCGCCAGCCCGTGGCTGAGCAGGAAGCGGCTCAGGTAGAACAGCGCGAAATTGCTTTCCAGGCCCTCGGGCGTCTCCGTGCGCACCGACCGGTGGTAGCGCGCACCCAGCACCAGGACGTCGACAGCGGGGAAGACCCGACCGATCTCCTCGAGCAGCCGGGTGTTCTCGCTGATCAGACTCAGATCCGCCCGCACGAAGTGGGCCCGGTCGCCGGCGCCGAGCTCGCGTGCGGCGTCGAGGAACCGCTGACCCTTCTCGGCGCTCTGGCCCACGACGAGCACGGCGTGGCCACGGTGGAGATGGACGTCCGCCAGGGCCCGACCGATGCCGTCGGTTCCGCCGGTGATCACCATCGTCCTCATCGCGTCCCCTCTCCGGCTGCGCCCATCGCCTTCCCAGCAATTTTGATGAATAAAAGCATCCCGGCCCGACGTCGTGCAACCGTGCCGGTCATCGGACCGCGCAACCGTGGACGACGCGCAGGTCAGGCCGGGGACGACCCGCCGCCGGGACCGTCGATCACGCCCTGGCGCATGTGGGTCTGGACCTGCAGCAGGACCCGCGCCGCCTGGTCGAGGTCGACCGTCCCGGTCTGGGCGAAGACCTCGCCGAGCAGGTCGCGGCGGGCCAGTCGTACTCGGCGCACCACCTCGCGCCCCTTCGCGGTGATGATGATCACGGCCACCCGGCGGTCCTGCGCGTCGGCGAGCCGCTCCACCAGGTGGTCGCGGCGCAGCGCGCGCAGCTGGAGCGAGACGGTGGAGATGTCGATGTGCAGGCACGAGGCGATGTCCGAGACCCGCATGGGCCCGGCGGCGTCGAAGTGCTCCAGCAGCCGCAGCTCGCTGGNGGACAGCTCGCAGCCGGACCGCCGCGTCACCTGCAGCCGGATGTGCCTGCTCTCGCTCCAGCGCACCAGGGCCGACAGCGCCACCTCGAGGCGGGCCAACGGCGAGTCGCCGGCCTCGTCGTGCCCGGAGGGGGTCGCCGGGGCTGCGTCCATCCCGCCACGCTACCGGCACCGCGAGGGTGGCTCGTCCCACCTCGCCTTCTCACGGCGCATCCGCACGGCGCCTCTCACTGTGCATCCGCACGGCGCCTCTCACGGCGCCTCTCACGGCGCATCCGCACGACGCACCATGGCCACGCACCATCGCGACGCATCTTCACGACGGCCACCTCGCAAGGGTCCGGGTATCCCCCGATCGCACCGGCCAGGAATGGGCACGCGTCTATCGAGGGAATTCGTGTAACCCCGGTCGCGGTAGCACCGTAGCCCATTCGTGTTGATGTCCCGGCCCGGTGTCGGTACCGTTCCGCACCCGCGCCCACCTGCATTTATCGTGCTGGTCGTGCCCTCCGGCGGGATCGTTCTCGCCCATCCTGCCCATCCGTGTGGAGACGTACGACACAAGGCTGGATGGGCTGATCGGNCCGCGGATAAACAGGTACATGGGTACAGGTATCCACGACGCATCCGTGCGTCGATCTGCTAACATTGTTGATCGCGTTGTCAAGGCCTGCACCCAATGCCCGGTGACGGGCTGGGGGCGCGCCTGATGACCCTCCTCGACACGGTCTCGAAGACCGGCTACAACCGGGCGTTCGCCCACCCGCTGACCGCGGGGGACCGCGCCTATCTCGCCTTCCACCGGCTCAATCCCGGTGAATACCAGGATGTCGGCGCGGTGCTGTTCCTCGACGGGCCGGTGGAGCTGACGGACCTNCGGGCCCACGTCGCCGAACGGCTGCGGGCACCACGGGCGCGGATGCTGACCGACCGGTTGGAGACGGTCACGGTCCGCCCGGCCGACCGCCGCTCCACGGTGCACGAGACCCACTGGGTCAGCGACCCGGAGATGAAGGTCGACGAGNGCGTCGTCGCCATGGAGCTGCCGAGTGCCGCGGAGGTCGCCGGCCTGCTCGGCGGCGACGCGATCGGTGACCGGCGCATCCGTGCCGCCATCGACGCGATCGCCAGGCGTCCCGTCGACACCAGCGCCCAGCCGTGGATGCTCTATCTGCTGTGCGAGCGGGGGACCGCGGGCGCCGTGGTCGTCTACCGGACCAGCCACATCGCCCAGGACGGCGCGGCCCTCTACCGGTCGCTGCACCTGCTGTTCGGTGGCGAGGACGAGCCCGACCTGGGACTGCCCGCGTCGATTCCCCGTCCGCAGGCCGGCGACTACCTGCGTTTCGTCAGCCGGGGTCTGAGCTGCCTGTCGCCGACGCGCGTCCTGGACGCCTGGGGCGGTCAGCCGGTGGGTCCGGCGCGCCACACCTGGATCACCACCGAGCTCGGGCCGATGCGGGACGTCGCCCGCCGGCACGACGCCTCGGTCAACGACGTTTACCTGGCCGCCCTCGCCGGGGCGGTGCGATCGTGGTCGCTGCCGGAGTGGCGGGAGGACTCCCGGCCCGTCCACGCGCTGATGCCCGTCAGCATCCGCATCGCCGCCGACCAGAACGTGCTGTCGAACTACACCTCGGGAGTGCGGATCGCGCTGCCGTGCGGAGAACCGGAGCCGGCCCGGCGGCTGGCCCGTATCGCCAAGGTGACCCGTCGACTCAAGGAGGGCGGGATGGGCGTGGTGGAGCATCACCACTTCCCCGCCGTGGCGGCGCGGGCCACCCCCCGCATGCTGTCGTATGCGGCGAGCTTCGGGGGTCGCACCCGGGAGCTGGCCATGGTGGCGACCAACGCCCGCACGATCCGCGGGCCGCTGGCCGTCGCCGGACGCACGGTCACCGACCTGATCGGCACGGGGCCGCTGCTCGTCGGACGCCAGCACCTGTCGGTGGCGCTGTTCGGTCTTGGGGACCGCATCGGGATCACGTTCGCGGCCAGCGACAGTGTGCCGAACCACGAGCGTCTCNCCCAGTTGTGGCTGGCGGAGCTCACCGAGCTTGGCCGATCGACGCCGCCCGGCGGCGTGCGGGTGCCGGTTCAGCGCGACGCGGGGCCGCGGGCCCGGTAGGTCTGGTGTGTGTGGCCCGCATCCCCGCCGCCGGGATGCGGGCGCTTCCTGGGGCGGGCGTGCGCGGCGTGTCGGCACATGCCCGCCCCTGGAAGCGAGGGCGGCGCGACGGCCGACGGCGGCCGACGCGCCCGGGCCGCTACGCGGACCCGGCCCTCCCGGGAGGTGCCAGGGCCGCGCCCGGCAGCCCGGACCGGTCCGCGCCGCCGGCACGGGTCGGCTCGTCGGGGTACGGCTCGCCGCCGTTCTCACCCTTCTCACCCTTCTCACCGGCCGCGGCGTCGACGTCGGCGTCGGCGGCGTCGGGGGCGGCGGTGAGCGGAGCGGCGATGTCCTCCAGGGAACGGCCGGCCGCGTCCACGCCGAACAGCAGCTCGGCGACACCGCCGACCGCCATCACCGCCGCGCCGACGAGGAAACCGACCATCACCGGCCCGGTGCGGCCGGTGTCGATGAGGTGACCGAACAGCAGCGGGCCGGTGATGCCGCCGACGGCGGTGCCCACGGCGTAGAAGAACGCGATCGCCAGCGCCCGGGTCTCCATCGGGAAGATCTCGCTGACCGTCAGGTACGCCGAACTCGCCCCCGCCGAGGCGAAGAAGAACGTGACCGCCACCAGCAGCAGGAACGTCCACGCGGTCAGCGCGCCGCCGGCGAACAGCACGGCGAGCAGCACCGCCAGCGCGGCCGCGNCCAGATAGGTCGCCGCGATCATCGGTTTGCGTCCGACGGTGTCGAACAGCCGGCCGAGCAGCAGCGGGCCGGCGCAGTTGCCCAGGGCGTAGACGACGAGGAACACCGGCACCGCCGACGAGCTCACCCCGTAGAACGTCGTCAGCATCGTGCCCAGGTCGAAGGTGAACGCGTTGTAGAGAAAGGCCTGGCCGACGAACAGCGCCAGTCCCAGTACCGCGCGGCGGGGATAGGTGCGAAACGCCGTCGAGGCGATCGTCCGCAGCGGGATGACCGTGNGCTGGCGGACGGTGATCTGCCTGTCCGGGCTGGCGAGCCGGGTGCCCGTCTCGGCCTCGACGGTGTGTTCGATGTCGCCGACGATCCGTTCGGCGTCGTCGGCGTGGCCGTGGATGAACAGCCAGCGCGGGCTTTCCGGCACGTGCCGGCGCACGACGAGGATGACCAGTCCGAGCACCGCGCCGAGGCCGAAGCTGAGCCGCCAGCCGATGTCGGTCGGGAAGAGGCGCTCGGACAGGAAGAACACGGTCAGCGCCGAGCCCGCCGCGGAACCCAGCCAGTAGGAGCCGTTGATGAGCAGGTCGACCCGTCCCCGCACCCGCGCCGGGATCAGCTCGTCGACCGCCGAGTTGATGGCCGCGTATTCACCGCCGATTCCGGCGCCGGTGAGGAACCGGGTCAGGAAGAAGAACCACGGCGCCCACGAGAACGCCGTCGCCGTCGTCGCCACGATGTAGACGCCCAGGGTCAGCAGGAACAGCTTCTTCCGGCCGAAACGGTCGGTGAGCTGACCGAAGAACAAGGCGCCCAGGCAGCTGCCGAGCACGTAGATCGCGGNCGCGGTGCCGATGTCGGAGGNGGACAGCGAGATTCCGCTGCCCGATTCGGTGAGCCGCGAACCCACCGCGCCCACCATCGTCACCTCGAGCCCGTCGAGGATCCACACCGTTCCCAGCCCGATGACGATCATCCAGTGGAACCGGGCCCAGGGAAGACGGTCGAGTCGGGCCGGAATCGCCGTGCGGATCGTCCCCAACCCGCCGCTGTCCTTGCCGGGCATGCCACCTCCACACCGTCGCGGTTGCGTGCGCGCCGTCCGCCGCCGCCGGTTCCGACCGCCCCTGCCGGCCCCGCGGATGACGTTGGCCTTCGGCTCTCTGCCCGCTTCCGCCGCCGATATCCCACGCTGCGCCGACCAGGCACCGCGGTCGGGAAGGCACCGCCGTCTAGTGATCATCGCCGTCGAGAAGCACCGCGGTCGTGCAGATCTTCGATGCCATCGGTGGGATCTTCGACGACACCGCCGGGCGGATCGTCGCCATCGTCCTCGCCGTGGCCAGTGGAATCTTCGTGCTGGCCGGCGGAGACCACCGCCGCCATCTGCAGCCCGACGGCCGCGGGCCCGCGGCGGGCGGTGAGCGGGACGGGCCGCCCGAGGTGGTGTGAAGGGACCCTGACCGGGCCGGCGGGTCGTGCAAGCTGCGACGATGAGGGCCGGAACTCCCGCGTCGTCGATGCGCGGGCCGCCCGGCGGGGTGGGCCGCGGACGGCGGGGGAGGGCGAGGGAGGTGCGCGATGAGGGCACGGGGCTCTGCCGCGGGACGGCCGCGGGGGAGAGGCCATCGGCCGATGGGCGGCACGGGCGGCGCCAGCCGCACGGCGGTGATGGTCTGCCAGGGACGGGCCGTCGCCCACGAGCGGCTCGCCCCCGGCCGGTTCGACGATCCGACGGCGATGGCGTTCCTGCTCGCCGCCGAGCGGGGCATCGTCGAGGAGGTGCGGTCCGGGGCCACGCCGGCGGGCTGGGGGCCGCGGCTGACCTTCGAGATGGTGCGCGCCTGTGGCGAGGTGATGGCGCCGCGCACCGTCGCGATCGACGACGCCGTGCGCCAGGCGTTACCCGCCTCTGATGCGGCCCCCGGCGTGGACCTCGGCGTGGTCGGCGCGGCCGACCCGGTGCCCGCTGGCGCGGCGCAGGTCGTGATCCTGGGGGCGGGGCTGGACGGGCGGGCGTGGCGGATGGCGGAGCTCGCCGCCACGCCGGTGTTCGAGGTCGACCATCCGGCGTCGCAGCGCGACAAACGCGAGCGGGCCGGGGAGCTGGCGCCGGCGGGGACGCCGCCGTTTTTCGTGCCCGTGGACTTCAGCCGGGACGACCTCGCCGCGGCGCTGGCCGCCGCGGGCCACCGCCGGTCGGTCCCGACGATCTGGATCTGGGAGGGCGTCGTCCCCTACCTCACCCGCGGCGAGGTCGCCCGCACCCTGCGGATCGTCGGCGACCGCTCCGCCGCGGGCAGCCGGCTGATCGTGCACTACCACACCCCGGCACCCTCGGCGCCGCTCGGCCGAGGGGCGGCGCGCCTGCTCAGCGCCCTGTCCAGGCAGGCGAATCCGATGACCCGCGAGCCGAACCGCTCGGTGTGGACACCGGCGGCGCTGCGCCGCGCCGTCGGCGTCCGCGGCTTCGTGGTCACCCGGGACGACTCCCTGCTCNCCCTCGCCCAGGACCTCGGCACCCCGATCCAGCACCGCCGCTCGCTGCGCAACGGCCGCATCCTCGTGGCCGACCGCGTCCCGCCCCCCGCATGAGCTCCGCGGGCCGCCCCGGCTGATCGGTCCAGGAGTCACAGAATGGGATTCCCGCGGGCCNCATTGCGGTCGCGGCCAGGTCGCCAACCAAGATAATCAACACCGTTGACGACCCTCGCGGGCACTCTGGNGGCCCATCGCCGAGCCCACCCGTCGACCGTACCCTCTGTCATCGGCCGGCAACGGAATCGTGCCGAGGCTTCGAGACGCTTCTGGGCCCGAAGACCGTACCGAGCCCTCGGCATGATCTGGCCCCTGTCTGGCCGGGATTCTGCGGGTCAGCCAGACGGAGCACCGGCGAGGCCGGTCAGCGGCGCGACGCTGAGGCGAGGGCGGTCAGCGCCCCGTGGTGGGCGGCCAGGAACTCGTCGAAGGTGCGGGGGGAGTGGCCGGTGAGGTCGCGCACCGCCGTGGTCGTCGGCGCGGCGATGCCGCCGGCCAGCCCCTGGGTGAGGACGGCGACGTCCTCGGCGAACTGGGGTGGCAGCCCCTGGGCGGTCAGCGCGGCGATCAGTTCGTCGACGGTCAGGTTCACGTAGCGCACGGTCCGGCCCAGCGCGACGGAGAGTTTCTCGGCGATCTGCGCATAGGTCAGGGCCTCGGGCCCGGAGAGCAGGAAGGTCTCGCCGTCGCCGGCTCGGCCGGTCAGCAGCGCGGCGGCGCAGGCGGCGATGTCCGCGCAGTCGATGTAGGAGACCGCGGCGTCGCCGTAGGCGCCGACGAGGTTCCCGTCGGCGGTGAAGGAGCCCTGCCCGGTGATGAAGTTCTGCATGAAGCCGTTGGGCTGCAGGATCGACCAGCCCAGCCCCGACGCCTTGAGGTGCTGCTCGATCTGCCAGTGGGCGCCCCCGGCGAGCCGTTCGCCCTCGCGGGCCTGCCAGACCGACACCTTCACCACCCGTTCGACGCCGGCGGCGACCGCCGCATCGATGATCGACTTCTGCTGGCGGACCATCGGCTGCTCCCCGCCGGCCGGCTGCGCCCCCGCGCCGTTGAGGAACAGGCGGTCGACCCCGGCCAGAGCGGCGACGATCGACGCCGGGTCGTCGAAGTCGCCGACGAGGAACTCGCAACCCAGCGCGCGACCCTTCGCCTCGTCNCGGACCAGNGCCCGCACCGCCGCCCCGTCCTGCCGAAGCTGGTGCACGAGGGGTCGTCCGATGGAGCCGGTCGCACCGGTTACCAGGATCATCCGTGTCTCCCGAAGGTCTCGTCCGTTAATCTGAGGCTGCCTCATGAATAATATTCTGAGGCGGCCTCAAGTTCCGTCGGGGCGGCTGGCCCACCGAGATCGGATGGTCGCTCGAGGTGGATGTTTTGTTCGAGGTCCGACGCTCGTTCGAGGTCCGACGCTCGTTCGAGGTGGATGGTCGTTCGAGGTGGATGGTCGGGGAGGGCGGATGACCGAGTCCGGGCGGCGGCCGCGCGCCGACGCACGGCGCAACCGCGAGCGGCTGCTGGCCGAGGCCGACGCGGTGTTCCGCGCCCAGGGCACGAACGCCTCGCTGGAGGGCGTCGCCCGCCGCGCCGGCGTGGCGATCGGCACGCTCTACGCGCACTTCCCCAACCGGCGCGCACTGCTCGGCGCGCTGCTGCGCCACCGCAACGACGCCCTGTTCGCGCGCGGGGCGGACCTGCTCGACCAGCCCGGTGCCGCCGCGGCGCTCACCGCGTGGGTGCACGCCGTCATCGCGCATGCCGCGGCCTACCAGGGGCTCGCCGCCGTGCTCGCCGAGGGCGTCGACGACGAGGCCTCCGAGCTGCACCAGGCGTGCGTCGAGATGACCGGCATCGGTGACCGGCTCATCGCGCGGGCACGCGAGGCCGGCGTGCTGCGCCGCGAGGCGACGGGCGCCGACATCTTCGCCCTGATGAACGCCGCCGCCTGGATCGCCGAGCAGATGTCCGCCGAGCAGGCCGGCCGACTCGTCGACCTCACCCTGGCGGGACTGCTCGCCCCGCCGAGCTGACGGCGCACGGCACCGGCCGGGGGAGTGGCCAGCAGAACATCAGATGGTTGCACCGAATCGTCGGCGGACGGCCGCGGTGCCCAGGCCTGAAAATAGGTCGCCAGGGCCGCAGTCGGGGACAATCGTCGCTGTGGCTCGCATCCCGGACCACCGTACGAGCACGGCGTCCCAGCAGAGGAGTCCTCGCGGCATGGTGTGGCAGTGGATCGGCCTGGCGACGTTCTCCCTCACCCTGCTGCCCGCGGGACTGGCCNTGGCCACCAACCATGTGCCTCGCCGCCTGCGTACATGGTTGGCGCCGATTCGCACGCGCGGCTGGGTCATGCTGCTGTACTACAGCGCCGTGCCCCTGTACACGATTCCGCGCCTGGCCGGCTTCTCCGCCGCCACTCGCACCTGCACCACGGCCGGCGNCATCCTGTGGCTCGCCGGCTTCCTGCTGCTGGTTATCGCCACCCACCGGCACCAGAATCGTGCCGCAGAAACACCGCAATCGACTAGCTGACCCTTCGGCGCGGGGTACCGGTAGGGACTGTCCCGGTGGTCCTTGNGTGCGGATCAGCGTCGAACAAGATAATCAACGGCGTTGACGAAGTCGGTCGACCAAAATTGATCATGAACAACACCCACCACCAGAAGCACCTGACCACCAACCAGCAGACCCCTCCGGCAACGGATCGGGGGTGCGGGCGGACATGCCGACCAGACTGCTGGGAGGATGATCGTCCGAGTGGTCCCCGGTGGAGGTCCAGGCGCGGGATCGCGGGAGGGGGGTGGGATGGNCGGCGGAGCGTTGGAGGTNGACGGCGTGNCCAAGCGCTACGGCGACGTGGTGGCGCTGAACGCGATGTCGTTCGAGGTGCGGGCCGGTGAGCTGTTCGGGTTCGTCGGCAGCAACGGTGCCGGCAAGACGACCGCGATGCGGATCATCCTCGGGGTGGTCACGGCCGACGCGGGTCAGGTCCGCTACGACGGTGCGCCGCTGACCCTGCGTACCCGTCGGCGGATCGGCTACATGCCCGAGGAGCGCGGGCTCTATCCGAAGATGAAGGTCGCCGAGCAGTTGCACTACCTCGCCCAGCTCCACGGCCTGGGGCCGGCGGCCGCGCGCCGGGCGGTGACGCAGTGGACCGAGCGGCTCGGGGTGGCCGCGCGGCGCGACGACGAGGTGCAGAAGCTCAGTCTCGGCAACCAGCAGCGGGTCCAGCTCGCCGCGGCGCTCGTGCACGATCCGGTGGCCCTGGTGCTCGACGAGCCGTTCTCCGGGTTGGACCCNGTCGCGGTCGACGTGATGAGCGAGGTGCTGCGGGAGCGGCGCGCCGCCGCGGTGCCGGTGGTGTTCTCCAGCCATCAGCTCGACCTCGTCGAGCGGCTGTGCGATCGGGTCGGGATCGTGCGGGCGGGCCGGATGGTCGCCTGCGGACCGGTCGACGAGCTGCGGGCCACCGGCGGCGGGCGGCTCGTCGTGGACGCCCCGGACGCGCCGACGGGCTGGGCGGACGGGCTGGCCGGGGTGCGGGTGCGTGGGCGGGACGGGTCTCGCACGGTGCTCGAGCTCGCGCCGGGCGCCGACGACCAGGCGGTGCTGCGTGCGGCGCTGGCGAGCGGTCCGGTGCGCGAGTTCCATCCCCGTCGGCCGTCGCTGGCGGAGCTGTTCCGTGACGTGGTCGGCGCCGGTGTCGGCGCCGACCTTGGCGCCGACACCGGCGTTGGTGTTGGCGATGGCGCCGACCTTGGCGCCGACACCGGCGTTGGTGTTGGTGTTGGCGATGGGGTCGGCGATGGCGATGGCTGAGGCGGACGGTGAGCTGGCGGCGTGGCGGGTGCTGCGCCTGGTCGCCGGCCGGGAGGTCCGCACGCGGGTGCGCTCGCGGGCGTTCCAGATCACCACGGCGCTGTTCGTCGTCGCGATCGCCGCGAGCGTGCTGGTGACCAGCTCCGTGGGTGGTTCGTCCCCGCGGCGGGTGGCGGTGACGGCGGCGGACGGCACGCAGGCGGCGGCGATCGTGGCGGCGGCGCGTTCGCTCGACGTCGACGTCGCGGTGCGCACCTACGCCGACGCCGCGGCCGGGCGGCAGGCGGTGCTCGACGGAGACGTCGACGCCCTCGTGCTGGTGGCGCCGCCGACGGCGGGCGGCGCTGTAGGGACAGATGGCGCTGCAGGGACGGATGGCGGCGCGGGGACGGATGGCGGCGCGGGGACGGGCGGTGGCTACCGGGTGGTGGTGGACTCCGAGCTCGGCGACTCGCTGACGTCCGTGCTGACCGTCGCGGCCCGGCAGGCGGCGTTGGAGGGGCAGATCTCCGCCCTCGGCGGGGATCCGGCGACAGTGGGCCGGGCGGTCGCGACGGCGGNGGTCGCCGTCACCGCGCTGCGCCCGCGGCCCGAGCGGGACGGCGCGCGGCTGGTGCTCGGGCTGCTCGCCGGTGGGCTGATCTACGTCTCGTTGCTGATCTTCGGCCCGGTGGTGGCGCAGAGCGTGATCGAGGAGAAGACGAGCCGGGTGGTGGAGCTGCTGCTGGCCGTCCTGCGCCCGTGGCAGCTCATGGCGGGCAAGGTGCTGGGGATCGGCGTGGTGGCCCTCGGCCAGCTCGCGCTGATCGGCGCGGTCGGGGTGGGGCTGGGGCTGGCCACCGGGGGACTCGACATCCCGGCGGGGGTCGCCGTGGGATCGGTGGCGCTGGCGCTGCTGTGGTACCTCGTCGGGTTCGCGATGTACGCGCTGATGTTCGCCGCCGCCGGGGCGCTGGTGTCGCGTCAGGAGGACGCCGGCGGGGTGACCGCCCCGATGATCGCCATGATCCTCATCCCGTACGTGCTGGGCATCTCGGTGCTGCCGTCGTCGCCCGACAGCGGGTTGATCCTGACCCTGGCGATCGTCCCGCTGTTCGCGCCGATCCTGATGCCGATGGTGATCGGGATCGGCAGTGTGGCGGTCTGGCAGNTGCTGGTCGCGTTGGCGTTGAGCCTGGCGTGGATCGCGGTGCTGGTCTGGCTGGCCGGTCGGGTGTACGGCAACGCGGTGAAGCGGTCGGGGACGCGGGTGGCGCTGCGCGATGCCCTGCGCGCGGCCTGAGCTCGGCGCCCGGCGTGAGTCCCGTGCCCGGCCTGAGCTCGCGCCCGGCGTGAGCCCGGCGTCCGAGGCCGCCGTCGGCGCGCCGCGGTCGGTAGCATCCGGAGCGATCGACCGGGCGTCGGCCATCGCGGCGGCGCCCAGGCCAGCGACGACCGACGCCGGCCGGCCGGGCGCCGTCGCCGGCCGGTCAGGGAAAAGAGAACAGGGAGCGGTTCGTGCGAGACATCGCCGTCTTCAGCGGCAGTGCCCATCCCATCCTCGCCGAGGAGATCTGCG
This sequence comes from Frankia sp. AvcI1, assembly GCF_001420875.1. Classification (NCBI taxonomy): domain Bacteria; kingdom Bacillati; phylum Actinomycetota; class Actinomycetes; order Frankiales; family Frankiaceae; genus Frankia; species Frankia sp. AvcI1. The sequence continues at coordinate 42,439 of NZ_LJFZ01000026.1, read as the reverse complement.
CGCACCTCGACGTGCCNCTGCACCGGGTGCGGGTCCAGCGGTTCGCGAACGACTGCCTGGAGGTGCAGCTGCCGGCGAACTGCCGGGAGCGCGACGTGTTCCTCATCCAGCCGCTGGTCACCCCGGTCCAGGAGAACCTCGTCGAGCTGCTGCTGATGCTGGACGCGGCGCGCGGGGCGTCGGCGGCGCGCACGACGGTGGTCCTGCCGCACTACGCCTACGCGCGTTCCGACAAGAAGGACGCGCCGCGGATCTCGATCGGCGGGCGGCTCGTCGCGGACCTGCTCGTGGCCGCCGGGGCGAGCCGGGTGCTGGCGATGACGCTGCACTCCCCGCAGGTGCACGGCTTCTTCAGCGTGCCGGTGGACCATCTGCACGCGCTGCGGGAGCTCGCCAAGCACTTCCGCCGCCACGACCTGTCGAACACGACGGTGGTGTCGCCGGACCTGGGTAACGCCAAGGAGGCGGCGGCGTTCGCGCGGATGCTCGGGGTACGGGTCGCGGCCGGGGCCAAGCAGCGTTTCGCCGACGACCGGGTGAGCATCTCGACCGTCATCGGGGATGTGGCCGGCCGGGACGTCATCGTCCTCGACGACGAGATCGCCAAGGGCAGCACGGTGCTGGAGCTGCTCGAACGGCTGCGGGAACTCGACGTGCGCTCGGTGCGGGTGGCGTGCACGCACGGGCTGTTCTCCGCCGGGGCGCTCAAGCGGATCTCCGACCAGCCGGACGTCGTGGAGATCGTCTGCACGAACACGGTGCCGATCCCGCTGGACGACCGGGTGCCGAAGCTAGAAGTACTCACGGTCGCCCCGCCGCTGGCCGAGGCGATCCGCCGCATCCACAACGGCGAGTCCGTCAGCGCCCTGTTCGACGCCTGACCCCTCTCGGCACCCCCTGCTTATCCAGAGGGACGAAACGGACACGGAGGCCTCTGGATAAGCAGCGGGCCAGGCCGGGCAGGGGAGGGACCAGGGCCGGGCAGGGGGCCGGGCCGGGCTGGGGCAGGGGACCGGGCCGGGGCGGAAGGGTAGGACGGCGGTAACGGGCGGGACCTGTGGCCCGCGGCGCGGCGGGGAACAGGTCAGGATTGGCTGATGTCAGCGTCCGCTGTACCGTTGAAGCATGGTCAAGGTCGCGTCGCAGGCTGAGGTGCTCGCCCGGTTCGGTCACGCGCTGTCCGATCCGACGCGGGCGCGGCTGCTGCTGGTGCTGCGGGCCGGCGGGGCGTACCCGTCGGAGCTGGCGGAGATCCTCGGCGTGGGCCGCACCAACCTGTCCAACCATCTCGCCTGCCTGCGTGGCTGCGGGCTGGTCGTCGCGACCCCGGAGGGTCGCCGCCAGCGTTACGAACTCGCCGACGACAAGCTCCGCCACGCGCTCGGTGACCTGCTCGACGTCGTCCTCNCCGTCGACACCGAGCACGTGCACCCCGCCGGCGACGCCGTCGTCGCAGGGGCTGCGGTGGCACCGGCCGGGTCCTCCCTGGCGGGGGTGGGTGAGTCATGACCACGCCCGACCACGGCCACGACCACGAGCCGCACGTCGGTCACGTCGGTCACGACACGGACCATGCCCACGACGCCAGCCAGGCGCACGGGGCTCGGTCTGCGCACGACCCCGGCCACGATCACCCTCTCGGCCACCCGCCTGGGAACGGCCACGTGCACGCCCATGGTCACGGGCACAGTCACGGGGTGGCGGCGGGGCGGGGGAGCGCGCGGCAGCGGCGCCGGTTGTGGCTGGCGGCCGGGCTGAACCTGGCGATCGTCGTCGGGCAGGCGGTGGCCGGGTTCGCCGCGGGGTCCGTCGGCCTGCTCGCCGACGCCGGGCACAACCTGACCGACACCGCCGGGGTGGTCCTCGCGCTGGTGGCGCTGACGTTGTCGCAGCGTCCGCCGTCGGCGCGGCGCACGTTCGGCGGGGTGCGCTGGCCGGTGCTCGCCGCGCAGGCGAACGCCGCGGCGGTGCTGGTGGTGACGGCGCTGCTGGCCGTCGAGTCGCTGCGCCGCCTCGGCGCGCACGGCTCGGTTGACGGCCCGGTGGTCGTCGCCGTCGCGCTCGTCGCGGCGGTCGTCAACGCGGCCAGCGCCCTGGCCGTCCACGAACGCGACGCCGATCTGAACACCCGCGCCGCCGTGCTGCACCTGGCCGGAGACGCGGCGGTGTCGGTGGCGGTCGCCGCGTCCGGTCTGGTGATCTGGCTGGTCGGCGGCTGGAACTGGCTGGACCCGCTGGTCTCCCTGCTGATCGCCGTGTTGATCGCCGGGCAGGGGATGAAGCTGCTGGTCAGCGCGTCGCGGGTGCTGCTGGAGGCGACGCCGGAGAGCCTGGACGTCGCAGCGGTGCGCGCGGACATCCTGCGCGACACCCATGTCCTCGACGTGCACGACCTGCATGTGTGGAGCCTGTCCGACCGGGTCTTCGCCGCCTCGGTGCACCTGGAACTCGGCCATCTCGACGGCGTGCAGGATGGTCNTCCCAGCCTGGCGCAGGCGCGGGCGGTGTCCGACGGGATCAAGGCGATGNTCGCGGAGCGGTACGCCATCACCCACGTGACGATCGAGTCCGAGTGCGAGCCGTGCACCCCCCCGCACGACGACCCGTGCGGCATCGCCCGTGACCGCNCGGCGGCCGGCGAGCCGAGGATGTCCGGGGCCGGCCGCGACTGATCGGCTGCCGTTACCGGCCACGCCCGCGGATCGACCTGCCCGAGCTGCTGTTCGAGGTGCATGCCTGGACCGGGTTCCTCGACGCCTACGTCCACGTCTCCGGTGCGCAGGCCCGCTTCACCGACCACGAACAGCCCGGCACTCACTCGCGGCCGGTCCAGCTCGACGTCACCGACGACGCCTCCGTGCAGGCCGCGGCGGCCGCCATCGACGCCGACGGCATCCTCCCTGGTGATCTTCACTTCCCTTGCGCACGATGAAGGCGACGGCCCCGTGCAGGCCGGCCTCGGGAGCTCCATGTAGCAGACGCCGATCGCGTCGAGGGTGGCGTTCGGAACCCCACCGGTATCGCCTGGCCACAGGTGCGGGAACTGCTGGCGGCAGGCGCGGAATGTTCGGCCCATCCCTCACCACCGGCGCACGCCGCCACCAGCAGCATGCAGACCACACCCGCCGCAGTCCGCATCGAAGGATGCGAGGATCGCCTGCGCACCATTCCCTGCCCTGACACTATTACGTAGCCAGTCGGCTCAGTCGGCGGTGATGTGCGCGATGCCGATGGGCATGCGGTCGGTGAAGGCGGTGACGCCGAAGGTCTTGTTCAGGGCGCCCGCGGCGGTGTCGGTCAGCTGCACCTGGGTTCCGTCGAGCTTGGCGCGGCCCGCGCTGTCCTTGCTGATCTTCAGGTTGGTGCCGTCGAGGTAGAACAGCGGGACCTTGGCGTTACCCATCTCGACAACCTCGGCGTTGAGCATGGAGGTGCCCGGGTCGACGGTGAAGTTCTGCACGGTCAGGGTCTTCGTCCCGGCGGAGAACCGCAATCCGCTGCCCTGATGCTCGATGTGTCCCTGGACGTATGGGGTGACCTGCGTCCGGTCGAAGATCTTCACTGCGCCGCCGGTGATCGGGAAGTCGAGGGTCGGCCCGTACTGCTGGGTGAGTTTTCCGGTGCCGGTCGGGGCGACCGCGACACCGAGCGACTTCAGTGCGGTCAGGACGGCCGGGTCCACCGCGACGGCGGTGTCGCTGCCGGTGAGTGCGGCAATCGCGGCCTGCGGGGCGGGCGACGCGCTGGCCGCCGGGGTTGCCGGGGCTGCCGGGGCTGCGGCTGCGGCGCTGCCACCACTGCCGCCGTTGCTGTCGCCGCTGTCGCCGCAGGCGGCGAGGCCGAGCAGGAGCGGGCCGGCGAGGAACGCGCTGGCGGTGGCGGCGGCGAGGCGAGGACGGCGCATGAGATCTCCCGAGGTCGTGGTGAGCTGACACCAGGAGTTCGGACCGTTGCGCCCCGCGGATTGGTCCCCACCTCGGTTTTCCGAGCCGGCGTCGCAGTTTTCGGCCGGCGTCGTAGTTTCCTGGCCGGCATTGCAGTTTCCTGGCCGGCATCGCGGTCGCGGTCGCGGTGGCGGGTGGCGCATGAGCCGGGGCCGGGACGGTCAGCTGGGCAACGGCGTCGTGCCGACGGGCGGTGTCGTCGGCACGGGTGAGCCGCCGGATGGTTCGACGGTGAGCGCGAGGGACCGGGCACCGCGGACGTCGTCGAGCTGCCAGATCCCCGCACCCGCCCGGCCGTCCACGAAGCCGGCCGAGCGGGGTCCCGCCGCCGAGATCAACCAGAGCTGGTAGGTCCGGCCGGCGGGCAGCGTGGGCAGTCCCCGGGCGGACACCACGGCGATGTGTCCGACGCTTGCGGTGCGCAGNGTCCCCCCGCCGTGCAGGGACGCGGCGTCGGTGGCGACGAGGGCGGCGGCGGCCAGCCTCCGGGCCTGCTCGGTCTGGGCTCGGGCGGCGCTGAGCTGGTGGCGCTCGTCGAGGGCGACGCCCCCGAGCACACCGCAGGCGACGACCGCGGCCGCAGCCACCGCGGCGATCGCGCGGGCCGCAGGGGACGGGCGGGATGCGCGGGATGCGCGGTCGCCGTGGTGGCCCGCACGCCGGGTCGAGAGCTGGGTGGGATGGCGGGTCGTCGGCGGATCCGCGGGGGGTGGCGCCGCGGGGGGTGGCGCCGGCGGCACGGCGGGGGGGCGTTGGCGGGTCACCGAGATCGCGTCGAGGACGGCGTCGCGCAGGGCCGGCGGCGGTGCCTCGGCCGTCAGTTGGGCGAGGTTCGCCGCGGCGCGGGAGAGCCGGTCCGCCTCGGCGGCGCACGCCGGGCAGGCGGCAATGTGCTCCTCGGCGGCCGACCGGTCGGCGGCATCGAGGGCGTCGAGGGCGTAGGCGGCGGTCAGAGTGTGCGCGTCGGCGGTGTTCATGAGTCCATCCCCAGGCAGTCCGACAGCCGGCTGAGNCCGTCGCGCATGCGGGTCTTGACCGTCCCGACCGGCACGGTGAGCAGCTCGGCGACCTCACGGTAGGTGAAACCCGAGTAGTAGGCGAGGGTGATCGACTCCCGCTGGCGGGGCGTGAGGCTGTCGAGGCACCCGCGGACCCGCTCGTGTTCGAGGTGCAGTTCCACCTGCTCGGCGACCTGGTCGTGGGCGCGGGCGGCGTACATTCCGGCCGCCCGGTGCTCGCGGGCCTTCTCGGCCTCGACGGATCGGACCCGGTCGACGGCGCGGCGGTGGGTCATTGTCGATACCCAGCCGGTGACGCTGCCCCGGTCCGGGTCGAATCGGCAGGCGTCACGCCACACCGCGACGAAGACCTCCTGCGCGACCTCCTCGGCCTGGGCGNGATCGCGCAGGACCCGGCGGGCCAGGCCGAACACCAGGGGGGCGAGCCGGTCGTAGAGGGCCGCGAACCCGTCCCGGTCGCCTCGCGCGACCCCGATGAGCAGCGCCTCGAGTGTCGGTGCCGGGGGAACGCCCCTGGGGACGTCCTGCCCGCCGCGCACGGCGTGCAACGCCCGCGCCCGGCCGTCCTTGGTTCCCATGCCCTGCCCGCCTTCCGGCCGCCTGCGGCTCCTGCCAGGGCTGCCCCGCCCCCGGCCCCCGCGCGTCCGGTGGACGCGCCGGGATCACGACCTGCCGGGCGCCGGGCCCGCCGGGCAACTCGGCGGACGGCCCGGCGTCGGTGGGTCCTGAGGGGGTTCGCAGCTGCCGGCGCGGCGGATTGGTCGGACAGGGCGGCACGCTACCGCCGGCGCAATACCCGCGACGCGCTCGACGTGCTGGTGGCCAACGTCAGGATCGCCTGTGCGCAGCTGCCGGTCCCGCTGGCGCTGGAGAACCCGGCCGCGTTGCTGCGCTGGCCGGACGGCGAGCTGGCCCCCGCCGATTTTCTGGCCGAGCTGGCCGAGCGGACGGGCGCGCTGCTGCTCGTCGACGTCGCGAACCTCCACGGCGACGCGGTCAACCACGGCCTCGACCCGGTCGCCGCCTTCGACCGGCTGCCCTGGGAGCGGGTCGCCTACCTGCACGTCGCCGGCGGGTCGATGCACGAGGGCCGCTACCACGACACCCATCTGCACCCGGTCGGGGCGCCGCAGCTGGAGTTGCTGGCGGACGCTGTCCGGCGATGTCCGCCGGGGCGGGCCGCCTACCTTCTCGAACGTGACGGCCGCTATCCGCCGGCCGCCGAGTTCCACGCCGAGTGCGACCGTGTCCAGCCCGCCGCGGCGCACGCAGAGAGGCAGCTGCCATGGCAACCGCAGTGAAGATCGTGCTGGTGGTTCTGGTGGTGGTCGTCGGCGCACTGCTGCGCTGAGAGGGTTGCTCGACTTCGTGGTGAGGCGCGTCGGCGGCAGCTCCGTCGGCCGGTGGCATGACGGGGGGAGCTGGGGCTACGGCGAGAGCGGAGGGTCCGGAGGGGGCGACTTCGGCTTCGGTGGCGGGTCCGATGGTGGCGGGTCCGACGGAGGCGGCGGTGGGGACGGCGCCGGTGGATCCTGACGCGGCGCGGGCACGGCTGGCGGTGGGGCAGAGCGCGCTGGTCGCGGCGCTGGTCGCCGGCGGTGCCGATCCGGCGGGTTTCGACCCGGGGGCAATGGAGGCGACCCGGCGGGCGCTGGTCGACAAGCGCCGGGCCGGGGTCGCACGCCGGTGGCCGACGCTCGCGGCCGAACCCGAGTTCGGCGTCCGGTTCCAGGCCTGGGCCGCCGGGCGGCCCCCCGCCGGCGCCTACGCCGACGGTGTCGCCTTCGGGCAGGCGAACCGCGACGAGCTGTCCGAGGGCGCCCGGGTCGAGGTGCTCCGGGCCCGCTGCGTGCGGCGCCGCCTGGCGGTGCTGGTCGACCGTGCGGCCGGGGGCACGCTGCTCGCGGTGCGCGCACCCGGCCTGGGCACCCTCATCCTGGGTGCCCCACGCTGAGGCGGTGGTGGCCAGCAGGTCCGCGCGCAACCCGACAGTCGGACTTCGGTGTCTGGGGGCGAGCAGGATTCGTACAGCCGTTGGCGGGCGGTAGTCCGTCAGGATGGTGGACGGGATACCCGTTGAGTTGCCCGACAGGTGTGTAGGGATCGCGAACGGATGACCACTCGCTGTGACGTTGGCCAGTAGATGGCCAAAAGCCGCGATAGTTGGCCAGTCTGCGGCTAGNGCTGGACGCTGNCAAACTGGACGCTGTCAGGTGTACGTAGCAGTCNCGGCCAGCGGTCACGCTCAGTCTCGGTGGGCCTGGATGAGCCAGGCTGCCGAGTCGTACAGGACGCCTCGTGCGGTGTGGTGCTCGGCCAGGTTGGTTCGCAGTTCGTCGAGCGCGCGGCTCTTGATGTCGGGGTCGAGGTCGCGTACCAGTCCGGAGTGCTGGGCGGAGACGAACCGGAAGGCGTCGTCGGGATCGGGACCGAAGTACATGGGCTCGGTGAGGCCCTCCACCCGGACGTCGCAGAACCCGGCAGTGTTCAGCAGCGACCGGATCCGGTCGGGGTCGCTGAAGGCGAACGGGCTCGGCGCGTCCGACGGTGGGACGGGTATATCCCGGCCGGCGGCCAGGCAGGTGAAGAAGGCCTGGAGCCACTCGTTGCNCTCGAAGGGCTGCCAGGTCAGCAGGACGATGCGCCCGGCGGGGCGCAGGGCGCGCGCGAGGTTGGTGAAGGCGGCGACGGGATCGCCAAAGAACATCACCCCGTGCCGGCTGACGGCAACGTCGAAGGCTTCGGCGGGAAAGGGGTGGATCTGTGCGTCGGCCTGCTCGAAGGTCACGTTCGTGACGTGCTCGCGTTCGGCGCGTCGACGGNCCAGCTCGAGCATCTGTGCGGACAGGTCCACACCCAGGACTGATCCGGCGGTGGCGCGGCGGGCGGCGTCCAGGGTCGTCCGTCCACTGCCGCACCCGACATCGAGCACGGCTGCCGTCTCGTCGATCGCGGCCGCGGCCAGAAACCGATCACGGTAGGCCGCGACCCCCTCATCGAAGCGGTCGGCGTGGGCGACCCAGAAAGCGCCTCCGCTGCCGTCCCAGCTGGCGAGCTGGGTGGCGTTCGACGCGTCGACGCGGAGCTCGGTGACCATGGCGCCCACTCTGCCAGAGCGCCAAGTGGCCCCCCGACCCTGGCTGAACAGGAGTTCGGGGAGCGAGGGGAAGGTTTCGGCGGCCGTCATCGTGGACCGGGATCGTTGGTCGCCGGCTGCGACGCTGNCGGTCCGCTGAGCGGAGTGCAGGAAGGCATCAGAGATGCGCTGACCCCGCAGCTGCGCGTGGCGGCGGCGGTCTTCGCACCGGGACGGCTCGCCGACGCCGCCCTCCGCAATGTCGCGACCCCGACCCCGACCCCGACCCTGGATCCGAATCCGGACTCTCCGATCCCGAACTCGACGTAGTCATCCGCCGGGCACTCCTCGTCGACGGCACCGGTCTCCCGGAGCCGGGCTCGTCGACGCGGCGGTCTCGGCGGCTACTCGATCTGCCGGCCCAGCCGTTCTGCGTACCGTCGGATCCGGGCCGGGTCGTCGGCGACATAGCTGGTCCACTCCTCGGCCAGCGCCTGCCATCGGACGGGTTGCCCCGGCTCACCGCGCAAAGGTGTCGAGCCGTCGACGATCGTCACGTAGGACAGGCCGAGCGTGGCTGGCCAGTCGTGGTGATAGGCCCGCACGACGACCATGGCAGGTGTGGGCAGCAGCGCGGCGTGCACTCCGGTCTCCTCGAGGAGCTCTACATTCTGGGGTCGAGGAAGCCTCTCCATGGGAACACGCAGGCGGCTCGGGGCTCACCAGGGCAGGGGGCCGTCGGCGTCGACGTAGGCGCCGGTGGGGCCGTCGGTGCCGNCCAGCGCCAGGCGGACGATGATCTCGGCGCCCTGTTCGACGGTCTGGGTGCCGGTGTTGGCGTTGAGGTCGGTCCTGGTGAAGCCGGGTTCCACGGCGTTGATCCGCATGGTTGGGAACGCCTTCGCGTACTGCACGGTGATCATGTTGAGGGCGGCCTTCGAGGCGGGGTAGGCGACGCCCGGGTAGGCGTACCTGGGGGNGCCCGGGGNGGTGACCGCGGTCAGCGAGGCCAGGCCGCTGCTGACGTTGACCACGACCGGGGCGGCGGACCGGGCCAGCAGGGGCAGAAACGCGTGGGTGACGCGCACCGCGCCGACGACGTTCGTCTCGAACGCCGCGCGCATCACCTCGGCGGTGACGTCCGCGGCGCCGGGGTCCCCGCTCGGCGCGATGCCGGCGTTGTTGACCAGCACGTCGAGCCCTCCGTCTGCGACGACGACGCTCGCCGCGGCCTGCACGGAGGCGTCGTCGGTGACGTCGAGCTGGACCATCCGCGCGCCCAGCCGCTCGGCGGCGAGGCGTCCCCGTTCGGCGTCCCGGCTTGCCAGGTAGACGGTGTGGCCCGCGGCGAGCAGGCGACGGGCGGTCTCGAAGCCGAGACCCTTGTTCGCTCCGGTGATCAGGGTGGTGGTCATGCCCTCAGGGTGCGGGCCGGCGCGGCGGTCAGCCAGGCGTCCGATCGTCCTGGGACTGNCGGTACCAGGACGATCCACCGGGGTGCGGTGCACAGTGGCGTCATGGCGCGTCCGGAGTCCCAGCATCCGGAGTTCCAGCACCGGCAGGCCCAGCACCGGCAGGCCGAGCGCCCACAGCTCGGGCGCAGCGAGTTCGGGCGCACGGTGCGGCGCTGGCGCGACCGGGTCTCCCCGCAGGCGGCCGGGCTGCCCGTCGGCGGCCATCGGCGCGCGCCCGGGCTGCGCCGCGAGGAGCTCGCCCTGCTGGCCGGGATCTCGGTCGACTATGTCAGCCGGCTTGAGCAGGGCCGGGCGACCAATCCGTCGGACCAGGTCGTCGAGGCGTTGGGGCGGGCGTTGNGCGTGTCCGCGGCCGAGCGTGAGCATCTGTTCCGCCTCGCCGGGCTCGTGCCCCCGGGGCGGGGCTCGGTGCCCGCCTACATCACCCCGGGGGTGCAGCGGATGCTGGACCGGCTGTCCGGGACGCCGGTGGCGGTCAGCGACGCGGCGTGGACGCTGCTGCTGGCCAACCCGCTGTACACGGGGTTGATGGGGCAGCGCCGCGGCAGCGAGCGCAACGCGGTGTGGCGCACCTTCCTCGGCGCGCCCAGCCGCGTGCGCCACAGCCCGCAGTCCCAGGACGACCTCGAGGTCTCGCAGGTCTGCNCGTTGCGGGCGGCGGCGCGCCGGTATCCGGCGGACCAGCGGCTGCGTCGCCTGGTCGCCAGCTGCGCGCGCGCAGTGACCGGTTCGCGCAGCTGTGGGATTCCGCTGCGGTGGGCCGGGCCGAGGCGGGGCGCAAGACCGTCGATCATCCGCGGGTGGGCGCCGTGACGCTGGACTGCGACGTGCTCAGCGTCGCGGGCAGTGACCTGCGCATCCTGGTCCACACGGCCGAGCCCGGCTCGCCCGACGCCGAACGTCTCGCCCTGCTCGCCGTCCTCGGCACCCGGACCCTGGCTCCTGCAGAGGACAGGGAACAGCCGCGCGGGAGCGCAACGATGGGCGACGGCCGCTCGGGAGGCGCGTGAACGCCGATGCCGGGCCGGGAACGGGTGGGGTCAGCGCCCGCGCCTACGTACAGCTGGATAGCGTACGGCCGTGTTCGACTGGAGTCACAACGCCTACTACCACCGGCTGCTGCTGCGCCAACTGCCGCAGCCAGGCCGACGGGTGCTGGATGTCGGCTGTGGCGCCGGGGCGTTCGCGGCCCGGCTCGCCCAGCGCAGTGAGCAGGTCGACGCCGTCGACCGCTCCGCCGAGATGATCGAGCAGGCGAGGCGAGGCACCCCGCGCAACGTNCACTGCGTGCTCGCCGATGTGCTGGCCGACCCGCTGCCAGGCAAGGACTACGACGCGATCTTCTCGATCAGCGCGCTGCACCACATGCCGTTGCCGGAGGCGCTCGGGGTGCTCGCGGCCGCCCTGCGNCCCGGTGGGGTCCTTGCCGCCGTNGTCCTGCCCCGGAGGGACCTGCGCCACGAACTGCCCNTCGAGATCGTCGCGGCGCTCGGACACCGCCTGCTGGGCGTGGTGTTCTTCGCGAACAGGCTGCTGGGACGGGGGAGCTCCTTCGCGAAGGACCCCGCGCACGCAAGCATGCCCGTGGTCATGAATCCGCCNCTGACCACCCGAGAGGCCGCCCGCCAGGCCGCCGCCGTGCTGCCTGGCGTGCGCGTGCGACGACTGCTGTTCTGGCGTTACCTCCTGATCTGGCAGAAGCCGATCACCCCGGCCGGCTGACAGATCGGGCTCGGCCGCCGCCGCAGAGAGACCACCTTGTCGGCCCGGCGCAGGACGCGCATGCGCCAACGCATGCGGTTGGGCGTGCCGCGGTCATGATCGTCGTGGGTGTCTCCGTGCGCCCAGATCACGGCGCCTTGCCAGGAACCAGGCGAGGCTGCGGCGGNACGACTGATCACCATGGTCTTTGGAGGAGTGCTCCTGGACGGTGGCGGGGAGACGGGCTCTCAGGACGGCGGGCCGACCTGCCCGAATGGCACGGATTGCGGGATCTTCTGNCTTGCGCTGCACGGGACTGTCACGGCGTGTCGAAGTCCGTCCCCCGGGAGACCGTCTCCCAGGCGGCGAGCTCAGCTCGTACCGAGTCCAGGTGCCCAACGAGGAAGTCCACCGCGTCACCGCCGAGAGCGAGTCGCAGCGGGGTGTTCTCGNCATCCAAGGCCAGCCGGATCGCCCTTGCGGCCTTGGCCGGGTCCCCCGGCTGGGTGCCGTCGCCATCCTGTACCAGCTTGCGGGTGGCACNGACTTTCTCCGCGTATGCCGGGTGCTCCTCAGAGAAGTAGGCCGCGCCCTGGCCGAACAGGTTGGTGCGGAAAGCGCCGGGCTCCACGATCAGCACCTTGATACCGAACGGCGCCACCTCGTCGGCCAGGCCCTCCGACAGTTGCTCCAGCGCCGCCTTGGTCGCGCTGTACGCGGAGAACCCGGCGAAAGACAGCTGTCCACCGAAACTGCTGATGTTCACGACCGAACCGCTGCCCCGCTCCCGCATCTGCGGCAGGAGCGCCCGGGTCAGCCGCGCCGGACCGAACACGTGTAGCTCGAACAGGTCGCGAAGCTCCCGGTCTGTGGTCTCCTCGAACGCCCNGACCTGCGTGCGCCCGGCGTTGTTCACCAGCACGTCCACTCGGCCGTAGCGGGCCAGAACGTCGGCGGTCACCGCGTCGATCCGGCCGCCGTCGGTGACGTCCAGACTGATCGCCTCCACCCTGTCGGGGTACGCGGCAAGCAGGTCGGCCAGCGCCTCGGTTCGTCGGGCCGTGCCGATCACNGTGTCGCCGGCGGTGACCGCCGCCTCAGCGATCGCCCGCCCGAAACCGCTGCTCGCGCCAGTAACCAGCCAGACCTTGCCGTTCTCAGTCATCTCTTCGACTCCTCTGTCGACTTCCATTCGGGATCNCCCCGCCGACGCCCCATCCTTCGCCGGGATTCCAGGTCGTGTCCAAGACCTGTCGTGATAGCCACGANTTATGTGAGAGCAGCGCACCAGAAGGTCGGCCGTGACCAGCTTGGTGATCGAGCCGATCCGGAAACGGGTGCCGGCGTGCACCGGTTCCCCGGTCTCCACGTCGGACACTCCCGCCGCGCCGACGCTCAGCGCACCGTCGACAATGCCGGCGACCTGCACACCCGCGACCGACGGCAGCGTGGCGAGCCGCTGCGCCGTCGCCTGCGGGTCGACCGCAAGCGCGCCGATGGGGTTGTCCGCGGGCTCGGTCACGGGGTTGGTCATCCGGCATTCTCGACGCCTTCGACATCGACGCCTTCGACATCACCGAAGGACCCGACTATCCACGGCGGATCCGACGTCGGCCGACCAGATTCGGCAGTCGGCGGACCGCGTCCAGGACCGGCTGGCCGTCTCCGGTCGCTGCCAGCGGCAGCGCCTCGGCGAGCAGGGGGAGGAAAGGGCGGACCGTGCCATAGCGGCGGGCCAGCTCGGCGCGCATCACCGTCTCCAGGCTGGCGTCGTCGGGCACCAGCTCCTCGACCAGCGCGGCGGCCTCCAGCACCCGTTCCCGCGGCGCGACCTGCTCCACGACCGCCCAGGCTGCGGCGACGTCGAGCGCCTCGCCGTCCGTGCCGGCCAGCAGGCCCAGCAGCGCGGATGCCGCGCCGGCGAGGGTGACCGACGCCTTCTCCAGCTTCGGCAGGACGGCGAGCCGTTCCTGCTGCGCGGCGCGGCGCGCCGGGTTGAGCAGCCGGGTCGCCATCAGCACGTCGAACAGATCCAGGGCGTCGTCGACCGCCGCCGCTTCCAGACCGCGCACCGTCGCCAGCAGGGTCGCGGTACGCCGCGGCTCGGCGAGCTCACGCAGCAGCGGCGCCTTGGCCGCCAGGCCGTAGCGGGCCAGCATCGCCAGCCGGTTCGCCGGCACTCCCGACACGTCCACCTCGCCGGCGCCCACCACGATGACCTCGGCGGCCCGGGCCAACGCCCGCTCCAAGCCCGGGCCCGACGTCCGCGTCGGCCCCCGCCGCAGCCGCTCCAGCTCGCTCACCCGGGCACCCGGCGCCACCTCGAGGAGATTCCGCAGCCGTCCGGCCAGCTGCCGGTCGGCCTGCTCAGCCGCGACGGCGAGCTCCTGGTGCACCCGGTCGGTGGCCTCGCTGCGCACGGAGACCACCAGACGAGCCAGAACACTCACTCCCGGCAAGAGCACCCGGCTACGGCGCAGCCACGCGGTGGCCTGGCCGAACAGNGCCACCGGGCCCTCTGCCTGCGTCCACGCCCGGNTCGCCAGGAACGCCTGCAGCTCCGCGGCTGCCTGCGGGTCGGTGAAGTCTCGGTAGCCGTAGACCGACCGGATCTCCCGGGCATGCTCATGCTGCGTCGGCAGCCGCTCGGTGTACCGCTTCACCACCGACGAGTCCGCAACGTCCAGCTGGCCCGCGAGGTAGTCCACCACCACCCACGGCACCTCCAGCGGATCGCTCAGGAACGTCCCCAGGAAACNCACCGTCCCGAGCTGAACGGCGAACCCCAGCCGCGAGTGCTCGCCCCGGTGCCGGCCCACGAGCTCCCGGTCGGCGTCATCCAAGAAGAAGAACCGCTCCAGCTCAGCCCGCACAGGCTCACCATCGAACCGCCCGTACGCCGCAACCTGCTCATCTGCGAGGAACTCCACCGGCACACACAGAACATCGACCCTGCGGCCGCCGACGACCGAGCCGCCCTAACCGTTCAATCCTGCGCGGTTCTCCCTCGGACCCCTCTACGGCCGCGCGAACGGGCACCGCGGGGAGAAGATCGTTTCTTGGTGCCGGCAGGCCACGTCGGCATTCTCGACGCAGGATGTGTCGCTTGCCTGTCCCCCGGCTGCCCGGGTCTCCGCCACGCACTGGTGCAGTCGGTGCAGATAGGTCTGCCGGTAGGCGAGGATCAGGCCGGCCGTCAGCAGCCCGACGGCCAACGCCACCGTCCACCGTCGCGCGGCCTGCCGGTCCTGGCCCCACCAGGCCAGCAGCAGCGCGGCCAAGGGCGCGCCGGCCGCCAGGCCGGCGGCCCATTGCAGGATCCGAGCGATTCCGGACCCCAGAGTTCGGACCGTCGGTTCGCCGGGTGCGGCCCAGGTGTCCAAGACCAGCGCGCCGTACATCATTGCGGCCGTCCCGAGCACCCAGCCGAGGGCCAGCATCACCCGCAGGAAAACGAGCGGTTCNCCCTCGCGCCCCGCCGGGCCGTCCATCACGAGGGACTCGTCGGTCTGGCTGTCGTCGCGCCAGACGGGCCGCCGGAGCCAGCCCAACCCAACACCCCCTGAACCTCCGCGGCCGCACCGGAACCCACCCCGGGCACGAGCCTCCCACGGATGGTACGAAAACGTCCACGGCGGGTAACAGGGCGAAACGCGACTTCTGAAACGAAAACGAACGTAACTGTGGGCGCGCCAACCTGACCCGAGCTGCCGCTTGCCGCTGGGACGTGGGTCGCGGCGNCTGACGGCCGTGAGGTCAGCGGAGGAACTCCACCGGCACACACAGATCATCGACCCTGCGGCCGCCGACGACCGAGCCGCCCTAACCGTTCAATCCTGCGCGGTTCTTCCTCGGACCCCTCGACGTGCGTCGCACCGGGGATGATCGAGGCGAGGCCGGTCGCGGCCGTGCGTAGGAACGGCCGGGTGGCGGTGCCGTTGATGAGCAGTACGGGTGTGGTGATCGCGGCGAAGTCCGCGATGCGGTCGGCGTTTTCGCGAACGATGGCGAAGTCCACCGGGAGTGCTTCGGCCTGCGCACGTCTCTGTGCGGAGGTGAGCATGCGGCGGGAGAACGCCGCGAGGATCGGGACCGGCGGGCCGAACATCCACGGCGGGCCCATCTGCGAGATCTTCATGCCGAGCCCCATCGCGGTCGCGAGGTCACCCGCGGCGACCGCGGCGTCCATCCGCGGGGCGAGGTCCAGGCGCATCGAGCCGTCGAGGGAGAGG
Source organism: Frankia sp. AvcI1 (assembly GCF_001420875.1). Classification (NCBI taxonomy): domain Bacteria; kingdom Bacillati; phylum Actinomycetota; class Actinomycetes; order Frankiales; family Frankiaceae; genus Frankia; species Frankia sp. AvcI1. Next base: position 26,992 of record NZ_LJFZ01000026.1, on the reverse strand, counting down.
GGCGGCTCGAACAGGGCCAGGCGTTCGATGATCTCAGGGCGGGCCAGGGCAGCCCTCGCGGCGATGATCGCGCCGGAGCTGACGCCCAGGATCCGGCGGGCGCCGGTCGCGTCGAGCACGGCGAGGAGGTCGCCGACGTCCACGGCGGTCGTGACCGCGTCAGGGTAGGGTCCGCTCGCGCCGCGCCCGCGACGGTCGATCAGGTGGGGGCCTCGGGGTAACCGATATGAAGGCGCTGAGCATCCTGCTGCACGACGGGCCGCAGACCGCGGGCTCCCTGATGGCGCGGCTGGCCGTGACCTCGGGAGNCGTCACCGGCGTCATCAACCGCCTCGAGGACCACCGGCTTGCCCGCAGGCAGGCAGACCCGCGGGACGGNCGCAAGGTCGTTGTCACAGTGGACCTCGCCGGNCTGGCCGCTCGCGAGAATGTCTATCTCAGCATCGGGGCCGCCTTCGACCGGCTCCACGCCACCTACTCCACCCAGGAGCTGCGTTTCCTCACCCGGCACCTGGAAGCCTCCATCGAGATCACCCGCCAGGAGACAGCCGCCCTCAACCGTGCCAGGGACAGTCCCGCGCGCGACCTTCGCCGACGACCGTGACCGCACCCAGCGGCACCGCGCCGCGATCCGACGCCGTCGGGGTCCAGGACCGAGTCGTGGCGCCAGACGAACCCGACCGTCGACGTCCACACCCGCCCCAGCCGTCAGCCCAGGGCGGTGGCGGCGCGCCCGGCGGCGTCCGCCGCAGCCAGGACGTCGACGTAGTCGCGCAGGTGGGCGATCTGCCCATCGCGGACGGTGAGGACGACGATGTTGGGCAGCGCGAACGCCCGACCGCTGGACGTGTTCCTCCCGAGGGCCTCCTGCTCNACGATGATCGTCTGAGGGTCNCCGGTGTCGTGGCTGGCGATGGTGCGGTACCGCTCGTACCGCAGCGGGAGAGTGCGCCAGCCCGTGGCTATCCAGCCCACGATCTCGTCCCGGCCCGTGAGCCGGGACGGCACGCCGGGCGGGGTGAACGGAAACTCATGGATCGCGTCGGCCGCGTAGAGGCCCCGCATGTCATCGGCGGCCTGCCTGATTGCCGCGCCGCGATAAAGCTCCAGGACTTCACGTAGGCCCGCCGTCGGCTCGGTCGGTTCCATCTCGATCGGTTCCATGTCGAATGCGCACCTTTCTCACTGCGGACGGAAAGGACGTGCGATGGCCTTCACGTCACCATCGTTGGCGGTGCGCGTCCAAGACCCGCCGAGTCACGATCGATAATCTGCCGGCATGGATCGACCGCTGGAGACCCGCGAACTGGTGCACTTCCTGGCGGTGNCCGACGAGCTGCATTTCAGCCGGGCCGCCGCCCGGCTTGGCATCGCCCAGCCGGCGCTGTCGAAGTCAATCCAGAAGCTGGAGCGCCGCCTGGGTGTCGTCCTGTTCGAGCGCAACAGCCGGGCGGTGACGCTGACCTCGGCCGGGCAGGTGCTGGCCCGCGAGGCGCGCCACGCTCTGGACGCGGTGGATGCCGCGGTCCGGCGTACCCGGCGGGCGGACGCCGGTGACCCGCACCTGATCCTGGCGATGAAGGCAGGCGGGGACGCGGGCCTGCTGTCGGCGATCCTCACCGCCTGCGACCGCGAGCCGTGCTCACTGCCGGTGCGGGTGATCTTCCATACCGACCGCGTCCGGCTGCTGCGCGACGGACTCGCCGACGCCGCCCTGCTGTACAGCCCGGCCGAGGACCTCAGCGGGCTCGACACCGANCCGCTGCTGACCGAACCTCTGATGGCCGTGCTCCCCGCCTCGCACCCACTCGCCGCCCGAGCGAGCCTGCGCACGGCCGATCTCCGCGACGAGAACGTCCACGGGCAGCGTGGGCCGACCACCGGCCCCGAGGCGCGCAGCCTCACCGAACTGCTGCAACTCGTCGCGCTAGGCCAGACGGTTGCCATGGTCCCGCGGTTCGTGACCACACCACTACGCCACGATCTCGCCTGTGTGCCGGTGACAGACGCCCAGCCCGTCACCCTGCTGCTCGCCTGGCCCGCCCACAGCACGTCGCCGGNCCTCGCAGCCCTCGTGCGAGCCGCCAGCGCAGCCAGTCCCGGGCGGTGAGGCGGCCGGCGCTGTCTGATCCAGAACGAGCCCCGAGGCTGCGGTCTGACGGTGAACTCGGTAGTGGGTAAAGCTGGCGCGCAATTCCATCCGGGGGAGCGGTGATCCTGAGCCCATGGAACCTGTGCTGGAACCGGCCCCGGTGGTGGTGCGTCTCGCCCGCGCCGACGATTTTCCCGCTGCGCTGGACGTCTGGCGCCGGGCCAATGGTGCCCGTGGACGACCTCCCGACGCTCAGCGGATCATCAGGGTGCGGGCGAAACTCACCGCCCCCGATGCACTTCTGGTCATCGCCGGCGCCGACACGAAGGTTCTCGGCATGCTGCTGGCCGAGCCGGGCCGCGATCAGGACGGGCGGGGGCCGAGACTGACCGGGCTGTGCCATATCTCGATGGTCTTCGTCCACCCCGAGCACTGGGGGCGACGAGTCGGAGAGCTGCTGATCGGCTATCTCGTGGACCAGGCCGGCAGTCACGGGTTCACTCGGCTGCAGCTGTGGACCGGGGCTGACAACGACCGGGCGCTGCGCCTCTACCGTCGGGTCGGCTTCGTTCCGAGCGGACGGGTATCCCGGACGGCCGATGCAGTGGCCATCGTGCAGATGGTGCGCTCGGTCGCGTCATAGCGGTCCCGTCACGGCGGCCGAAGCAAGGCTCGGCGGCCGGCGCGGGCCGCGTTCGCGCAACGCCCTGGAGCTGTGCGGCGGGTCGCGGCGTGCGGTGCGCGGGATCGGGGGCAGGGAAGGCGCACGGCACGCCGCAACGGACCCGTCGGCACCGTGACCGGTGGGACGGACGGCGGGGGCGGGGGCGGCGTCGTGGCGCGGCCGGCCCCGATGGTCGTTCGGCGGTGCTGGGTCACGCGGCAGTGCGGGTCACGCGGCAGTGCGGGTCGGACGGCGGTGCGGGTCAGGCGGCGGTGAAGACGAGGGTGGCGTTGTGGCCGCCGAAGCCGAACGCGTTGGCGACGGCGGCGTGGACGGTGTCGTGGCGGGCGGTGCCGGTGACCACGTCGAGTTTGATCGCCGGATCGAGGCGGTCGAGGTTGCGCACGGGGGGGATCGCGCCGTCGCGCAGGGCGCAGATCGCCGCGATCGCCCCGATGGCGCCGGCGGCGCCGAGGGTGTGACCGGTCATCGACTTCGTCGCGGTGACCGCCGGGTGGGTGCCGATGGTCTCGGCGATCGCCTCGGCCTCCAGCGGGTCGCCGACCGGGGTGGAGGTGGCGTGGGCGTGCACGAGGCCGATGTCGGTGGGCACGACGCCCGCGCGGGCCAGGGCGGTGCTGATGGCGCGGGACTGTCCGGCGGGGTCGGCGGTGACGATGTCGAGGGCGTCGGAGTTGACCGCGGCGCCGGCGGCGACGGCGTGCACCCGGGCGCCGCGGGCGGCGGCGAAGGAGGCCCGTTCGAGGACGACGATGCCGGCGCCCTCACCGAGGACGAAGCCGTCGCGGTCGGCGTCGAAGGGGCGGGAGGCGGCCGCGGGATCGTCGTGGCGGGTCGACAGCGCCCTCATCTGCGCGAACGCGGCCAACGGCAGGTTGTCGACGGCGGCCTCGACGCCGCCGGCGACGACGACGTCGGCGAGGTCGTGCTGGATCATCTCCATGCCGACGGCGATCGCCTCGGCGCCTGAGGCGCAGGCGCTGACCGGGGTGCGGGCGCCGGCGCGGGCGCCGAGGTCGATGCTGACCCAGGCGGCCGGCCCGTTGGCCATCAGCATGATGATCGCGTGGGGGGACATCTTGCGGGCGTTGCCGGCCTCGACGATGCGGTGCTGGCTGAGGGTGGAGGCCACCCCGCCGTAGCCCGTGCCGATGACGACGGCGAGGCGCTGCGGGTCGACGTCGGGCCGGCCGGCCTGCGCCCACGCCTCGCGGGCGGTGACGATCNCCATCTGCTCGCAGCGGTCGAGGCGGCGGCTTTCCTTGCGGGGCAGTGACGCCCCCGGGTCGACGGGAAGCCGGGCGGCGAGGCGGACGGGCAGGTCCGCCGCCCAGTCGTCCTCGAGGACAGTGACGCCGGAGCGGCCCGCAAGCAGCCCGCTCCACGTGGCGTCGAGGTCACCTCCGAGCGGGGTCATCGCGCCGATCCCCGTGACCACGATCTTCTCGTGCACCGCCCTGTCTCCCTTTCGCCGCGTGGTGGAGCGGGACGGCCGTGTCAAGGTCTCGCTCCGTTGTCGGGTTCACCTTCGCAGCCGCGCCGCGCCGCGCCCAGCACTGACGCTGCCGAGGTCGGAGGCCTGTCGTTGTGGCTTTCCGACAATGACGCCGGTGAGCACCGGCGTCGGCGGGGTCCTTCGCGGCGGTTGGTGCTGCCGGTCCGTGTCGTGCACGCTGTGTCCCGGGGCGGGTGAGCGCTGGTCCGCGTAGGACGGCGCGGGCGTGCGCGGCCCGTTCACGCGCGAAGACCCGCTCCATGTGGGCGAACAGGGCGACGGCGAGTTCGGCCCTGGGTGAGGTGTCGGTGGTGTCGATATGGATGACGTTGAGGAAAGATCCGGGTCAGGCCTCTGTCCGCTCCCAAACCGCGGACACCGGCGGCAGCGGAGGACCGTCGCTCCTCCAGGCCGCGAGGAAGGTGGCCACGAGCCGTGGCCACGCCTCTGTAGCCGTTTCGGCGTCAGCTGCGATGAGGCCGTTGACCGAGCGGAAGAGCATGAGCAGGTCGCTGCAGTGCATGTCCGGTCNCACAACCTTGGCGTCCAGTGCGTTCTGAACGATGGCCTGCAAGTCTCGGTAGGTCCGATCGAGGTCTTCTCGAAACGCGGCGGTGCCCAGCCCGGGCGAGGAGAGGACCTCGGCGAAGGCGCGATCGGCGATCTGGCGTTCCACCACGAAGTGGGTGTACGACGTCAGGGCCCCCCACGGGTCGTCCTGGGACCGGGCCAGTTCTGCTTCGGTCCGGGCGACGTACTCGGCCATCTGTTGCCCGAGGACGTCCGACGCGAGCTCGTCTCTGCTGCTGAAGCGCCGGTAGAGAGTCGCGCTTCCGACTCCGGCCGCTGCGGCCACGTCGTCCAGTGACACCGACAAGCCGTTCTTGGCCAGCAGCCGCGCCGCGGCAGCCAGGATGGCGGACCGGTTGCGTTCCGCGTCGGCCCNCAGCGGCTTGCTCGGGCTGCNGCTGCCAGTCGTCATGCGTTCATCCTAACCTAAACGGACGATCTTCCCCACTTCGCGGTAGCCTCCTATGTGGGGGAAGTTCCCCGCATAGGAGGGGAGCGATANGAGGACTGTGCGCATCGACACCAGCGTGGAAGCCNCCGACGCGACCTCCCTGGTGATCGGGATGCCCCAGTACAACCGGGGACCGCTCTCGCAGCTCAGGGCATGGTTCGACCACATCATCGCCTCCCCGCTGGCCCGCGCCCCCCAGACGATGGCGCCGGGCCTGAGCCTCGACCACGAGGAGAGCCTCGCGAACATCTGGACCGACCGCCTCTTGGAGCGCACGAGCTGAGTGGGCTCGAAGCTCGAACGAGATCGATGAGCAGGCGCTGGGCGCGTCCGTAGTCCGCCCGGTTACGGCCGCCGAGGGTGAGGAACGCGATGAGCTGCCGCGTCACCGCAGGCCAGCGAGATCGTCGCCGTTTGCACCTGGTGCCACGTTCCTTACCGACATCCCAAAGCCGAGGCCTACCCGGTGCGCGAGGAGGACATGGCCAGGCTGTCGCCGTTCGTCAACCGGCACCTCGGAATGTATGGCACCTACAGCTTCGTCCTGCCGGACCTCGCGCAGGGAGNGATCCGCGAGCTGCGCGACCCCGATGCGCCGGATGACGATGAGGGCGACGTGTGAACCAGTTCGTGNGGGCAGCCGGGCAGGTGCCGTCCGGCCGCCGGCGTCCGCATCCGCACCCGGGGCAGGTCCGGCACTGGGTTGCCGACCGCCGCAGTGCTCGCGAGGCCGCGTAGAGCCTGAGTAGATCCCCATCGGGCTGATCCTGCTTGCGGGGAGAAGGTAGGCGCTCTCTCGTGGTGCCTGGGGTTGAGGAATGTTGTCCCTTCGCGCGCCGCCACTTCGTCACACCGAGTGATTATATATTCACTTGCCGGCTCGATATCTACCGTTAGGTATACATAACGCCTTGTGTTCTGTTGAACGTCAGCGGACTGCATGATATTCGGCGTCATTCGGTTGTCTGNGCGAGGCGGGTGAAGCCGCAGTTTCGCGGCTCCTCCCCTGAACAGGGGNAGGGGGCGGGTTAGACACACTCGGTGACGAGTTCGGCCTGAATCGGGCCCCCTGGGTTCGGTGGGCGNCCAGGCCGACGACCTAGTCGATCTCAAAGCCTTGAGCGGANGGTGAGATTTTCTCGCCCATCAGGCGATCGTTCCACTTTCAACTACACAACCGCCCGAAACCCCCGCGGTACGAAATTGACGAGGGTTTGTGCCACATGGATTGACCTGTTCCGCCATGGACCTCTTGGCTAGGGGTAGCCAACACCTTCCCAGTAGAAAGGTCTGTGCGTGTGAAAAGGCTTGCAGTATCCTTGGCGGCGCTTTTTCTGACGCTAGCCGCGACTCTTGTCGGGTCCGCTGGCACAGCATCCGCCATCGTTCCCGTTTCCACGCCAAGCTGCAAGAATAACCCGTCGTTCCCCGGAGACTCGGGAGTCATTCGTCTCGGCGAGACGGCCCAGGGAACCTTTGTTTGGACCGGAGCCATGACCCCGGTCTCGCGCGAACCGGGTTTCTATAAAATCTCGGTGTACGGGGGGAAGAGGGTGTTGGATGGGAAGAATGCACACTATCCCTACTTCCCGCACGGCTCCCTACCTGCGAAGCTCGCTTTTCCTGGTCGGCGGATGTCGATATCTGTTACCCTGACATCGGATAGTGGCAGTGTCTATCATTCGGTGCAAAATGGGTGTGTGATGTGACCAACTCTCTCGATCTAGCCAGAACGGCCACGGAATTTCTTATCGACAATTTGTCCGAGAACCTGCCGCATGGAATTTCGCTGATCTCGACTTCCGGTATCGATCTTGCGATTCAGGAAGGCGCTGAAGTCATTCCGTGTGTGGATCTGGGACTTATCTCTCACCCCGAGCACGCCGACGATTACGCCGACCTGATTCATGTCGCGCTAGACAGTATCCAGACCGCGGTGTCGAGGGTCACGAAACTCCCTTGGCCTCGGGTGGGAAAGTCCCTGGAGGTGGTAAACGCGTACAGCGTTGTAGCCGGGAGGTCAATCTCGTCCGGATATGGAACGATAGACAATCCACTACTTCCCTTGCGACCTCTCCCGCTGCCGAAGAATTTCGGCTGACCCTGGAAAGCGAATCTCATTGAGGTGTCACTGNGAAACGCATCGGAAGGCTGTGACCCGCGACGGTTCCTCGCGGGTCACAGCCCTGGCGCCTCAGCGCTGACCCGCTCACGACGCCTGACACCCGCGACCGGCAACAGCCAGCCGCAGAGGCAGACGATCTACCGTGTCGGAGCGCGGCGAAGCGGCGGGTGCGTGGCCGGTCAGACGCTTGCAGGTCCGGCCGCTTGCGTGGCCGGTCAGTCGCTGCGGGCGGCGGCGGGTCCGGTGATGCGGCGCAGCAGCGGGAGGGTCGAGGCGAGGACCGCGAGCGCGGCGAGCAGGCCGGCGGCGACGATGAGGTAGTACTCGCCCCCGGGTGGCTGAAGTGTCTCGTGCAGCTGGGAACGCAGGAACAGGCCCGCGGCGAGGAATCCGGTGGCGATCGACACGACGGTGAGGACCAGCAGCGGCAGCGCGCTTTCCAACACGATGACGCGGCGCAGCATCCCCAGGGGCGCGCCGGCGAGCCGCAGCAGGCTGAAGGGCCGTCGGCGGTCGTTGAGCCCGGCCACCACGCTGACGGCGAGGCTGCACCCGGCGATCGGCAGGCTGGTGAGGATCACGACGTTCGCCAGCTGCCGGTAGGCGGTGGTCAGCCGCAGGCCGCGGTCGAGGTCCTCGGCGATGGTGACCGACGGGTAGGAGAGGTAGGCGAGGTCGAGCACGGTGCGGGCCCGCTCGACCGCCGCCGGCCCGTCGGTGTCCACGGCGAGGGACTGGACCGGAAGGTGGCGCAGACCGTCGGGGGACAGGGCCGCCGGCCCGACCGTCCCGGCGTGGTCGCCGAACCTGGCCTCGAAGTCGGTGCTGAGGGTGGCGGTGGTGGCCGGGTCCGATCCGGCCGCGCAGCGGCCGAGCGCCGGGGTGCCGGACAGCTCGGCGCAGGAGACGACGCCGATCAGCGGGTCGACGCGCCCCGCGCCGGGAGGCCGATGGATCACGGTCACGCCGCGCACGCCGGGGACCCGGCGCAGATCGCCCAGCAGGGAGGCCGGGATCGAGGCGATGTCCTGCGGTCCTGCGGGGGTGTAGGTGGTGAAGCGGTCGATGAGGGTGTGGCGTTGCGCCGGGCCACGCGCGGCGGCGTGGTCGCGCGTGCCGGTGGTGCCGTAGGCGTTGATCGTGGTGATGATTCCGACGGCGACGCTGGTGACGAACAGGGCCAGGGCGAGACCGGCGACGGCGCGGAAGCCTGCCTGCGGGTTGTCGGCCAGGCGGCGCCCGGCGATGAGCGCGGCGGGTCGCCGGGTGCGCCGGGCCACCAGGCGGGCCCCGGCGAGGGTCAGCCACGGCCCGACGACGATCAGCCCGATCATGGTCAGCAGGATCCCGGACAGGTAGGCCCGGACCTGCCCGGCGGTGCCGGCGGGCTGGCCGGCGTGGACGAACCAGGCCAGTTCCCCCAGGCCCGCCAGCAGCGGCAGGATCCGCCATGCGCGTGGCGGGCGGGCGGTCGTCTGCCGGGTGACGCCGAGCGGGGAGCGGGTCACCCGGCGCAGTGCCAGGCGGGCCGCCGCCGCGGCGGCGATCGGCACGCCGAGCGCGACCAGCACGACGTCGGGCAGGTTCAGCGACAGGTCGCCGGGGAAGAACGGTTCCCCGGTGAAGGGGATCGGTGCCAGCGCCGGGCGCAGCAGGACGAACAGTGCGAATCCGGCGGCGACGCCGCCGACGGCCGCGACACTCGACTCGACCGCGGCGATCACCGCGATCTGCCGCGGGGTCGCGCCGATCAGGCGCAGGGCGGCGAAGCGCTGCTCGCGGCGGGCCGCGGACAGCCGGGTCGCGGTCCCGATGAAGATCAGCACCGGGAACAGCAGGGCGGCGGTGACGACGGACAGGACGAGGTCGATGCCGCGGGCGTTGATGCCGACGTCGAGGCACTGCCCGCTGCAGGCACTGGGCGGGGTGGTGGCGATCGCGGTGACCCGGGCGGCCTGTGGTGTCCGCGCGAGCTGGTCGGCGCGGCGACCGACGACGATGATCAGCGAGTCCGGGGCCGGCAGCGCCGCGGGGCCGAGGGTGCCGACCTGCCGTCCCGGGTAGCGGGCGGCGAGTTGCGCGGGCGGGGTGGTGCGCAGCAGGGTGGCCAGCGCCGGGGAGGCGTAGAACTGGCCCGGGCCGGGNAGGCGGGACAGGCCCGGGGGCAGCGGTGCGTGCGGACCGGTGGGGGCGAGGTCGATCCGGCCGATCTGCCGGCCGTGGAATGCGTCGACGCTGAGCAGCCACCACAGCGGATCCGCCGCACGGCCGGCCGACGGTGTCGCCGCGTTCGCCGCGGTGCCGGTGCCGGTGCCGGTGGCGCTGGGGGTGCCGGTGGCGAGCCAGGAGTAGCGGGCGTTCTGGGCGTTGACGGCGTTGATCCCGGCGAGGGTGGCCAGCAGCAGGGCGACGCCGAGGGCGACGGCGGCGGCGATGAGCACGAGGCGCCCGGCCGTCTCCCGGCCGCCGCGCAGGGCCAGGCGCAGACCGAGCCGGATCACGACGCCACCGGCGCGGGCGTCGACGAGGTGACCCTGNCGTCGCGGACGATGATCTCGCGGTCGGCGTAGGCGGCCACCCGCGGCTCGTGGGTGACGAGGACGACGGTCGTGCCCTGCTCGCGGGCGGCGGCGACCAGCAGGTCCATGACGTGCTCGCCGGTCAGCGAGTCCAGCGCGCCCGTCGGCTCGTCGGCGAACAGGATCTCGGGGCGGGCGACCAGGGCGCGGGCCAGGGCGACGCGTTGCGCCTGCCCGCCGGAGAGCTCACCGCAGCGTCGGGTCCGGGTGTCGTCGAGGTCGAGCCGGGTGAACCAGCTCCGGGCGCGGGCCAGCGCCTCGGCGCGGGGGATGGCGCGCAGCAGCAGGGGCAGCGCGACGTTCTCCTCGGCGCTGAGCTCGCCGACGAGCTGGCCGAACTGGAACACGAACCCGAAGCGGTCGCGGCGCAGCGCGCTGCGGGCGTTCTCGCGCATCGTGTCCACCCGCCGCCCGTCGAACAGGATCGCGCCGCTGTCGGGGGTCAGGATGCCGGCCAGGCAGTGCAGCAGCGTCGACTTGCCCGAGCCGCTGGGCCCCATGACGGCCAGGATCTCCCCGGCGCACACGGTGACACTCGCGCCGCGCAGCGCCGGCGTCGGCCCGAACGCCAACGTCACCTCCCGCGCCTCGAGCAGCGGGCCGGCCGCCTCGGACCGCCCCCGACCGGCGGTTCCAGCGTTCGCAGCGGTTCCAGCGTTCGCAGCGGTCATGGGCGTACTACCGCGGCGAGCGCGTCTAGGCGGGCGGTGGTCAGCTCGATCCAGCGCAGGTCCGCCTCCAGGTGGAACAGGCCGTGGTCGGCCAGCAGCGCGTCGACGAGGCCGCCGGTGCGTTTGCGCGCGGTCAGCTCGCGCATTCGCTGCAGGTGGGCGGCGCGTTGGCGGTCCAGGTAGCCCGCGGCGGAGCGTCCCGACATCAGGGCCAGCACGACCTTGACGAACAGCACCGTCTGCAGGTGCGGTTCGGGTTCGACCGGTTCGTGCAGCCACGCCTCGACCTCGCTGACGCCCTGCTCGGTGATGACGTAGCGCTTGCGGTCGGGCCCGGCGCCGGGTTCGGCCTCGCCGACGAGGACCTTGCCGTCGCGGGCCAGCCGGCCGAGGGTGGCGTAGACCTGGCCGAACGGCAGCGGCTTGCCCCGGCCGAAGTAGGCGTCGTAGTCGCGTTTNAGGTCATAGCCGTGGCTCGGCTCTCGCTCGAGCAGGCCCAGCAGGGCCATGGGGACCGTCACACCCCCGTGTCTACATCGGGTGTATACCCGGGGTCAATAGAGGACCGACCCGATCGACGTCCACCGGCTCGCCACCGGGCCCTCCGACGTGCCGACGGCACCGCTTCCCGCTGCCCGGTAGGACAATCACGCCATGGCATCCCCGCACGCCTTCCCCCTGGAGCCCGCCCCGGTTCAGGTGTCCGACGAGGTCCTCGACGACCTGCGCGTCCGTCTCACACTGACCCGTGCGCCGGTGGACGAGGGGAACGAGGACTGGTCCTACGGCGTCCCGGCCAGCTATCTGCGTGAGCTGGTCGCCTACTGGCGCGACGGCTACGACTGGCNCAAGGCCGAAACCGCCATCAACGCCTACGAGCACTACCAGGTCAGCGTTACCGGTGTCCCGGTGCACTTCCTGCGCAGGGCCGGCCGCGGCCCCCGCCCGATTCCGTTGATCCTCACCCACGGCTGGCCGTGGACGTTCTGGCACTGGTCGAAGGTGATCGACCCGCTCGCCGACCCGGCCGCGTTCGGCGCCGACCCCGCCGACGCGTTCGACGTGATCGTGCCGTCCCTGCCCGGCTTCGGTTTCCCCGGCCCNCTCACCGGCTTTCCCGACGTCAACTTCTGGAAGGTCGCCGACCTCTGGCACACCCTGATGACCGAGACCCTGGGCTACGAGAAGTACGCCGCCGGGGGCTGCGACATCGGCGGGATCGTCGCAAGCCAGCTCGGCCACAAGTACGCCGACCACCTGTACGNCATCCACATCGGCTCCGGGCTGCCACTGGACTTCTTCACCGGCCCCCGCGCCTGGGACCTCGCCCGCAACCGNCCCCTCACCGACGACCAGCCCGCCGACGTCCGCGCCCGGATCATCGAGATGGACCGACGCTCGGCGTCCCACCTCGCGGTGCACATGCTCGACGGCGCCACCCTGGCCCACGGCCTCGCCGACTCACCCGCCGGACTGCTCGCCTGGCTGCTGGAACGCTGGAACGCCTGGAGCGACAACGGCGGCGACGTCGAGTCCGTCTTCACCAGGGACGACCTGCTCACCCACGCCACGATCTACTGGGTGAACAACTCCATCGCCACGTCGATGCGGTACTACGCCAACGCCAACCGCTACCCCTGGACCCCCGCCCACGACCGCACCCCCGTCGTGCAGGCCCCGGTCGGCCTCACCTTCGTCACCTACGAGAACCCGCCGGGCATCCACACCGCCGACGAGCGCGTCCAGGCGTTCACCACCGGCCCGCAGGCCGCCTGGTTCAACCACGTCAACGTCAACGCCCACGACCACGGCGGCCACTTCATCCCCTGGGAGAACCCCGACGCCTGGATCGGCGACCTGCGCCGCACCTTCCACAACCGCAGGCCCTGACCGACCCTGTGGGCTCGTGCGGGTCAGGGGCCGTAGATGCGGGTGGGGGTGAGGAACACCGCGGTGCGGCGCTGTTCGGCCATCACCCGGTCGTAGGTGTGCCAGTCGTCGTGGGTGCCGCCGGCGGCGAGGAAGACCTCGCGCAGCAGCAGCCGCAGCCGCACCGCGTCGACCCCCGGGCGGGGGTCGTCCGGGCCGATGATCTCGNCGACGCCCTCGACGGTGGCCCACCGCCACCCCGAGCGCACGGTGGCGCTGGCCTGCGGGCGGGCCCGCAGGTGGGCGAGCTTGACCGCGCCGTACGTCACGAACGCGACGACCTCGATGTCGGTCAGCGGATGGCGCATGAAGGCGATGTTGACGACGGATGCCTGGATGCCGCCGTCGTCGCGCAGCGTCGAGATGACGGCGAGGCCGCTCTCGGCGCGGCTGAGGGCGGCGGCGTCCTCGAAGCTGGTCACGGCTTGTTCGCCCTTCGTCGCGATGGCCCGGATCCGACCGTGCGGCCTCGTCACTGTCCGTCCTTGTGGTAACGATTTCCACCGTATAGCTCTGCCCGGGGTGACCGGTGTCGCTTGCAGGTCGCGGGGTGCGGGGTGCGGGTGGCGACGGCGGGCGGGATGTGCCGGTGCCTGCGGCGACGTAGAAACGCCCTGGTGGAAAGTTCCGCGGGGGGCGGGGTCGGGAGGCTGGGATGAGTGGTGCGCACGGCCCGATCGGTGGGGTGCGAGGCCCACGGGTGGTGTCGGTCAACGTGGGTCTACCCCGCGCCGTCCCCCGCGGCACCGGCGGCGACGGCGGCGAGGTGATGACGGCGATCTGGAAGGAGCCGGTGGCCGGGCGGATCGCGGTGCGCCGNCACAATCTCGACGGCGACCGGCAGGCCGACCTGGTCAACCACGGTGGTCCGGACAAGGCCGTCTACGCCTACACCCTGGAGGATCTCGCCTGGTGGGCGGGGGAGTTGGGCCGCGACGTGCCGGTGGGGGCGTTCGGGGAGAACCTGACCATCGCCGGGCTGGACGCGGCCGGGGTCGTCGTCGGCGAGGTGTGGTCGATCGGGTCGGCGCGGCTGCAGGTCGCCCAGCCGCGCATCCCGTGCTTCAAACTCGGGATCCGCTTCGCCGATCGCAGCCTGCCGCGGCGGTTCGCCGCCGCCGGGCGGCCGGGGATCTACCTGCGGGTGCTCACCGAGGGAGAGCTGGGCGCCGGCGACGCCATCGACGTCACGCCGGGTGCGCCGACGGCGGTCGGGGTCAGCGCGCTCGCCCGCGCCTACCATGGGCACGATGCGGCGCTGGCCACGGCGGTGCTGGGCGCCCCCGACCTGCCGGCGTCCTGGTACGACTGGGCCCGCGAGCGCACGGCTCCGCCGCGCCGCCGCCGTTCCTGACGCCCGACGTCGGTCAGCCCCGCCCCGCCAGCGCCAAGCGTGACGGCTGCGGCGGTGACGCCCGTGACGGCGAACAATCGCGCACGGCGGCAAGGGNTCATCGGACATTCACGGTGACGATCCGCATTCCGCCTGGGCCGCAGGGGAATGTGTGGTCCATGCCTCTGACTTTGATCACCGGAACCTTCCGGGTGGTGGGCGCCTCCCCGGACGGCGACTCGGTCCGCTTCTACCCGCACAACTCNCAGGCGTTCCGCCGGGCGGGCATCACGGTGAAGGCCAACCGGGCGGGTGGGGTGCAGCTTCGCCTGGANGCCATCGACGCGCTGGAGACGCACTACNCCCCGCCGCACGGCCGGGAATGGCATCAGCGTGCCGAGTTCGGTCGCGGCGCCGGCGACGCCCTGCTGCACGAACTGGGGTTCACCGAGGTCACCCGCGACGCCCGCGGCACCGTCACCGCCGCCACCCCCACCCAGACCGACGGGTACATCCTGACCCGGTTCGCCGACAAGTACGGCCGCGCCGTGGCGATGGCCTTCGCCGGCGCGCCGCCGGCGGGGCAGACCGACGGCGCGGCGGTGTTCCTCGACGTCGACGGGCTGCACCGGTCGGTCAACCACCGGCTGCTGGCCGCCGGCTGGGTGTATCCGACGTTCTATTCGAAGCTGTACGTCGACCTGCGCGCCGATCTCGCCGCGACCACCACCGCGGTGCGCGCCGCGGCGAGCGGCCTCTGGAAACTCGACGCCACCACGTCCGGGTTCACCGTCACCTCCCGCGCGCANCTCACCGATGATCTGGTCATCCTGCCGAAGCTGTTCCGCCGGCTGGCGGAGTACCTGACCCTGGATGAGACCGGCGGGGTGGATCTGGCCGGTTTCGCGGATTTCCTCGCTGCCGGCGACGACCGGCTGTTCACCGTTCCGGCGGGTCACGCCACCGCCCTGGACACCCTGGTCCGGGTGCGCACCGATCCCGCCAGCGGGCAGGAGAAGGTCACCCTGACCGTCCCCCCGGAGGACATCGTCTTCCTCGAGGCCTGACCGCTGCCGTGACGTCGCGGACGGCGGAGGTGGGGCGGGGACCGGACACCCACCGGAAGGGGGCCGTGGCGGGTGTTCCCGCCGGTACGCCCGACGTACGCCCTACGTCGGTGCCTGGAAGCCGCCGATCCTCTGCTCGAGCAGTTCGGCCAGCCGCAGCGGGGTGCGGTCCTCGAACATCGGGCCGATGAGCTGCACTCCCACCGGCAGGCCCACGGGGGACCGACCCGCGGGTATCGCGGTGGCCGGCAGGCCCGCCATGGTGGCCAGGCCGGCCAGGACGAGCTGGTCGAAGTACGGGTACTCGACGCCGTCGACGTCGATCCGGCGTTCCAGGGGATCGGGGTTGTGGTCGTGGCCGAACGCGGGAGTCGGNGTGATCGGACACACCACGGCGTCGAACTCGGCGAACAGCTGCCGCCAGCCGTGGCGGTGGAGCTCGCGACGGTTGTTCGCCTCGATCCAGTCGCGGTGGCTGAACACCATGGCGCGCAGCCGCGTCGCGTCGAGACTGCGGTCGTCCGCGCTCAGCCCGGCGGCGCGGGTCCGCAGCTGCTCGTACGCCTCGACGGGAAAACGCGCGACGGAACCCGAGAACAGCAACTGCGTGTAGAGCGTCGCGGCGTCGGTCAGATCGGGCAGCAGCGCCGTGTGCCGTTCGACGCGGGCTCCTGCGTCGACGAGCGCGTCGGCCACCCGGTGCACGCCCGCCCGCACGGCGGACCCGGTCGCCAGCAGCGGGTGCTCGTCGAGGACCAGGACCCGGAAGTCGGCGAGGCGCTCGTGGCGCGCGGGCGGCAGCGCCACGGTGTGCGCCACGCCGCCCGTCAGCGGGTCCGGTCCGGCCATGACGTCGAGCAGGAGGGCGAGGTCGCGGGCGGTGCGCGCCATCGGACCGACGACGGCGAGGTCGAGGTCGGTCGGCAGTGCCGGCGCGCCAGGCGCGACCATGCCGCGGGTTGCCGCCAGCCCGAGTGTCGGCTTGTGTGCGTAGACGCCGCAGAAATGGGCGGGGGTACGCAGCGAGCCGGCGAGGTCGGAGCCGATGGACAGCGCGCCGAACCCGCACGCCAGGGCCNCCGCCGACCCACCGGAGGAGCCGCCCGGCGTGCGACCGTGATCCCACGGGTTGTTGGTGGTGNCGTAGATCTCGTTGAAGCTCTGGATGTCCTGCAGCCCCACCGGGACGTTGGTCTTGCCGAGCACCACCGCGCCCGCGGCCTTGAGCCGCGACACCTGTACCGCGTCCTGGGCCGGCAGGTAGTTCGCGTGCTGCGGCATGCCCCAGGTCGTGGGCAGTCCGGCGATGTTGTAGGACTCCTTGACCGTCACCGGGATGCCGAGCAGCGGCCGGTCCTCGCCGCGGGCGCGCGCCTGGTCGGCGCCGCGCGCGGCGTCCCGCGCGCGGTCGAAGTCCGGCACGCAGATCGCGTTGATCACCTTGTCGTCCCGTTCGATACGGGCGATCGCCTCGTCGGTCAGCTCCGCCGAAGTCACGTCACCGGCACGCAGTGCGGCCGCGAGCCTTTCGGCCGACTGAAAACTCCATTCCATGATTCTGACGCTATCGGCCCCTGAAATAGGTCAGGAAATGCCGAGGCGCGCAACAGGGTCAGGCAAATTCCCCCCGGTTGTGACGGAGTTTCTTCCCATCCCGAGGGAAGTAGGCGACGCCGCGCCACCCGCGCGCCGATCCGTGGCGCGTAACCATCCCGGCACCGAGAATGACGATCATGTCTCTCGTCGAACCCGACCCGGTCCAGCCCCGCCACGAAGCGCTGCCGCTGCGCGGCAGGGCGGCGCTGGTCACCGGCGTCAGCCGACGTGCGGGCATCGGATACGCCACCGCCCGACGCCTCGCCGCCCTGGGCGCGACACTGTTCCTGCACCACTACACGCCGCACGACCGGGACCAGCCCTGGGGGGCCGATCCCGGCGGGCCCCAGGCGGTCATCGACGGTGTGGCCGCCGCCCGCGGCGACGGCCAGGCGGCCGTCCACCACCTGGAGCTCGACCTCGCCGTTGCCGAAGCACCCGAACAGGTGGTCAACAGTGCCCGCGACGCCGTCGGGCACCTCGACATCCTCGTGTGCAACCACGCTCGCAGCGGCGGTGACGGTCCGCTGGGCACCCTGGACGCCGCCATGCTCGACGCCCACTGGGCCGTCAACACCCGCTCGACCATTCTGCTGGCGCAGGCCTTCGCCGCGCAGCACGACGGCCGGCGAGGCGGACGGATCATCGTCATGACCTCGGGGCAGGACCTCGGACCGATGCGCGACGAGGTCGCCTACGCAGCCAGCAAGGGGGCCCTCGCGTCCATCACGCGCACCCTCGCGGACCATCTCGCCGACCAGGCCATCACCGTCAACGCGGTCAATCCGGGGCCCGTGGACACCGGCTACGCCGCACCCGAGCTCTACGCCGCCGTCCGCCGCCGATTCCCCCGGCAACGCTGGGGCACCCCGGACGACCCCGCCCGCCTCGTCGCCTGGCTCGCGACCGACGACGCCGCCTGGATCACCGGGCAGACCATCAACACCGAGGGCGGTTTCCGCCGCTCGGACTGACGTTTCCCACGACCTCGACCCCTGGAGTGCGACAGTTACGACGGGGAGGACCGCGCGGGCGGTTCCCCCTGCGTCGTGTCCGGCCCCCAGATCGCCGGCACCGGTGCGATGGCGGCGCCGCCGTATTCGATGCGCCAGGCGCGAGCCCGTGCGAACGCGGTCGCCTCGCGCACGGCCTGCGGCCGGGTCGGCCAGGTGCGCGCCTCGTGCGGATCGTCGGTCAGCCGCCAGCCGAGCTCGTCGGCGATGTAGCGATGCTCGCCGTCCCAGGCGACGTCGATGCGCCACCGTACGTCCTGCTCCACAGCCACCAGNACAGCACACGCACCCCCATCGTGTCGAACGCCCGTTCGACGCCCTGGTCCTGGGTTTGCTTTCGCGTCTGCACTGATTCTGCGCGGACCGCCCGGCGCGCCGCCAGCCCCCTGCCCGCGGGGAACGAACTCGAGCCGCGTATAGGGGTTCGGACGTCAGACCCGGCCGCCGTTTCCGTCCCCGTGGACGGCGGGTGGGGCCTCGACGGACAGGGGCGTGCCGGGGCGCTGGCGGGCGAACAGCAGCCGCCACATGCGCCCGGCGACGAAGGCCCCGCCGAGCATGAGCACGTAGACCAGCGGCGTCCACGCCCCACCGACCGAGGTGTGGGATCCGTGCTGGTAGGTGAAGGTGGCGTCGCTGGTCAGGTAGGGGACCCCCGCCCAGCGGAAGGTGCCGGTGGCGTCGGGCGTCGCGGTGATCCCGGCGTCGAAGGCGGTCCTGGCGACATAGTCGACCAGCATCATGACGCCCTCGACGACGAAGATCGTGACGGCGGCCGCAGTCCAGGACGGGCGGCGCGCCAGCTCGCCGTACTCGGCGGCGAGGTAGCCGGCGGCGAGGACACGCAGGTCCCCGAGCTGGCGCACGGCCTGGCGGGCGCCGACGTCCGCGGCCGCGGCATGCAGGTCGGCGCGCAGCTCCCGGCGCAGGGCGGTCCGGGAGCGGCGCGGCAGGTCCTGCAGCCGGGTGTTCATCGTCCACACGGTGCGTTCGATCCGCAGCCGGTCGAGGGTGCTCGGCGAGGTGGCCATCGTCAGGTGTCCTCCGTAACGGTGGGCGAGGCGCCGGTGGGCGGGGTGCCGGTGGGCGGGGCGGCCTCGGGCGGGATGGCGGTCGGTGGGGTGGCCGGCGACTCGGGCGGGGTGGCGCTGGGCGGATCGGGGAGGCTGCGGACCAGCACGGGGTGGACCACCGCGGCCAGCGACAACCAGCTTGCGGTGCCCTGCGCCAACGCCTGGGATCCGGCCGGAGTCGGCCGGTAGTACTTGCGGGCCGGCCCGGAGCGGGAGGCGACCAGCCGCCCGTGGAGCCGACCCTCACGTTCCAGGCGGGCCAGCGCCGGATAGACGCTGCCCTCGCCGATGTCGGTCAGCCCGAGCTCGCGCAGCCGCTGGACGACCTCGTAGCCGTAGGACTCCCGCTCGGCGAGCAGCCGCAGCAGCAGCAGCGACAGGACGCCCTTGAGCAGCTGAGGATCATGCGTCGGCGCCATGCGTCCAGACTAAGCCGGGTACCTTGCATTGTCTAGTAGTGGCGCCGCGAACAGGCACCGCGCTGCGGCGACCTGGACGTGCCGGGCCGACCCACCACCCGCATGCCCGGACGCAGCCCTACGCGGCGGTGTCCGCCGAGGCGGCGAGGATGCGCGAGGCGGCGCGGTGCGTGAGCCATCCAAGGCAGCCGCAGGCGAGGACGACGAAGGCGCCGACCGCCAGGACCGGATCGGACAGCAGGACGGCGCCCGCGGCGAGCACCAGCCCGAACGCGGTGAGCGTCCAGGCGGGAACGCGGTTCCACCAGACCGGGCGAAGGATCATCCGTGCCCATCCGTCGGCGGCCTCGGCGACCGTCTGGTCCGGGTGACGCCGGCCNCGTCCCGCGAGCTGAACGGCCTCGCGCCGTGATCGGCTCGCGATGGCGCGCCACGCCGCTGCCGTGGCCTTCCTCGTGGCGGGATCAGACATGTCCGGGGTCGTCACAGGGTCATGGTCGCAGGCACGCGACGCGGCGTGGTCGCCGCAGGGCAGGAGCAGGGGAAACCGGTTCCCGTCCGCCGGGGCGGGTGGGAGACGCTGAGGGCCCAGGGCAGAGGAAGCCCNGCGGTCGGGGCGCTCAGGGCCGGCCGATCCGCCAGATGATCGCGTGGTGGTGGGTGCTGTCGGGCACGTCGGCGCCGCCCACGACGAGCCCGGTGGTGTTGAGGTCGTAGGCCTCGCTCTCGGCCACGTCCGCGCCGCTGAGGTCGAGGATCGAGCCCTCGGACCAGCGGAACGCGTGAGTGCGCCCGTCGGGCAGCGTGGCCTTGCCGGCGACCTCACCGCGGCTGTTCAACGCCGCCGGCACGGTGTCANGGCCGCCCAGGCCACCCAGGTCCCCGCGTCGTCCGCCGCGCCAGAGGAAGCCGTGGGTGGCGGTGCCGTCGCTGCTGCTCACGAGGACCTCACCGCGGTCGTTGATCGCGATGGCCGTGCTGGTCGTGTCGCGGCGGGCCGTGCCGAGGTCGATCAGCCGCCCGTGGTCCCACAGGAACGCGTGTGAGGCGCCGCCGGCGGTGTCGCTGGTGCCGATCACCTGGCCGGCGTTGTTGATGTCGACGGCGTGGCTGTTACGGCCGCCCAGCGTGCCGAGATCGGTCAGCCGGCCCCTGCTCCAGAGAAACGCGTGGGTGTCCCCGTTGGCGAGGGTGCTCGACCCGACCACCTGGTTGCGATCGTTGATCCCGGCGGCGGAGCTCTGCGTGCCGCCGAGTGTCCCGACGTTCACCGCGGAATTGCCGAACCAGACGGCTCCTCCGCCGCGCACACCGTCGTTCACGGTGCTGAATCCGACGATGGTTCCCGCGGCGTTGATGTCGTCGGCGCCGCTGCGATATCCCCCCAGCTCGGGCCGGCCCCCCAGGTAGGGCAGGCCCGTTCCGTCCCGGTGCGCGGTGGTGTCGTAATGCTGCACGATGGTGCCCGTGACGGTCCCGGAGCCGTTGATGGCGTTCGCCGTGCCGCCGATGGCCTNCACCGTCCCCTGGCGCCAGATGAATCCGTGGTAGCCATAGGCCGGGTCGGGCCCGCCGCCGGCCACGACGCCCTGGTCGTTGACGACGGTGGCGTTGGAGCGCAGGAAGGCCCCGGCGGGCAGGCCGAGGTCGGTGACCTGCACCGGCGGCCGGGTCGCCGCGGTCGCCGGTGTGGCCGCGGTGGTCGCGGCCAGCGCAGCCGGGGCCGAGAGCAGGCCGCAGACACCCGCCACGGCAGCGGCGATCACCATCGGTGCACGCCCACGTGTCACGGACATTGTCGGCCCCTTCGAACCCGCGCACGACCGCCCGGCGCGACGGCCCCGAATGGTAGACGTCGTCGGCTCGACGGCGGCGTTCCCAGGCACTCGTCTGCGTGTTATCCGTCCTGTGCACGCAGCGCAAACACGGAAACAGGGAAACCGGCGTAGGAACCGGTACATTTCCCGCGGACTCTCGCGCGGAACGGGGCGAACAATGTGGATCGGAGAAGCACGGGGCGATGCGTTCCGCGCGCGCCCCGGCGCGGTTCAGGCGGGCCGGCGCGCAACAGGCCAGCGCAGCACGACGGGGTGGTCCGGGCGCTCGTTGTCGATCAGTACGTCGGCGTGGTCCCGGGGTGCGGCCTGGGCGTGGTAGAGCTCCTGCGCCGGCAGGTAGCGCGCCGCGTAACGCGTCCGGACGGCGGCGTCCGAGCCGAACAGCGTGACGTCGCGTCGCAGCGCGCGGCGCAGCGACTCGGCCGGGCTGATCTGGAGGAACAGGCCGAGATCCCAGCAGTCGCGCAGTTGCGCGCGCAGGAGGAACACACCGTCGACGACCAGCACGGCGTCGTCGGCCGCCCGCTGGACCGGCCGGTCCAGTGGGGTGTCGCCGCGGTGGTCGAAGCAGGCGTCGCGGTAGCGACGGTCACCGGTCGGCCCGAGCGGGTCGAGCAGCAGGCGCCGCAGGGCGGGGTAGTCGAACGCGTCGAGGAAGTATCCCTCGGCCGACATCGATCCTCGTCGCCGACGCACGTGGGTGGGCTGGTGGAAGCCGTCGACACCGGCGCGCACGACGGGTCGGCCCCGGCGGGTGACCGCGTCGGCGAGTTCGTCGGCCAACGTCGTCTTGCCCGCGGCGTCCGGTCCGTCGATCGCGACGCGTAGTACCCGGTCGGGGGCCGAGGTCACCAGCAGGTCGGCCAGGCGGCTCACGACGTGGCCGCGCAGCGGCGGCGGACCGGGCGCGGTGATCACGACGTTCGACCGTGGTGACGGATCGGCGGGACTGCGCGCTCGCCGTCGCTGTCGCCGTGCGAGCCCACACGCATCGCAGTCAGGTCGGCCAGTCGAGTTGGGAGTCGGGTATGCCCAGGGCGCGGCCGTGCTCCTCGGCTTCGGTGCGGCCCTGCGGGGTCACCGCGCGGGTAGCGGAAGACGCGACCGGGGAACGCGATGAGGCTCTCCTCGGCGGTGTGCAGGTCCACGTACCACCCGGACTCGTCCAGAACCTCGCTCAGCCGCGCGGACAGAGCCTCGGCCTGAGCGTCCGCGACGTCGAAGGAGATCAGCGTCCAGACGGGCGGCTGGTCGGCGGTGGCGTTTCCCGACGCCGATCGTTGGATCTTCCGCACGAGCAGCGGCAGGTCGTCCAGGACCGTTCCCACGCGCAGGCTCTCGGCGATCAGTACTCCGGTGGCCATCGGCAGCTCCCTCGCGGCAGGCAGGGCAGGCAGGTCGGGCACGGCGTTCTAGCCCATCCAGTGTAGGGAGCGACCGGGTCGCGGGTGTCGCAGGGACGGCCACGGTGGGCGACGCAACCAGGCTGAGATCACGATGTCGGACAGTGAGTGACTTGCTACGGCGACGACGGGGGACCGACAAGCGTGACAACGGATGACGAGGCGGCGGCGTACGGCCGGTACGCGGGAGCGCCCTCGCGGGCTGACCTGGAGCGTGTGTTCTTCGTCGATGACGAGGATCGGGCGCTGGTCGAGCGTCACCGTGGCGAGCACATGAAGCTCGGGTTCAGTCTCCACCTCGTCACGGTCCGCTGGGTGGGGATGTTCCTGGAAGACCCGCTCGACGTCCCGACCGCGGTGCTGGACTTCATGGCCGAGCAGCTCGGCGTGGCCGATCCCTCCTGCCCGAGCTCGCCGCCCTCCGCGAGCAGACCGCACGGCCCGCACCGCACCCGGCGCCCCGCCGACACGACAGCGGCCCCGGTCCGGCATCCCACCAGCTCGATGCACTCTGGCGAGGAACCCGAGTGACTGCAATTGCTGTCCCGGCTGTACGGAAGGCGGTGAATGTCTGGATGGCGGCGAGGGAAGGAAGGTGGTGCGTGGCCGGGCCGCTTACCGGTCCGGCGGGGGTGTGGGGGGGATGGGCGGGTCGGGGTTGGTGACGTGGCGGTGTCGGCGGTGGAGGTGCAGGCCGACCGCGACGGCGAGGATGAGGACGAGGAGGCCGGTGGAGGCCCATCCGGCGGCCTTCTCGATGCTGGCGTAGGAGGCGCCGGCGGCGTAGCCGAGCAGGGTGAACCCGACACCCCAGAGCAGGCCGCCGGCGGCGTTGAAGGCGAGGAATCGCCGGTAGGGCAGGTGGGACAGGCCCGCCAGTCCCGGCGTGACCGCGCGCAGGAACGCGGTGAACCGTCCGAGGAACACCGCTCGCCCGCCGTGGGCCCGCAGGTAGGCGAGAGCCCGGTCGAGGTCTGGGCGGCGGTCGCGTAGGAGTGGGAGGTTCAGGAGCCGTTCGCCGAAGTGCCGGCCGATCTCGTAGCCCACGGAGTCGCCGCTGATCGCGGCGACGACCACGACGGCGGCCATGCCGGTCAGGCTGACCGCCTGCTGGCTCGCCAGGACCCCTCCCAGGATGACGGCGGTCTCGCCGGGCAGCACGAACCCGACGAAGACCGCGGCCTCGGCGAACGCGAGAACCCCGACCAGGGCATAGGCCGTCGGTCCGTGCAGGACGAGCAGGTGGTGCAGCACCCCACCACCGGCCGCCGTAGGCGTGTTCATCGAGACCGGACCGATGGGGTGAGGGAAACCGACCGCTGGAACCGGGCCCCGGCTCTGCGGTCGGCATGAGCTAGGCGATGGCGAAACGTACGGTGCACAGCGCGCCCGTCAGCAGGCAGTAGATCGCGAAGGGGGTCAGGGTGCGGGTCTCGAAGTAGCGGACCAGGAAGCGGATGGACAGGTAGGCGGCGATGCCGGNGATCAGCGCGCCGAGGATGACCTGGCCGCGGATGCCGTCGCCGGCGGGGCCGGCCAGGGCGGGGAGCTTGAGCAGGCCGGCGGCGAGGATGACGGGGGTGGCGAGCAGGAAGGAGAAGCGGGCGGCGTCTTCGTGGTCGAGGCCACGTAGCAGGCCGGCGACCATGGTGATGCCGGAGCGGGAGATGCCGGCGAGCAGCGCCAGGGTCTGGAACAGGCCGATCACGCCGGCTTCCCGGTAGGCGAGCGTGTCGAGGCTGCGGTGCTCGGACACCACGAGGCCACCGCGGGGTGCGGTCGTGTGGCGGGCTGTCGCCCGGCCGCCCGGCGCGCTGGTGGTCTGCGTGGGGACGGTGGCTGGGGCGGGAACGGTGAGCGGGATGGTTGCCGGCTCGGCCCTGGCGCTGGCCTGGTGTGTGCCGGCGCGTTGTTCGCTGCGGCGGCGCAGCCGTTCTCCGGCGAGCAGGATCATTCCGTTGGCGGTCAGGAACAGTGCGGCGGCCAGCGGTTTGGCGAACAGGGTGCGGAAGGTGTGTTCCAACGCCAGGCCGATTATTCCGACGGGGACGGTCGCGGCCACGATCAGCCAGGCGAGCCGTTGCGCCGAGGTCTCGATGCGCCGTGTGCGCAGCGTGGTGAGGAAGGCCCGGATGACGCGGGCCCAGTCGGACCGGAAAAAAACCAGCAGGGCGACGGCGGTGGCAACGTGCAGCCCGACGACGAACGTCAGGTAGGGCGAGCCCTCGCTGTTGCCGGAGGCGTTTTCGGTCACCAGGTGCTGCCAGGAACCGCCGATCAGCGCCGGTATCAGCACCGAGTGGCCCAGGCTGGAGACCGGGAACAGTTCGGTGATTCCTTGGAGGAGTCCGATGACGCCCGCTTGCAGGTACGTCAGTTCATGCACGACCGTGTCTCCGCTCGTCGAAGTGGCTCGCCCGCCGGCCACTCGGTTGTCACAAGCACGCTCGGACGGGNGCCGTTCCGCGCGGGATTCCCGTCTCGGGTGGGGTTCAGGTGGTGTCGAAGCAGCCGTCGAACTCGAACACCGGGTTGATGNCCTGTTTGCCGGCGACGCTCCGGATCATGATTGGTCCGACGATCTTGCTGGGGCCGCCGGCCTGGTAGCAGCCGTTGGAACGGACCTGGAGTTCGAACTTGCCGCTCTGGGTCTTGCCGGTGCCGTCGGTCCAGCCGACCTGGNAGATCCAGTCGCTGCCGGCGCCTTTGTCGTGGGATCCGGGGGTGCTGCGGTGGCAGGTGGGTCTGGCGGCGATGGCGGTCGGGGTGAGCCCGGGGTGGCCGAGCAGGGTCTGNTGTTGGACGTAGAGGTTGGCGAAGACGGGGCCGAGGGAGCCTTCGACGCGCGGTCGGGTGACGTCGGTGGCGCAGCCGGCGAGGGCGGCGGTCAGCGCGGTGGCGGCGCTGGCGGCGACGGCCGCGCGGAGCAGTCGGCCGGAGGCGAGGCGGTGCAGGCGCATGCGGGTCAGCCTCCGGTGATGTCGCGGCGGCGCAGCGCCGTGTAGGCGACGGCCAGACAGATGACGAGGTAGCCGACGCTGACGAACGTGCCGTCGCGCAGCGGTCCGTAGTACGGGTGCGCGGCGAACAGGCCGTGCCAGGCGTCGAAGGGGGTGACGAGCAGCAGGTGGCGGATGGTGTCGGCGCCGTTGAGGAAGGCGTAGAGCTGCATGAGCAGGCCGAGGATGATCGGTCCGACGATTCCGGCGGGGCTGCTGCGGGTGAGCACCGACAGCATGATCCCGAGGGCGGTGAAGCCGAGCAGGGGTGGCAGGGCGGTGGCCCAGGCGGCGAGGACCAGCCCGGCGGTGCGGCCCGGGGGCAGCAGGGTGCCGGACAGGCTTTCCAGTGGCTGGTGTCCGACGAGGAGCACGCCGGCGGTCAGGCAGCTCAGTGCGAGGACGGTGAGGACGGCGGTGGCGAAGGTGGCCGCGGCCAGGGACTTGGCCCAGAAGATCTGGGTGCGGCTGTGGGAACGGGTGAGGATCGTCTTCCAGGTGCCGTGCTGGTCCTCGCTGGCGAAGATGTCGCCGGCGACGAGGCTGGTGAGCAGCGGGAACACCCATTGGGCGGCGAAGCCGAGGATGAGCAGCGGCGTCGCGAAGCCGCTGGCGTGCACCCACCGGCCGTAGAGGGTGTCCTTCGGCAGGCGGTCCTGGCGGTCGAGGAGTACCACGAACACGAAGGGGGCGAGCAGGCAGACGGCGAGGGTGGCCCGGGTGCGGGCCTGGGCGGCGAGTTTGATGATCTCCCACCGGAAGGCGGTGATCACCCGGCCCCGGCCGACCGGCCGGGGGTGGACTGCCGCGGGNGGCACCGGGGCTGTCGCGGTGGTGGCTGGGGTGGTCACGAGGTCACTCCGGCGAGGGCATCCGGCGGGGTTTGGGCGGGCACGTCACGTCCGGCCGTCGGGTCGGTTTCGGTGAGCATGAAGAACAGCGACTCCAGCGGCGCGATCTCCAGGTGCAGGGCCCGGACCGCCACGCCGGCCTGGCCGAGCGCGAGGACGTAGGCGTCGGCGTCGGCCGGCTGGGCGCGCAGTGCCAGGCCGCCGTCCGGGTGGCCGGAGACGGCCACGGCCACGGCCGGATGGTCGGCGGCCAGGCGCAGTGCCTGGGCGTCGTCGCTGGTCACCAGCCGGTGGGACGGGTCCGGGGCCTGGGCGCGCAACTGGTCGATCGAGCCGTGGTAGACCACCCGGCCGGTGCGCATGATGGTGACGTTGTCGCAGATCTCCTCGACCTCGTCCATGTTGTGGCTGCTCAGCAGCACGGTCAGCCCCCCGGCGGCGAGCCTTGTGACCAGGGCACGCATGTCCCGGATGCCGGCGGGGTCCAGGCCGTTGGCCGGCTCGTCGAGAACGAGCAGCCGTGGGTCGCGCAGCAGGGGCGTGTCATGACGACTGTGTAAGCCAGAGGTGGACCAGGATCGATCTACCTTGATCGGGTAGGTCGGAAAGGTACACCGAATGACACAGAGCACGACGCTTCGGACAAAAGACGAAGCGGCAGCGAAGAGGATCACCGAGGCTTTCGCGCCGGAGGCGATCGACACGTTGTTGAAGGACGCGAAAGCGACCGGAACACCGATCGACGGTGTCGATGGCCTGTTGAACCAGATGACGAAAGCTGTCCTCGAGCGGGCCTTGCAGGT
>NZ_LJFZ01000025.1:0-120275 GCF_001420875.1 Frankia sp. AvcI1 | reverse complement strand
ACGACATCAGCCTCGGCCGCGACGCGGACGGGACCGTCACCGCGCGGACCGTCGACGGCCGCGTCCTCGTCGCAGCACCACCGGTCCTGCCCGGGTCCGAGCCGGCGGGGATCCTCGCCCGCGCGACCCGCCACGTCGACCCCACCGCGATCCACACCCGCGACGGAGGACGCCTCCGCCGCGGTCGCCTCGTGGGGAGGTGACCGCGGCCGGAAGGCGTCAGGGTCAGGAACGCGGGCTGGCCGTGGGTGGGGAGAGCGGGCCCGGGGCGTCGCCGAGGGCAGCGGCGGGCGGCACTCCCAGCAGAGAACGCAGCCGCCGCGTCGTGGCCTCCAGCTCCGCGGCCGGGCAGACCGCCAGCACGTACCGGTCTGGGCGCAGGATGATGATCTCGTCGGCAGGGCGGCCCAGGCGCAGGTCGCGGAAGGCACCGTCGATGTCGCGCACCAGCAGCGATCCGGTCGCCGGCTCGGCGTTCGCGGTGGCGGCGGTCGCCGTCGCGGTGGCGGCGCTGTCCTCCGCGGCCGCGCCGCGCCGCGCGGTGCGGGCCGGGTCGACCCGGATGGTCAGCGCGCCCAGCGCCTGCCAGAACGCCAGACCCTCCGCGGACAGCGCCGCGGCCGGGTCGCGCCCGAGGCCGATGACGGCGAACGACGGCCCGACGACGTCGTCGAGCTTCATCCGCAGCCGGTCGGCGGTCTCCACCGACGGCTGGCCGAACATCCGGCCCACCGGGGAGCCCTTGTCCGGGGCGGCCGGAGCCAGGACCGCGCCCTCGGTGTAGCGGGGCAGTGGCTTGTACTTCATCTGCAGGATGTAGTCCCGCGCCCCCGGGATGCGCTGGACGCCGACGAAGAACGCGTCGCGGACCCGCTCGGTGAGCCGGTTGCGCGGCTCGTACATCGCGCCGACCCGGGTGGCGAAGGAGACCATGGTCTCGGCGTGGGCGCGCCGCTCGGCGTCGTAGCTGTCGAGGAGGCGTTCGTCGGCGCGGCCGGCGAGGACCGCGGCGAGCTTCCAGCCGAGGTTCGTCGCGTCCCGGATCCCGGAGTTCATCCCCTGGCCGAAGAACGGCGGCTGCAGGTGGGCGGCGTCGCCGGCGAGGAACACGGGGCCGACCCGGAAGGTCGTGGCGATGCGGGAGTGGTGCCAGTAGATCCGCCGCCGGGAGATCCGCGGCATCGGCGTGTCCCGGTAGTGCTTGGCGAGCAGGCCCATGACGACCTCGTCGGTGACCATCCGCTCGTCGGTCTCGTCGGGCAGCAGCTTGAACTCGAAGCGGCGGTGCCCGTAGGGCAGCGGGATCGTCATCGACGGGCGGACCGGGTCGCAGTGCACCGCCGAGTAGGGCGCGTCGAGCTGGTCGTCGGAGACGTCGACCACCAGCCACTTCGACGGGTTCGTTTCGCCGACGAGCTCGACGCCGACGCTGCGGCGCACGAAGCTGCGCCCGCCGTCGGCGCCGACGAGGTAGCGGGCGGTGACGGTGACGTCCTCACCGCCACGCGTGCCGGTGAGCACCACGCCGTCGGCGGTGCGCTCCAGCCCGGTCACCTCCGTGTCGGCGTACAGCCGCACGCCGGGGAAGCGGTCGAGCCCGCGGCGCAGCGTCGCCTCCATCAGCGGCTGGAAGAACAGGTTGCGCCGCGGCCAGCCGAACGGCTGCCCGCTCGGCCCCANGTGCGCGAGGACCTTGCCCTGCGAGTTGTGGTAGCGGATCGGGGCGTTCTGGATGCAGTCGGCGAGCACCTCGTGGACCAGGCCGACGGTCTGGAACGTCCTTAACGACTCGTCGTCCACGGCGACGGCCCGCGGATAGTCGATGACCCCGGACTCCCGGTCGAGCACGACGGTGCTGACCCCGTAGGTGCCCAGCAGGTTGGCGAGCGTCACCCCGCACGGTCCCGCGCCGACGATCGCCACATCGGCCGATTCGCTGATCATTACCGTCTCCTCGTTCCCGCCCGGCTTGGTCGCTGTCCTGCGGTGTGTGTCCTGTGCTTGTCCTGCCGCCCGCCGTGGCCCTGGTACTGCAACGGTGCTAGTCGGCCAGGACGGAGATGGCCTGCTGGGGGCAGGCGGCGACGCCGCGGCGGGCGTCGTCCTCGGCGCCCGCGGGCACGGCGACGTCGCCGTTGAGCGCGGTGAAGCCGTCGTCGTCGAGCGGGTAGAGCTCCGGGTTCACCAGGTAGCACTGGCCGTGCCCGGAGCACTCCTGCTGCTCCATGTGGATACGCATGTGGTGGTCGTCCTCGTGGGCTGGGGTGGGAGTCGGCTGGGGTGGGAGTCGGCTGGGGTGGGAGTCGGCTGGGCGTCGAGCCGGTCAGCGGAAGCGGGGCTTGCGCTTCACGTTCTGCGGAACGGGGCTGCCGCCGCGGTTGCCGCGCTGGGTGTAAGACAGCCCGGCCCGCTGGGCCAGCGACGGGGTCATGTCCAGGGACTCCCAGATGGCGCGGATGGTGCCCTGGATGGCCTCCGGGCGGCGCGCGGCGATCTCGGCGGCGAGTTCCGCGGCCCGCGGCCAGAGCTGCTCGCGGGATACCACCTCGGTGACGATACCCAGTCGCAGTGCCGTCTCGGCGGTGATCCGCTCGTCGTTGCCCAGCAGCGCCCAGCGCAGCACGTCGCCCAGGGGGATGTTGCGGGCGAGCATCCCGAGCGGCTCCAGCGCGGAGACGAGACCGCCGTTGGCGTGCGGGTCGAAGAAGGTGGCGTCCTCGGAGCAGATGATGATGTCCGACTCGTTGAGGAAGTACATGGCGCCGCCGGCGGCGATACCGTGCACCGCGGTGATCACCGGCTTCCAGACGAACTGCTTGCGCGGGCCGAGGCGGACCCCGGGGTCCTCCTGGTTCCACTGGTTCTGGTCGTTCCACCAGGGGCCCTCCTGGATGTCCAGCCCCGTGCAGAACGCGCGCTCGCCGGCGGCGCGCAGGACGGCGACGCGCACGTCGTCGTCGTCGCGGACCTCGTGCCAGACCGCCTCCATCTCCAGCGTCATCGTCTCCGTGAAGGAGTTGAGTCGCTCGGGGCGGTTGAGGGTGATGGTCGCGACGTGGTCGTCGACCTCGTACAGGACGGTCGTGAGGTCCTTGAGCGGCATGAATGATCCTCGGGAGTGGGCGAGCCGGCTGGGCTGGACGGTGGGGGAGTGGGTCAGGGATCAGGGGCNNGCGTCCCCGGCGCCGGCGCCCGCCTTCAGCTCGGCCACGACCTCGTCGACGGTGGTGATCCTCGTGACCATGGCCAGGAAGTTGTCGAGCATGAACCGGTGGGTCTCGGCGGAGGCGCCCGCGGTGGCGTCCTCGGGCAGCACCACGTGGTAGCCGCGGTTGACCGCCTCCAGCGCGAGCCCCGGGATCGCGACGTTCGTCGACACGCCGGCGACGACCAGGACGCGGGTGTCGGTCAGCCGCAGCATCGCGTCGAGGTCGGTGCCGTAGAAGGCGGTGAGCCCCGTCGCGCGGCTGCTGACCAGGTCGCCCTCGCGCGGGGTCGCGGGCTCGGGGACCTCGACGTCCACGCTGCCGGCGATCATCGTCCGGCGCTTGATGGCCATCGCGGACAGCGCCGAGTTCGCGCGCAGGCCGACCAGGTCGGGCCGGTGCTCGATGATGGCGTGCACCACCGGCAGGCCGGCGGCGCGGAACGCCTCCGCGAGCACGCCGATGCGGGCGCCGACGTCCCGCGACGCGGCCTGCTCGGCGAGCGCGGGCAGCCGGCTCACCGCCGGATCCACGATGCCGCGCTGGAACTCGCTGATGACCAGCGCCGGCCGGCCGATGATGAGCATGCTGATCGTCCTTAGGTGGTCAGACGCCGATGCGCCGGCGCAGGTCGGGCAGGGCGACCTTGCCCATCGCGTTGCGCGGCAGCGCCTCGACGATCTCGAGCCGCTCCGGGAGCTTGCGCTTGTTCAGGCCGCCGGCGAGCAGGTGCTCGCAGAGCTGGGACAGCGTCGGCGGCGTGGCGGCGTCCGCGGGCACGACCACGGCGCAGACCCGTTCGCCCGTCACCGGATCCGGCACGCCGAGCACGGCCACGTCGGCGACTGCGGGGTGGGCGGCCAGCGGCTCGGCGACCTCCCGGGCGGAGATGTTCTCCATGTTCCGGATGATCACCTCCTTGAGTCGGCCGGTGACGGTGAGGTAGGACCGCTCGTCGACGAAACCGAGGTCGCCGGTGCGGAAGAAGCCGTCGGCGTCGAACGCGTCGGNGTCGAGGGCGGCGTCGACGTAGCCGAGCATGAGCTGCGGGNCGCGGACCCGGATCTCCCCGGACTCCCCGGGGTCGGCACGCGATCCGTCGGGGCGTACGACGACGACCTCGGCGCCCTCGCCGGGCGGACCCTCGGTGCTCGCGTGGTCGGCGTCGGCGTCGTCCGCCCGCCCCCAGCAGACGTACGGGCATTCGGTCATCCCGTAGCCGGAGACGACGCCCACCCCGCCGAGGGCGTCGCGGACTTCGGCATGCAGGCTCGCCGGACGCGGGGAGCCGCCGCAGAGGAACACCCGCGCCCGCGGGAACAGCCGCGCGTGCGGGGCGGCGGCCTGGCGGGCCAGGTAGGCCCGGATGAACGGCACCCCGGACCCGACGATCGTCACGCCGTGGGCGGCGAGCAGGTCCGGGGTGCTCGCCGGGTCGAACACCTCGGCGGTCACCAGCGAACTGCCGCAGCGCAGCGCCGTGAGCAGGTGGGCAAGCCCGCCGATGTGGGCGATCGGCGCCAGCACCGCGACCCGGTCGTCGGCCGTGACCGCCAGCGCGTCGCTGAACGTGGTGGACGCGGCGAGCAGCGCCCGGTCGGTGTGCCGGGCGCCCTTGGGGGCCGAGGTGGTGCCCGAGGTGTAGAGCAGCCAGCGCACCGGCGCCGCCGCCAACGGCCCGGACCCGTCGGCCGAGTCTGGCGAATCAGGGGGGAGGCCGGCGGGGTCGGCGTCGGCCAGCTCGGCCGCGTCGGCCACGTCGAGGCCGGGCACCTCGGCGGCGACGGCGCGGGCCATGGCGAGGTGGTCGAACCCGCGGAAGCTCGCCGCGACGACGAGCAGCCGAGCGCCGGCCTGCCGGGTGATGAACCCGACCTCGCGCTCGCGCAGCATCGTCACCAGCGGGTTCTGGACCGCGCCCAGCCGGCTGAGCGCCGCGGCGAGGACCATCGTCGAGATCCGGTTCGGCAGCTGCCAGGACACGACGTCGTCGCGGCCGACGCCGCGCGCCGCGAGCCCCGCGGCGAGCCGCTCGGCCCGGTCGCGGAACTGCGCGAACGTGACCCGATCCCCGCCCGCGTCCACCGCGAGCGGGGCGTCGGGGGTCAGCGCCGCCCGCGTGCGGGCGAGCTCCCAGAGCGACGCCACTCCCGGCGCCGGGCTCACGGGGATTCGGGCGCGGCGAGTTCCGCCCGTAGCTCCCGCTTGAGGATCTTGCCGGCCGGACCGAGGGGCATCTGGGCGCGGAACGCGTAGCCGCGCGGCTGCTTGTAGCCGGCGAGCTGCTCGCGGGACAGCGTGCGCAGCTGCTCCTCCAGGTTCTCGGTGGTGATGTCGCCCTTGGGCACCACGACCGCGATCGGGGTCTCGCCCCACTCCGGGTGCGGGACGCCGACGACGGCCACCAGGTCGACGTTCGGGTGCGCGCCGAGCACCCGCTCGATCTCGGCCGGGTAGACGTTGAACCCACCGGAGATGATCATGTCGGTCTTGCGGCCGGCGATGTGCAGGTAGCCGCGCTCGTCGAGGCGGCCCAGGTCACCGGTCCACAGTCCGTCGGGCCGGAAGGTCTCGGCGTTGGCCTCGGGCCGGTTCCAGTAGCCGCGGGCGACCGAGTCGGCCCTGACGACGATCTCGCCGACCTCGCCCCGGGGCAGCTCCGCGCCGTCGTCGCCGACGATGCGAATCTTCGCGTGCGGGGTCTCCTTGCCGCACGAGCTGCGCAGCGCGTCGTCCCCGGCGAAGATCGCCCGGTGATCCTCGGGGGTGAGGATCGTGACCTGCCCGCCGGCCTCGGTGGAGCCGTAGCGCTGCTGCAGGTCGCAGCCGAGCTTGCGGGCGGCCTCCTCGGCGAGGCCGGGCGGGGCGGGCGCCGAGCCGTAGCTGATCCGGCGCAGGCTGGACACGTCGATGCCGGGCCGGGCGTCGAGCTCGCGCAGCGTGCGGATCAGCATGGTGGGGATGAACGTGGTCATCGTGACCTTCCACCGCTCGATCGTCTCCAGCACGGCGACGGGGTCGAAGCGGGGATGGATGACCATCGTCTGGCCCAGGTACAGCCACGACAGCGTCCGGATCATCCCACCCGCGGTGAAGAACGGGGTGGTCGCCAGGAACACGTCGTCGTGGNGGGACTCGGTGGAGATCGTCGTGTCGAGCACCTGGGCGAGCAGGGTCCGGTGCTCGTGCACCACGGCCTTGGGACGACCGGTCGTCCCACTGGTGTAGAGCAGCAGGTGGATGTCGCTGTCGGTGAGGTCCGCCGGGGTGGGGTCGGTGTCGCGGCCGGCGGCGAGCGCCTTGGCGTAGTTCACGCCGACGGAGTCCCCGCCGATCTCGATGACGGTGTCGAGGGCGGCCAACGGCGCCCCCGGCCCGTCGACGTGGTCGGTGTGCACGATGGCCGCCCGGGCCCCGCTGTCGGACAGGACGTAGTCGACCTCCGGCCCGGAGAGCCGGATGTTGATCGGCACGAGCACCAGGCCCGCCTTGGCGAGCCCGTAGGTGATCTCCGGCCACTCCGGGGTGTTGCGCGCGCAGACGGCGACCCGGTCGCCCTTGGCCAGNCCCCGCCCGAGCAGGTAGGTGGCGATGCGGTTGGCGCGCTGGTCCAGCGACCGCCAGGACAGCTCCTCGTCCTCGTACACCACCGCGGCCTTGTCGGGGTAGCGGCGGGCATTGCGCCGGGCTATGTCGCCGATCAGCATCGTTCCTCGCAACTCGGGCGGGCGGAGCCGACCGGCGCCGACGCGAGGTCGGGCCGGGGGCGCCGGAATTCGGATCAGGAAGGGCGGCCCGGGATCGAACGGGCCGCCTCAGATCAGGGCGGGCCGCCCCAGATCAGGGCGGGCCGCCCCAGATCAAGGCGGGCCGCCTCAGATCAGGAAGGACATCGTGGAGACGGGGCCGCCGGCGTTGACCAGGTGGACGGTCTTCGCGGCCAGCTTGAGGTCCCCGCCCCGCGCCCGGATCCGGTACTCGTAGCGGCCGGCCCAGACGGTCAGGTCGAACCGGTACTCGTAGATCACGAAGTTGCCGGCCACGGTCGTCGTGTCGGCGTCCTGGGCGACGACCTCCAGGTTCGTGATCAGCCGNCGCAGCACCGACGGCGGGGTCTGCGAGTGCCGGTTGCCGGAGTTGAGCTGCGCGACCCGGCTGCGGATCCGGCGGCGGTTGTCGTAGATGTAGGAGACGTTGACCTTCGGGTCGTGGTCGGGGTGCATCGGCACCCAGTACTTGGCGTCGTCGTCCCACAGCGCCTCCCACTCCGAGTACCGCGCCTCGTCGGCGAGGCGGGCCTCGGTGTAGATGAAGGAGGCCAGAGCGGGGTCGACACCGGCGGCGGGCACGGCGCCGGCGGGCGCCGCGGCAGCGGCACCGATGCTGGTGAGGTCGGACATGGTGGGCGGGCTCCCTGTTGCGATGACGGACGGCTGCCTGGGGCGGTCGACGCCCCGCTCAGGCGTCGGGGGCGGCGGCGGTGGTCCCGGTGAGCACCTGCGACCAGTGCTTCCACCAGCCGCGCTGCGGCGTCTCCGCCGACTTGTCGTGGTTGACGATGCCGGTCTCGTCGGTGATGTCGGACTCCTCGCCGCGGCGCAGCACGACCCACTCGGGCGAGCCCGCCGCGAGGCCGAGCTGGTTGCGGGCGCCGATCTCGCCGTCGTCGGCGATGAGGAACCCGGNCGGCCCCATGGCACCCTCGCTGCGGCGCAGGGTCTTCTCGTTGACCTCGTCCGCGCCGGGGATGAGGGCGGGCGTGGTGTAGGCGATCGCCCGGCCCGGACCCAGCGGCTCCACCGTCATGATGTTCATCTCGGCGAGGAACAGGTTCGGGAAGATCAGCGTGTGCGGGGGGCCGACGACGAACGCCCGGTGGGTGTCCGCCGGCCCGCGCGCCTCCTCCATGGCGGCCACGTACTGCGGCAGCTTCTCGCGGCGGATCCGGCCGAACCAGATGAACTCCTCGTCGAGGCGGGTGTACTCCTTGGCGTAGTCGATCTCGGAGTGGCCGTTGCCGAGGTCGCGGACGTACACCTCGACCTTGGACGGGACGTGGGAGACCTTCGCCGGCTTCACCGCGTCGTACACGGAGGCGTGGGTGAACAGCGCGTGGTAGCCGTCCACGTTGTTCTCCATGACCATCTTCCAGTTGCAGCGCATGTCGTGCTTCATCCAGCCGGCGCGCAGGTTCAGCTCGCCGGTGGGGGACAGCGCCAGCAGCCGGTCGAGGGCGACCGTGGAGTTGCCGAGGTGCTCGCGCAGGGTGATCGCCGGCGGGTTCAGTGAGGCGAAGACGAAGCCGCCGTAGCTGTCGACGGCCGAGGCCGGCGCGAGCCCCATCGCGTCG
This sequence comes from Frankia sp. AvcI1, assembly GCF_001420875.1. Lineage (NCBI taxonomy): Bacteria > Bacillati > Actinomycetota > Actinomycetes > Frankiales > Frankiaceae > Frankia > Frankia sp. AvcI1. The sequence continues at coordinate 111,719 of NZ_LJFZ01000025.1, read as the reverse complement.
CGCACCGCGTGGAAGCTCGAGCCGTAGCCGTCGCGCATCGGCACGCCGGTGAGGTGGCCGTCGTTGCTGAACGTCCAGCCGTGGTAGGGGCAGCGGAACGACGAGCTGTTGCCGGCGTCGGCGTTGCACAGCCGATTACCGCGGTGCGTGCAGCGGTTGGCCAGGACCCGGACCTCGCCGTCCTTGCCCCGCACGACGATCCACGGCTCGCCGGCGATGCNGCGGGTGACGTAGTCGCCGGGCTCGGGGACCTCGCTGTCGTGGGCGACGAACACCCAGCCGTTGCGGAAGATCCGGTCCATCTCCTGGTCGTACACCTCCTGGGAGGTGTAGACGGAACCGTGGACGCGGTCAGGTTCGACGAGCGCGGCGACGTCCACCTTGCCGACCTGCGCCGACGTGTCCAACTCGGTCATTGTGAGACCTCCGTCTCTGATGGAACTGGTGCGGGGGCGGTGCCGGTTGCCCTGGGCGAGTCGGGGGTGGCGGCGTCGGTGGGTGCGGTGGGTGCGGAGGGTTCGGTGGTACTGAGGGCTGCGGTGGTACTGAGGGCTGCGGCGGGTACCGCCACCCCGCCGACGACCCGAAAGCCGACGGTGACGGGCCGGCCGATCGCGGGCGCGGACCCGGTGGCGGTGAGCGTGGTCATGATCAGTCGATGCCCGCTGGTGAGCTCGACATCCACGACGGGGTAGGGCTCGGTGACCCGGACCAGGCCCGGCTCGCGCCGGTGCACGAGGGTCACCGCATGCACGGTGCCGGCGCGCTCGACCGGGCGCCAGCGGATGTCGGTGGCACCACAGCCGTCGCAGGCCCGCTGCTCCAGCTCGAGGGCCAGCCCGCAGTCCGCGCAGAACGGCAGCGTCAGTTCGCCCGCGGCGGCGCCGGCGTAGAGCGGCGCGAGCGACCCGTCGGCCAGCGGCGCCAGCGCCGCGTCGACCAGCCAGTCCTCGGCGTCCGGCGCGTCCGGCGCATCCGGCGCGGCGAGCGCGGCGGGGATGGCGGCGTCGGTGTTCGGGCTCATCGGGACGGCTCCAGGTCGAGGATCAGGCAGGCGTGGTGGTCGACCCGGCCGCCGATGCCGCCGACGAGGGCCGTGCTCGCCCCGGGCACCTGGCGTGCCCCGCCGGTGCCGCGCAGCTGCACCACGGCCTCGGCCAGCGGCGTCATCCCCTGCAGGTAGAACCCGGAGAGCTGGCCGCCGCCGGTGTTGACCGGCAGGTCGCCGCCGGGGGCGGTCGCGCCGGAGCGGACCACCTTGCCCGCCTGCCCGGGCTCGACCAGGCCGTACTCCTCCAGCAGCAGCAGGGTCACCACGCTGAACGGGTCGTAGAGCTCGACGACGTCGAGGTCGGCGCGGGTGAGCCCGGCCATGGCCAGTGCGCCGTCGACGGCGGCCCGACCGCCGCCGAACCAGGACTCGCCCGGGGCGCGCCGCCGGCGCATCGGGTGGGCCTGGCCCATCCCGCGCACGTGGATGCGCGGGGCCGGGCCGGGCGTGGCCTCGCCGCTGACGACGAGGGCGACCGCGCCGTTGACCGGCCGGGCGCAGTCGAGCACGCGCAACGGGGTGGAGATCATGCGGCTGGCGAAGTAGCCCTCGGCGTCCAGCGGCTTGCGCACCACCGCGTCGGGGTTGCCCAGCGCCCACGCACGGGTCGACACGGCCACGGCGCACAGGTCCTCGGGGTCGCCGCCGGACACCGCGAAGTAGCGCGAGGCGAGCAGAGCGTAGGTGGGAACCGAGCCGAGCACGCCGCTGGCCCGCTCCAGCCCGCGCGCCCCGTCGCTGCCGCCGCTGTGGGCGTAGGTCGACCCGGACGTGCCGCCCGCGCGCAGCGGCGCGTCGGCGAAGACGCAGACCACGGTGCTGGCCAGGCCCGCCCGGATGGCGAGCACCGCCCGCTGGATCATCGCGACCGCGGTGGCGCCCTTGATCTCCACGTGCTCGAGCAGGCGCAGGTCGCCGAGGCCGCCCTGGCGGGCCAGCGCCACGCCCAGCCGGTCGGGGCGGACCCCCTGGCTGGAGTTGACGAGCAGGCCGTCGACGTCACGGGCGGTGAGCCCGGCGTCGGCGAGCGCACCCGCGACGGCCTCGATGGCGAGATCGACGGGCACACCGCCAGGAGAAAGCGACATGGCTGTCAGACCGAGGCCGACAACCGCGGGTTCCAGGGGCGGGGCCATCAGCTCTGGGCTCCCGGGCCCGCGAGCGCGGAGCGCCGCACGGGGNTGCGCTCGTCCCGGTAGGCGCCGACCCGCAACCAGTCCAGGCGATCCTCGGGCGCGGCCAGGCACAGGCTCGCCAGCTCGATCGGGGACAGCAGGATCGACTCGCCGGTCTCGATGTCCTCGACCAGCAGACGGGGCGAGTTTCCGCGGCGGTCCACCGAAACCCGCACGGCGGCGAACTCGTTGGCCAGCTCGGCGGACTCCAGGCCGTCGCGGCGCGGCCGGCTCACCGGTGCCCCTCTCGGGCCGGCCGCCCGCCGGTGACGGCGGCGCCGGACGGACGCGCTCCGGGGGATCTGGTGGAGGCGGGACGGTTCATGGCCCTAGGGNATACTCACTGTCAGAAACGGTGCTGGACTCACGCTCGATCCCGCCGCCCTCGGCCTGGGTGTCCGCCGGACCGGGTCGTGGCCCCGCTGCGGGANCCTGCCTGCCCGCCGAGGACAAGCGTTCCCGTCGACCCCGAGGGATGGATCATGGCTGCTCCCCCGCCCGCCCAGCTCACCCACGTCGGTCTGTACGTCAACGACGTCGACCGCATGGTCAACTTCTACTCGGAGCTGCTCGGCCTGCTCGTCATCGACCAGGGCGACTTTCTGGGCCGCCGGCTGACCTTCCTCAGCCGCCGCGTNGGCGAGCACCACCAGCTCGTGCTCGTCTCCGGCCGCAAGGTCCCCGAGGGTGAGATCGCGCTGCTCAGCCAGGTCTCCTTCCGCCTCACCGACGACGACCTNACCTCGCTGCGCTGGTTCCACGACAAGGCCCTGGAACTCGGCGCGACCGGCATGGAGGGTCGTAACCACGGCAACAGTTGGAGCATCTACTTCCTGGACCCGGAAGGGAACCGGTTGGAGCTCTACACCCCGACGCCGTGGTATGTCAGCCAGCCCTGGCGGGTGGCGCTGGACCTGGCCGACACCGACGAGGTGATCCGGGAGAAGACCCAGGCCCTCATCGAGGAGACGGCGACCTGGTCGCCCGTGGAGACGTGGAACGCGTCGGTGGCGGAGCGTCTGCGCGCCGCCGAGAACGACTGACCGCCCGCACCAGGGCCGCCCGCACCAGGGCCGCCCACGCCGAGGCCGCGCGCGACCCCGCCACCGGCCCGGCCCATGGCGGCGGGGTCGTCCCGCCGCCGACCGGCCGGCCCGCTCTGGCCGCGCCCGCACGCCAGGGGGCGTCCGCGCCCGACGAGTCATCCCGACCCGACCAACGAGGATCGTGAGCAGCGCATGACCGACGAGGTCCCGTACCGCAGCATCTGGACGTACCTGCGGGACGTGCCGTTCCGCCAGGACTGGATCGACATCGACGGGGTGTCCACCCGCTACGTCGAGGCCGGTTCCCCCGACGCCCCGGCCGTGCTCATGCTGCACGGCACCGGGGGGCACTGGGAGACCTTCGCGCCGACCATCGGCCCGCTGAGCAAGCATTTCCGCTNCATCGCGGTGGACATGGTCGGCAACGGCTTCTCCAGCAAGCCGGACTACGACTACGAGATCGCCGTCTACGAGCGCCACCTGCTGGGCCTTCTCGACGCGCTCGGCGTGCAGACCACCTACATCATCGGCATGTCGCTGGGCGCATGGGTCGCNGCCCGGCTCGCCATCGACGAGCCGGACCGGGTCCGCAAGCTGATCCTGATGTCGCCCGCGGGCCTCATCGCGACCGCGTCGAACATGGCCCGCATCCGGGCCGAGCGCACCGCCGCCGTGGACAACCCCACCTGGGAGTCCACCAAGGCGATGTTCAACCACCTGATCGCCGACGAGGCCAACCGGCTGCCCGACGTCATCGCCCTGCGCCAGGCGATCTACCGGCTGCCGGAGACGCGCAAGGTCATCGATCATGTGCTGATCCTGCAGGACCCCGACGCCCGCGAGCGCAACCTCATCCCGCCGGACCAGTGGTCGCGCATNGCCGCCCCGACGCTCGTCGTCGCCTCCGGCAAGGACTTCGGCGAGTACCAGAACACCGCCCGCCAGGTCGCCCGGCTGATCCCGGACTCGCGGGTCCTGGAGATGCCCGAGGTCAAGCACTGGCCGCACTTCGAGGACCCGGAGCTGTTCAACCCGGCGGCGCTGGCGTTCCTGCTGGGCGGGCAGAAGGAGTCCGAGAACGCATGACGCTCGATCCCGAACTCGTCGAGGACNCCGCCGCGCGCCTCGACGAGGCCGAGCGCACGCTGACCCCGATCCCGCAGCTGTCCCNGCAGTACCCGGACATGACGATCGAGGACGCCTACGCCGTCCAGCGCGCCTGGACCGAACGCAAGCTGGCCGCCGGCCGCGAGCTGCGCGGGCGCAAGATCGGCCTGACGTCGCGGGCGATGCAGCAGGCCGTCTCGATCACCGAGCCGGACTACGGCGCGATCTACGACGACATGTTCTTCGACGACTCCGGGGTCGTGCCCGCGGGGCGGTTCATCCGCCCGCGGGTCGAGGTCGAGCTCGCCTTCGTGCTCGCCGAGCCACTGTCCGGTCCGGGGGTCACGATCTACGACGTGCTCGACGCCACCCGCTACGTGACTCCGGCGCTGGAGATCCTCGACGCCCGGGTGCAGATGAGCGACCCGGCGACCGGGCACCTGCGCACCATCGTCGACACCATCTCCGACAACGCCGCCGACGCGGGGCTGGTGCTCGGTGGGCGTGCCGTGCGTCCCGACGAGGTGGACCTGCGCTGGGTGTCGGCGCTGCTGTACCGCAACGAGACGATCGAGGAGTCCGGGGTCGCCGCGGCGGTGCTGAACCATCCGGCGAACGGCGTCGCGTGGCTGGCCAACAAGCTCGCCCCGTACAAGGTGGGTCTCGACCCGGGCCAGGTGATTCTGGCAGGCTCGTTCACCCGGCCGGTGTTCGCCCGCTCGGGCGACACCTTCCACGCCGACTACGGCCCGCTGGGCGCGATCACCTGCCGCTTCGCCTGAGNGGGCGGGGCGAGGAGAGGTTCTGCTGATGTGTGGAGCACTGCGATGACGGCGGCCAGCGCGGCGGGGACCGCGGGCGTGACCGGCGGCGCCTTCCGGCGCCGGCTGCGCGACCCTCGGCCGGCGATCGGCATGTGGGTGGCCACCGGCAACCCCTACAACGCCGAGATCTGCGCCGGGGGCGGCCTGGACTGGCTGCTCATCGACGGTGAGCACGCCCCGAACGACGTGCGCAGCTTCCTCGCCCAGCTGCAGGCGGTCGCGCCGTACCCGGTCGCCCCGGTCGTGCGCCCCCCGACCGACGACCCCGTGATCATCAAGCAGCTCCTCGACATCGGCGCCGAGAACCTGCTGCTGCCGATGGTGGAGTCCGCCGAGCAGGCCGCGGCGATCGTCGCGGCCACCCGCTACCCACCCGCCGGCATCCGCGGTGTCGGTAGCGCGTTCGCCCGGGTGTCCCGGTGGACCCGGGTCGAGGGCTACCTGCACCGCGCCGACGACGAGATCTGCGTGATGGTCCAGATCGAATCCGCCGCCGGGCTCGCCGAGTGCGCGGCGATCGCGGCCGTCGACGGCGTCGACGGGGTCTTCTTCGGCCCCGCGGACCTCGCCGCCTCCCTCGGGCATCTGGGCCGTCCCGACCATCCCGACGTCGTCGAGGCGATCACGTCGGCGGTCGCGGTGGTCAACGCGGCGGGCAAGGCAGCCGGGGTGAACGCGTTCGCCGAGCCGCTGGCGCGGCGCTATCTCTCCCTCGGCGTCCGGTTCATCCTGGTGGGGGCGGACGTGACCCTGCTGGCGCGCGGCAGCGAGGAGCTCGCCGCGCGCTACCGCGACGTCGCGGAGAAGAGCCACTCCACCCCACCCCCGATCTCAGGGAGCGCGACGCTGTGACCACCACGGTAACGATGCGCATCGGCGCCGAGCGGCGCGCGGGCACGACGACCTTCGACTCGATCGACCCCTACACCGGCGAAGCGTGGGCGACGGTCGCGGAGGCGAGTCGCGCCGACGTCGACGACGCGGTCGCCGCCGCGCGGGCCGCTTTCGACGGCGGGGAGTGGAGCAAGCTGTCGGGCCGGGAACGGGGCCGCCTGATGCGCCGCCTCGCGGCCGTCATCGAGGAGCACGCCGACGAGCTCGGCCTCGCCGAGACCCGCGACAACGGCAAGCTGCTGCGGGAGATGGGCGGGCAGGTCCGCAGCCTTTCCGCCTGGTACGAGTACTACGCGGGCCTGGCCGACAAGATCGACGGCCGGGTGGTCGACACCGGCCGCCCGGACTACTTCGGCTTCGTCACCCGCGAGCCGATCGGTGTCGTCGGCGCGGTCCTGCCGTGGAACTCCCCGCTGCTGCTGCTCACCTTCAAGATCGCTCCTGCGTTGGCGGCGGGCTGCACGATCGTCGCGAAGCCGTCCGAGCAGGCCCCGGTGTCGATCCTGAAGTTCGCAGACCTGTTCGAGGAGGCCGGGTTCCCGCCGGGCGTGTTCAACACCGTCAGCGGCGCCTCCCGCGAGGTGGGGGAGTGGCTTGTCGGCCATCCGGGCGTCGACCGGGTGTCGTTCACCGGCTCGGAGATCACCGGGGCGGCGGTGGCCGCCGCGGCGGCGAAGCACCTGGCCCCGGTCACCCTCGAGCTCGGCGGCAAGTCGGCGAACATCGTCTTCCCCGACGCGGACCTGGCCGCCGCGTCCAACGGGCTGATCGCCGGCATCTTCGCCGCCGCCGGTCAGACCTGCATCGCGGGTTCGCGGGCGCTCGTGCACGCCGACGTCTACGAGGAGGTCGTCGCCCGGGTGGCCGAGCGGGCCGCCCGGATCCGTCTCGGGGACCCGAAGGACCCCGAGACCGAGATGGGCCCGATCTGCTTCCCCGGCCAGCACGAGAAGATCCGCCGGTTCGTGGCACAGGCCAAGGAGCAGGGCGCCGACATCGTCGGAGGTGGCGGGGACGGCGGACTCGGCGGGCTGTTCTTCGAGCCGACCATCGTCGCGAACGTCACCAACGACGCCATGGTCTGCCAGGAGGAGATCTTCGGCCCGGTGCTGAGCGTGCTGCGCTTCTCCTCGGAGGAAGAGGCGATCGCGATCGCCAACGACTCGCGCTACGGCCTCGCCGCCNGCATCTGGACCGCCGACATCCGCCGCGCCTTCCGGATGACCAAGGCGCTGCGGGTCGGCACCGTGTGGGTCAACGCCTACCGGACGCTGAACTACGCGATGCCCTTCGGGGGTATCAAGAGCAGCGGGTTCGGCCGCGAGAACGGCACCGAGGGACTGCACGAGTACCTGCAGGAGAAGGCCGTCTGGATCGAGACGACGGGTGCCACCCGCGACCCGTTCGTCCTCGGCTGAGAGGCGTTCGCAGTGACCGAGACCCCCGACCCCACCGCGCTGCCCGATGCAGCGGCCGTTCCGGCACCGAGGCGGGCCGCGTCGCCGGCGGGTGGCCTGGCGGCCGGCAAGCCCCTGGCGGGAATCACCGTCGTCTCCATCGAGCAGGCCGTGGCGGCCCCGTTCGCGACTCGCCAGCTCGCCGATCTCGGGGCACGGGTGATCAAGATCGAACGGCCGGGCGCGGGGGACTTCGCGCGCGGCTATGACGAGACCGTCAAGGGTCTGGCCAGCTACTTCGTCTGGTTGAATCGGGCGAAGGAGTCGCTGACCCTCGACCTCAAGCACCCCGAGGCCCGTGAGGTGCTGGCCAGCCTGCTGGCCGGCGCCGACGTCTTCGTGCAGAACCTCGCCCCCGGCGCCGCGGCCCGCCTCGGCCTGGACGCGGCGACACTGCGGGCCCGCGATCCGCGGATGATCGTCTGTGACGTCTCCGGCTACGGCTCGGCAGGCCCGCTGCGCGACAAGAAGGCCTACGACCTGCTGATCCAGTGCGAGACCGGACTGTTGTCGGTCACCGGTGCGCCCGACGCACCGGCCAAGGTCGGTATCTCCGTGGCCGACATCTCCGCCGGCATGTACGCCTACACCGCCGTCCTCACCGCGTTGTTCATGCGGGAGCGCACAGGAGAGGGCGCCGCGCTCGAGGTGTCGCTGTTCGACTCGCTCACCGAGTGGATGGCTCAGCCGATGTACTACGCCATGTACACCGGTGTCCCCCCGGCCCGCACCGGCACCAGCCACGCCTCCATCGCCCCCTACGGCGGCTTCCGGACCGGCGACGGCGGCAGCGTGCAGCTCGGCGTGCAGAACGAGCGGGAGTGGCGGCGGTTCTGCGAGGAGGTGCTCCGCCGGCCCGAGCTGCTGGCCGACCCCCGCTACACGACGAACGCGGGCCGCGTCCGCCACCGCGATGCGCTGACCGCCGACGTCGAGGCGGCCCTGGCCGAGGTCAGCACCGAGCAGACCCTCGCCCGGCTGAACGAGGCGGGCATCGCCAACGGCCGGATCAACACCATCGGCGACCTGCTCGCCCACCCCCAGCTCGACGTGGGCGACCGCTGGCGGGAGGTGGACTCGCCGGTCGGCCCGTTGCGCGCGGTACGCCCGCCCGTCCGCATCAGCGGGGTGGACCCGGTGATGGGCCCCGTGCCCGCCGTCGGCGAGCACACCGACGCCCTGCTCGCCGAGCTCGGTTACGACCCTGCCGACACGGCTCGTCTGCGCGCCGCCGGTGCCGTCTGACCCGCCCTCGCCGTCTGACCCGCCGGTGCCGTCGTGAGTCGCTCGGCGAGCCGCACCTGTGAACGCATGCGCCGGGCAGGGACCCATCAACGCCGTCATGACGCAGTCCACGGCTGAGTCAGCGCGGTCTGACTCGTCACGCTGCCCGCTGATGTAGTCCGAGACGGACTCGGTGGCCCTTCGGCGCCGTCCGTGACCCGACAGCGCTGGTACCACCGGCGAGATGCGTCGCTGGCGTCTCCTGCAGCCCGTAGGGAGGCCCCGCGCAGGCGGCATCGTAGTGGTGCCTGGGTATGAGCAGGGCCGCCTGCGTCGAACTCGGCCTTGGTACGGATACTTGCCGTTGTGGTCGTCTGGTCCATGGCTAATTCCGCCTCACGATCTCCCGGGGTGGCGTAGCCCTTTCCTTCCGTGGGTGGAGGTGCTCTTTTCGTCGACGGGGCCTCCCCGCATCACTGGGAATTGGAGACGTTCCTGTCGCGGGGAGTTGTTCACTGCGAGTGCGCTTTCGGGCGGCGTCCCTGGGATATCGCAGCACGCTCACGCCCGCTTCGTCAAGTCCGACGGCATCGACTCTGTCGCCCTTAGCAGAATTACCTTGAAAATCAAGCGGTGGCGACGACGAGCGACACTCCTGCTCCGGCCGGCATGCGGTCTGCGTGGCCGCCAGGACGTCCATACCCANGCGCCGTGACCACGATGACGGGTCCGCACCGTCGTTGAGGATCGCACCATTCGGCGGGTCGCGCCAGCTCGCAGCCCTCCGCGATCACGGCTCAGTGCATGGGGTTCCCCCTCTCCCGAGCCGGTCGGGTCCAGGCCGGTTGCCGGGGATCCCGCCGGGCCGGAGGAGCCGCACGCCGGTCCGGCAGGCAGGCTACACGAGCCCGTCTAGGTGTCCGTCTAGGTTGTGTCACCACGCCGGTCCTCGGCGCGAACATTCCTCAAGATGATTACGCATCCGAACATGTGTTCGACATCCGGCTGGTGCTCGTCTAGGCTTCTCGCATGGTCTCGAATCCGGAGTCTCCGAGCCGGCTTCATGCGCTGGCCGATGAATCGACGGCGATGTCCGCGCGGATAGATGCAATGGTCGACGGTCCGGTGTGGTCGCTGTCCGACGCGGGTCTGCTGGAATTGCTGCTGGCTTGTTCAGTNGCTTTGACGCGGCTGGCGGCCTTTCGTCTTCAGATTGTCGCCGAGGTGCACGGCCGTGGGTTGGCGCGGCGTGCTGGCGCCTGCGACACCGTCGCCTTGCTGCGCGAACGTCTGCGGGTCCGCGCGGCGGATGCCAGCCGTCTGGTCGATGTTGCGGTGGCCGTAGACGGTCCCTTGGCGGCGACGGGTAAGCGGCTGGGAGCGGGGGAGATCAGCGTCGAGCAGGCGCAGGTGATTGTGGCGGGCATGCGCTCGCTACCGACCACGGTCACCGTGGACGTGCGGCGACGGGCTGAAGCGTTTCTCCTGCGTCAGGCGGACGAGTTCGACCCGACCGCCCTGGCTCGCCTGGCCCGCCACCTCCGCGAGACCCTGGCCTGGGCTGACGCCCACTCCGGCGACGATACTCTCGACCCGGCTCCGGCCGGTGGCAGCGAGGATGACGACTCTGCTCGCGGCGAGCCCGGCGACGGCGAGGGTGGCAGTGACGGCGGGGGCGATGGTCAGTCCAGTGGCCCCGACGATGCTGCCGCTGCGGGAGGGGAGGACCCAGCGGGGCGGCGAAGATTGTCGATCTCCGAGTTGCCGGGCGGCATGACTCGAATCAGCGGCGAGCTCGACCCTGAAGCGGCAGCCCTGCTCCGCATCGCGCTGGACCCCCTCGCGGCGCCGCGCCCGGCCGTCGACGGTGCGCTCGACCCGCGTAGCCCCGCCCGCCGGCGCGCCGATGCCCTCGTCGACCTGGTCACCCGCACACTCGACGCCGCCATGCTGCCTGTGGGTGGCGGTGTTCGCCCGCATCTGACCGTGACGATCCCCTGGTCGACAATGGTCGGTCGATCCGGCGTGNCGGCGACGACTGGCTGGGGGCAGCCCCTGCCCCGCGAGGTCCTACGTCGCCTGGCCTGTGACGCATCGGTCAGCCGCATCATCCTCGACCCCGCCGGTGTCCCCCTCGATGTTGGTCGAACCCAGCGCACCGTCACCGCGGACATCCGCCGCGCGCTGGTCGCCCGCGACAACGGCTGCGCCTTTCCGACGTGCGATCGTCCGGCGAGCTGGACCGAGGCGCATCACATTCGACACTGGATCGTCGGGGGCCACACCTCGCTGGACAACTGCGTGCTCCTCTGTGGCCATCACCACCGGGTCATCCACCACCAGGGTTGGACCGTTCGGCTCGGGCCCGACCGACGCCCCGAATTCCNGCCTCCGGCCTGGATCGACGCCAGCCGCACCCCTCGCCGAAACCCCTACTCACGTCATCCGCACGACCTGATCTACGGCATCGCCGCCGGATGACGATCGACACGCGCAGTCCACTCAGTTCCCAGGAGCTCGGCGGCAGCCGGGGCACTGCCGGCCGTCGCGAGCGTGCGGGATCGTGGTGCCGAGCGACCCCGCACGCTCGCCGACGGTGCGAGCCCTCCGCTGCGTTTCTGCCGTCAGCGCAGCGGGTTGGGGCGCTGGACGAGCTGACGGGCGATGACGTTGCGCTGGATCTCGTTGGTTCCCTCGCCGACGATCATCAGCGGGGCGTCACGGAAGTACCGCTCGACGTCGAACTCGGTCGAATAGCCGTAGCCGCCGTGGATGCGGATCGCGTCGAGCGTCACCGTCGCCGCCATCTCGGAGGCGAACAGCTTCGCCATTCCGGCCTCCATGTCGGCGCGGGCGCCGGAGTCGAACACCTCGGCCGCGTGCAGGATGAGCTGGCGGGCGGCGAGGATCTTCGTTCCCATGTCCGCCAGGTAGTTGCCGATCGACTGGTGTTCCCAGATCGGCTTGCCGAAGGTCTCGCGCTCCTGGGCGTAGCGAAGCGCGTCGTCGAAGGCCGCGCGAGCGACCCCGAGGGCGCGCGAGGCGACCTGGATCCGGCCCACCTCGAGTCCGGCCATCATCTGGTTGAAGCCCTTGCCGGTCACGCCGCCGAGGACCGAGTCGCCGGGCGCCCGGTACCCGTCGAAGTGCAGCTCGCAGCTCTCGATGCCCTTGTAGCCGAGCTTGGGCAGGTCCCGGGAGACGGTGAAGCCCGGGCCGTGCTCGACGAGCAGGATGCTGATGCCGCGATGCGCCGGCTTCGCCGCGGGGTCGGTCTTGCACAGCAGGGCGATCAGGCCCGACCGCCGGGCGTTGCTGATCCAGGTCTTGGCGCCGTCGACCACCCAACCGTCGCCGTCGGGCCGGGCGACGGTGCGCAGGGCCTGCAGGTCCGAGCCGCCACCGGGCTCGGTGAGCGCCATGGTGGCGCGCAGCTCGCCGGTGGCCATCCGGGGCAGGTACTTCTCGCGCTGCTCCTGGGTGCCGAAGCGCAGGATCAGCTTGGAGACGACGGAATGGCCGCCGAACGCGCCGGCGAGGCTCATCCAGCCGCGCGACAGCTCCTCGGTCACTCGTGCGTAGCAGGACGTCGACACGCCGAAGTCGCCGTAGGGCTCCGGGATCCCGAGACCGTAGACCCCCATCTCCTTCATCTGCTCGATGAGGTCCTCGGGGTAGGTGTTGGTGTGGTCGAGCTCCTGCGCGACCGGTCGGACCTTCTCGTCGACGAAGGTCGCGACCAGGCGGACGATCTGCTCTTCNTCAGGGCTCAGACGGGTGGTCACACTCGACACGGAGGTCTCCTCGCCATCCGCGGGCCGCGGCGCGCCGGNCGGGCCTGGATGGTCTCACGGGGTGGTCGGGGNGGGATGGGGCCGAACAGCGGGTCAGCGCGCGGTGGAAGAGTCGGGCAGCGGCGGCAGGGCCGGCGGCTGCGGGCCGTGGCCGCGTCGATAGGCCAGCAGCGTGCGGCGAAAACTGATCACCTCGTCGCCGTCCTGGTTGTAACCGTGGGTGCGGACCTCCACCACCCCGACGTCCGGTCGGGACTTGCTCGGCCGCAGCCCGAGCACGATCGAGCGGGAGTAGACCGTGTCGCCCTCGAAGACCGGATGGGGGAGGCGCACCTCGTCCCAGCCCAGGTTGGCCATCACGTTCTGCGAGACATCTGTGACGCTCTGGCCGGTGACGAGGGCGAGGGTGAGGGTCGAGTTCACCAGCGTGCGGCCGAACCCCGTCTGCGCGGCGTAGTGCTGGTCGAAGTGCAGGCGCGCCGTGTTCTGGGTGAGCAGCGTGAACCAGGTGTTGTCGGTGGCGGTGATCGTCCGGCCGAGTGGATGGTCGTAGACGTCGCCGACGGCGAAGTCCTCGAAGTAGCGCCCCTCCCAGCCGCGCCGTGCAACGAGCGGGGGCGTCGCCGCACCCGTCGCGCCGTTGGGGGAAGGCGCGGGACTGCCGGATTCTGCGCGGGTGGCGTCCCCGCCGGCGGCGGGGGCGTTCGTCGACGGATTGGTCGGTGTGGTCATNGGTCGATCATCGATCCTCCGGCTCGGGGGNGGCGCCCGCGCCCCGTGTCGAGCCCTGTTCGCGAGCGGGCGCCCGGGCCTCCTGGTAAAGCTAGTATCTGACAAGGGCGTCACGAGATGCCAGGCGGTGGGACGGAGGCCGACGAATGGACCTTGACTTCTCGAAGGAGCAGGTCGAGTTCCGTGAGCAGGTGCGAACCTGGCTCGAGGAGAACGCCCCCCGGGAGATCCGCCCCGAGATGGGCCCGGCGATGCGTGAGTATGATCTCGCCTGGNAGCGCACCCAGTGGGAGGGCGGCTGGGCGGGTATCTCCTGGCCGCAGGAGTACGGCGGCCGTGGGCTTTCCCTGCTGCAGCAGCTGATCTGGTTCGAGGAGTACGGGCGCGCCGGGTTGCCGGGCATCGACGCCTGCTTCGTCGGCCTCAGCCACGCGGGGCCGACTCTGATGACTCGCGCGAGCGAAGAGCAGAAAGCCTATCACCTGCCCCGCATCCTGCGCGGAGAGGTGATCTGGTGCCAGGGGTTCTCCGAGCCGGACGCCGGTTCCGACCTCGCCNCACTGCGCACCCGGGCCCGCATCGAGGGCGACGAGCTCGTCGTGTCCGGGCAGAAGATCTGGACCAGCTTNGCCACCCTCGCCGACTGGCAGGAGCTGCTGGTCCGCACCGACCCCGAGGGGTCCCGTCACCACGGCATCTCCTGGGTGATCTGTGACATGCACACCCCCGGCATCGAGGTGCGCGGGATCGAGACGATCGAGGGCGGCGCCGAGTTCTGCGAGGTCTTCTACGACGACGTCCGCATCCCGCTGGAGAACGTCGTGGGTGGGCTGAACAACGGCTGGAGTGTGGCGATGTCCACCCTGTCGTTCGAGCGCGGCACCGCCTTCACCGCCAACCAGGTCCGCCTCGCCAGCACCGTGGAGAAGCTCATCGACCTGGCGAAGGAGCGCACCGGCCCCGACGGGCGGCGCCCGGCGATCNCCGACGACGAGATCGCGCGCCGGCTTGCGACCGCGCGCGCCGAGGTTGCGTCGCTGCGCGCCATGACCTACGCCGGCATCTCCCGCAACATGCACCGCGACCAGCCCGGCCCCGAGGGGTCGATGGTCAAGCTGTTCTACTCCGACATCGCCAAGAAGGTGTACCGGCTGGCGTTCGACCTGCTCGGCGCGGACGCCCTGCGGTTCGTCTCGCGCTGGGAGCCGGGCGGCTGGTCCGGCAACTACCTGTACTCGTACTCGGTGTCCATCGGCGGGGGGACGTCCGAGGTCCAGCGCAACATCATCGGTGATCGGGTGCTCGGCCTGCCGCGCTGAACCCGCCTCGCGCGGGCGGTGCCTGCCGAGCACACCGAATCCCCAGCAGCCATCGAAACATCCTGAGGAGCGCACCGTGGACCTGCTACCCACGCCGGCCCAGATGGAGATCGCCTCCCTCGCCGCCGACTTCTTCGGCAACGAGCTGCCGATCTCGGTCATCCGGGAGCGACGCGACGCACCCGTCGTCGTGGACCGGCGGATCTGGTCGGAGAGCGCGGAGCTGGGCCTGTTCGGCCTGGGCCTCGCCGAGGAACTCGGTGGCGCCGGGTGCGAGCTGGCCGAGGAGACGCTGCTGTTCCGGGAGTTGGGCCNCCGCGTGGTGCCGGGGCCGTTCCTGCCGACCGTGCTGGGCGCCCGGGTCGCGGCGCTCGCCGGCCAGCACGAGACGGCGTCGGCGATCCTGTCCGGCAAGGCCACAGTGGGCCTGGCCCTGCGCCGCGGCCCGGACGGGTTCGACGCCGCCACCACCCCCTCGACCCTGGACGGGCAGTTCCAACTGCTGGACGCGGCCGACTCCCGCTACGTCCTGCTGATCGACCCCGCGGGCGCCGCGCTGGTGGAGACCGCCGCCCTGACCGACGTGCGCTCCGAACCGGCGATCGACCCGGGCATCCGGCTGGCCGAGGCGCGCGCGGACGCCGTGCCGATCCTCGCCTGGGTGGGCACGCAGGAAGAGCCGATCCGCCTGCGCGCGCTCGTGCTGTCGGCGGCGATCAGCGTGGGGATCGCCGAGGCGACGCGGGACATGTCCACCGAGCATGCGAAGGTGCGGGTGNAGTTCGGCCGGCCCATCGGGGTCAACCAGGCGATCAAGCATGCCTGCGCGGACATGGCGGTGCGGGCCGAGGCCGCGCTGTCGCAGGTGCTGTTCGCGGCGATCTGCGTCCAGGACGGGCGGGCCGACGCCGAGTTCCAGGCGCTGGCCGCCAAGAGCATCGCCAGCCGGTACGCCGTCGAAAATGCCGCCGCCACCATCCAGGTGCACGGCGGTATGGGCTACACCTTCGAGCACGACTCGCACCTGTTCCTGAAGCGGGCGCACGTCCTGGACCACCTGCTCGGCGAGCCCGCCGACCATCTCGCGCGCCTGGTCGCCCAGNCGGCGGCGCAGTAGCCGGCCGTTGCCGGCACCCGATCGGAGGACACATGTCTCGACCGCCGTCCCGCCCGACCCTCCTGCGCCCCTGTCTGCTCGCGGGGGCCGGGCGATGAGCCGCCGGGTCGCCATCGCCGGGGTCGCGCTGTCGGATGTAGGCCGCACCGACGGCTCCACCCCGTACGCGCTGATCGCCCAGGCCANCCGCCGTGNGCTCGCGGACGCCGGGCTCGGGCCGGGGGACGTCGACGGGCTCGCGTCGACCTCGCTCGGCACGCTGGCGCCGATCGACGTCGCCGAGTACCTGGGCCTGCGCCCCCGCTGGATCGACTCGACCACCGTCGGCGGGGCGTCGTGGGAGGTCATGGCCGCCCACGCCGCCGACGCGATCTCCGCCGGGCATGCGGACGTGGTGCTGCTCACCTACGGCTCGACCGCCCGCTCCGACCTGCGCAAGCGGTTGCGCACGGCGAGCCTGAACTGGGGCAGCCGCGGCCCGCAGTCGTGGGAGGCCCCCTACGGCCACACCCTGATCTCCAAGTACGCCATGGCCGCCCGCCGGCACATGCACGAGTTCGGCACGACGATCGAGCAGCTTGCCGAGATCGCCGTCTCCGCCCGGTTCAACGCCGGCCCCAACCCCGAGGCGTACTACCGCGACCCGATCACGATCGACGACGTGCTGTCCGGGTCGATGATCGCTGACCCGTTCACCAAGCTGCACTGCTGCATCCGCTCGGACGGCGGCGCCGCGGCGGTGCTCGTCGCCGAGGACCGCATCGCCGACCTGCCGCGCCCGCCGGTGTGGGTGCTCGGCACGGGCGAGTGCGTGACGCACGTGTCGACCAGCCAGTGGGAGGACGTGACCACCGGGCCCGCGGCCGTCTCCGGGCCGCTGGCGTTCTCCCGGGCCGGGGTGAGCCCGGAGGACATCGACGTCGCCGAGCTCTACGACGCCTTCACGTACATGCTGATGGTCACCCTGGAGGATCTCGGCTTCTGCAAGAAGGGCGAGGGCGGCCCGTTCGTCGCCGACGGGCGGCTACGCCTCGGCGGAGCGCTGCCGACCAACACCGACGGCGGCGGCCTGTCGGCGTGCCATCCCGGGCAGCGTGGCCTGTTCCTCATCGTCGAGGCGGTGCGCCAGCTGCGTGGCGAGGCCGAGGGCCGGCAGGTGCCGGACGCCAAGCTGGCCTGCGTCAGCGGCACGGGTGGCTGGTTCTGCTCGTCGGGCACCGTCATCCTCGGGCGGGACTAGCCGGCGTGGGCGGCCCCCCGCCGCCGGACCCGCCGTTGGGCGAGCCCGAGGCGTACGCGACGGTCGGGGCGGCGCTGGACGCCGCCGCCGAGCGGTTCGGCGAGCGGGAGGCCTACGTCGGGCCCGACGGACGGATCAGCTTCGCCACGTGGGCGGCGGCGTCCGACGCACTGGCCGGGGCGCTCGCCGCGCGGGGGATCGGGTCGGGGGACGTCGTTGCGCTGATGCTGCCCTCGTCGATCGACTACGCGATCTGCTACGCGGCGGCGGCCCGGCTGGGAGCGGTCACCACCGGGCTGAACACCCGCCTGGGTTCCCGGGAGGTGACGGGGATCCTCGAGCGGTGCCGGCCCGCGCTGGTGATCGTCGACCTGGACGCGGGCCTGCCGGCGGTGCCGGCGGGGCTGGCGGTGCTGGCGCGGTCCGAGCTCGCGGCGCTGCGGCACCACCCGGGGCTCGGGCGCGACCGCCCGGTCGTGGCGCCGGCGGACCCGGTGGTCATCATCTGGACGTCCGGGACGACCGGGCTGCCCAAGGGGGCCTGGTTCGACCACCGCAACCTCGCCGCCGCCGTCGCCTCCGCGGGGGTGATGAGCCGGCCGTTCGACCGCCGGCTCGTCGCGACGCCCTTCGCGCACGCCGGGTACATGGCCAAGATCGTCGACCAGCTCGCCTGGGGCACCACCATGGTGATCAGCCCGGTGCCCTGGTCGGCGGCGGGGATGGCGGACATCCTGCGCGACGAGCGGATCACCGTCGCCGGCGCCGTGCCCACCCAGTGGGCCAAGCTGCTGGAGCTGCCCGACGCCGAGCGGACCGTGCGCGCGGTCGCGACGCTGCGCCTGGGGCTCGCCGCGACCGCGCCCGCCGCGCCCGAGCTGGTGGAGCGGGTCGTCACCCTGCTGGGGGTGCCGCTCGTCGTCCGCTACGCGATGACCGAGTCGCCGAGCATCTGCGGCACCGAGCCGGACGATCCGCCGGAGGTGCAGTTCCGCACGGTCGGCCGGCCCCAGACCGGCATCGAGATCGCACTGCGCGACGACGCCGGGCGTGACGTCGCGACCGGCGAGATCGGCCGGGTCTGGGTCCGCGGCGACACGGTGATGCGCGGCTACTGGAACGACGCCGAGCAGACCGCGGCGGTGCTGCGCGGCGACGGCTGGCTCGTCAGCGGCGACTTCGGGGCGCTCGACGCCGAGGGCAACCTGCGGCTGCGCGGGCGGGCCAGCGATCTCTACATCCGCGGCGGGTACAACGTGTACCCGCTGGAGGTGGAGAACGTGCTGGCGGAGCATCCCCGGGTGCGGCGCGCGGCGGTCGTCGGCACGCCGGCCCCGGTGATCGGCGAGATCGGGGTCGCCTTCGTCGAGCCGGCCGACCCCGCGAGCCCGCCGGACCTCGCCGAGCTGCGGGCCTGGGTGCGGGGACGGCTGGCCGACTACAAGGCGCCGGACCGCCTCGAGGTCGTCGAGGCGCTGCCGCTGACCAGCATGCTCAAGGTGGACACCGCCGCCCTGCGCACGCTGGCCGCGGGCTGAGCTCCGAGCCGCAACGCGCTCAGCCGCCGAGGCGCAGGCCGGGGGCGCGGGTCCGGAAGATGTCCGTGGCGAACAGGGGGCCGAGCTTGGTGGCGTCCCAGCGCTTGCCGCCGTTGTTCACCACGGCCTGCTCGTGCCAGCCGCCCATGAGCTGGATGCGCTCGCCGATGGCCTTGATGACCTGGCCGCTGACGTGGCCGGCCTCGTCGCTGGCGAGCCAGGCGACGACCGGGCTGCACAGCGACGGGTCCTTGGGGTCGAACTCGTCCTCGGGCCGCTCGTCGGGCTCCAGCGGCTTGGCCTGACCGGGCATGGTGCCCGACAGACGGGTCAGGCCGCCGGGGCCGATCGCGTTCACCGTCACGCCGATGCTCGCCAGCTCCAGCGACAGCGTCAGGGTCAGCCCGACGATGCCGGCCTTCGCCGCGCTGTAGTTCGTCTGGNCGAAGTGGCCGGACAGGCCCGCGCCGGAGGTCGTGTTGATGATCCGGCCGTAGACCTTGCCGCTGTCGGCGGCCTTCGCCGCGGCCCGCCAGCGCTTCGCGACGGCCCGGCTGACCAGCCAGGTGCCGCGCAGGTGCACGCGCAGGACCAGGTCGAAGTCGGCCGTGCTCATGTTCCACACGGCCTTGTCGCGCACGATGCCGGCGTTGTTGACGACGATGTCGAGGCGGCCGAACTCGTCGAAGGCCCGGGCGACGGAGGCCTCGACCTGCTCCTCGTCGCCGACGTCACCGAAGTCCGCCACGGCGGTGCCGCCGCGCTTCTCGATGATCTTCACGACCTCCTCGGCGTCCCGGCCGCGGCCCTCGCCGCTGACCGTGCTGCCGAGATCGTTGACGATGACGGTCGCGCCGTGCTTGGCGAGTTCGAGCGCGTGGCCACGGCCGATGCCGTGGCCGGCGCCGGTCACCAGTGCGATCTTGCCGTCGAGCAGGCCTGCCATACGAACTCCCTGGGTGGTAGCTGGAACGTGTGCGTCGCGGGAACGGGTGCGCGTCGCCGGAACGGCGCGGGGCTGCGCCGTCGCGGTACTAGGAGCCGGCGGCAGCGCTCGCCGGGCGGAAGACCGGCGCGGTGATCTCGTCGGTCAGCTCGCGGTAGGCGACCGTCAGCGGCATGCCGATGCGCAGGTCCGCCGGGTCCACGTCGATGATGTTCGTCATCACCCGCGGCCCCTCCGCCAGGTCGACCAGGGCCGCCACGTAGGGGATCCGGTCGGCGAACGGGTGCAGGTCGTTCACGAACACCGTCGAGTAGGTGTAGAGGGTCGCCTGCCCGCTGGCGTCCTCCCAGGACACCTCCTCGCTCCAGCAGAACGGGCAGAACGGGCGGGGGTAGTGGTGCGCCCGCCCGCAGGACGCGCAGCGGGCGATCAGGAAGCGGCCCTGGCGGGCGGCGTCCCAGAAGGGCCGGTTCTCGTCCTCGATGGTCGGCAGGTCGACCCGGGGTGCGCCGGTCGCCATGGGTGTCCTCCTCAGGATCAGTGGCCGCGGTCCGCGGGGCCTCGGATCAGTAGCCGCGGTACTCGGGGGAGCGGCGCTGGACGAACGCGGTCACGCCTTCGGTCGAGTCGTGGGCGTGCGACTGCAGCTCCTGGGCCATGCCCTCGGCCAGGAAGGCGGCGGNCCGGTCGACGTCCGGGGACTCGTTGAACAGCCGCTTGGTCAGCGCGATGGCGCTCGTCGCGGCGCCGGCGAGGCGCTCGGCGAACCCCGCGGCGGTGGCGGCGAGCTCCTCGGCGGGCACGACCCGGTTGACCAGGCCGAGGGCGAGCGCCTCGCTCGCGGGCAGCTTCTCGCCGAAGAACGCCAGCTCCTTGGCCTTCTGCATGCCGATGCGCCGGGGCAGCAGGTAGGCGCCGCCGGCGTCGACGACCAGGCCGCGCAGCACGAACGACTCGACGAAGACCGCGCCCTCCGCCGCCACGACGAGGTCGCTGGCATACGCCAGGTGCGCGCCGAGGCCGGCCGCCGGTCCCTGGACGACGGCGATGACCGGCTTGCCGCAGTCGAGGACCGAGGACACCAGCCGCTGCGCACCGGTCATGATGCGCCGCATGGCGTCGGTGACCCGCTTCTCGGCGCCCTGCGCGCGGCTCGCCGCGATCCCGGTGACGTCGGCGCCGGAGCAGAAGTGCCGCCCGTTCGAGGCGAGCACCACCACCCGGACCTCCGGGTCGGCGTCGGCCTGGGCGAGCAGCTCGATGATGACGTCGCGCATCGCCGGCTGGATCGCGTTCGCGGCGTCCGGCCGGTTCAGGGTGATCGTCGCGATCCCCCCCTCGACCGAGTGCAGCACGGTGGTCCCGAGCGGGCCGGCCGGCGCGGACCCGGCCTGGACAGCCCCGGCCTGGCCGGACCCGGCCTGGACGGCTGCGGCCGGAGTGGACGCGCCCGGGGTGGGCGTGGCCGCGGCCCCGGGCGCCCCGGGGGACGCCGAGGCGTCCGAGGCCGCGGGGACGGTGGCGGCGCTGCCGGGCGCCGGCGCGCTCATCGGACCTGCCGCCGCGGCGCGGCGGGTGCTGAGGGCATGGATGGCTCCTGTTCGTCGGTGCTCGGCGGGGATCCGACCCCGCCGTGCCCGCTTGCGGACCCGTCGGCGACGGGTTCGGCACTCCCTGATCGAGCGGTCCCGGCTTGGGTGACCCTTGATCTGACAGTGATGTCCACTGTCCTGCCGTGGCGTGCTCTCCGGCGGAGTGTGTCCCGCCGGTGTGTATCCCGCCGGTGAGTGCCCCGGTGGGTGGCGACCGNCACGCTCAGCCCTCGCCGGCGGCGGCGTCGCCGTTGGCGCTGAAGCCGCCGTCGGCCGTCACCGTCGCACCGGTGACGAAGGCGGCCTCGTCGGAGGCGAGCCACGCGGCCGTGTACGCGATGTCCATCGGGTTGCCGATGCGGGTGAGCCGTCCGCCGCCGGTGAGTGCCCCGGAGTCGCCTGCCGAGCTCACGACCCGCCCGACGACGATGGTGTTGGCGCGGATGCCGTCGGCGGCGCCCTCGACGGCCAGCGTGCGGCTCAGGGAGTTGACGCCGCCCTTGGCCGCGGCGTAGGCGCCGAACCCGGTGAACCCGGCGATGGACTGGCCCGAGGAGACGTTGACGATCGCGGCCCCGTCGGCCTCGCGCAGGTACGGCCAGGCGTACTTCGACGCCCAGAACACGTTGCCCGTCAGCGTGCCCAGCAGGATGTGGTTCCACTCCTCGGTCGTGTAGTCGGCGATCTTCTTGATCGTCGAGGCGACGGCGTCGGTCGGGGCGGCGTTGTTCACCAGCGTGCTCAGGCCGCCGAAGCGCGTGGCCACCGCGTCGACCGTGGCGTGCACGCTGGTCTCGTCGGTGACGTCGAGGGGGAAGAACTCCGCCTCGCCGCCGGCGTCGCGGATGCGCGCGACGACCTTCTCACCCTTGGCGACGGTGCGGCCGGTCACGGCCACCCGTGCCCCCTCGGCGGCGAACAGCTCCGCCATGGAGCGGCCGATACCGCGGGTCGATCCGGATATGAGCACGGTCTTGCCCGCGAGGCGGGTACCCATCGTTGTGGCTTCCTTCCCTGACCTCGCCGTCGGGCTCCCCGCAGCCGAGGGGTCCGGCGGCGGGCCGCGGGAACGGACGAGATCGGGCGGCCCGGGCGGCGGGCCGCGCTCCCCGCCGTCGGGCGGGTGTCTCGGCAGCGGCCCGCGGCGCCGACACTTGTGACGTGGCTGTCAGAACAGCATAGTGGGTATGGCTGCCCATCCGCCTCCGGAAGCGCCCGCGCCGGACGGAGGCTGGCGCGCCTGGGCCGCGCGGGCGGCCCGAAGCCGGGCCGGAGGTGACGCGCATCCGAGCCGTGGCGGCTCGCATCCGCCGGCCCGGGTCGGGCGGCCGGTGTCAGAACAGCCGTGTCCGCGGGCGCCGCGCCCGGCTCCCGGACGGCGACGCAGGAACCGGGGCGACGCAGGAACCGGACAGCGCCAGAACCCGACGGACGCCGACCCGTGGGACCGGCCGGNTCCCGGTGTACGACGAGCTGCGGCGCCGACCGGTTCCCGATGCTCGAGGACCCGTGGGGCTGCCCGGTCCGCGGCCGGCGGTGGTGGACGACGAAGGAGCCCGTGGGACCGCCCGGTCCCCGGCAGGCAACGACGGAAGGTGTCCATGCGCCTGAACCTGATGTTCCCGATGCGCGCCGTGAAGCACTACGACCGCTGGATCGCCGACGGCGACCTGGCCGAGGTCGGCCGGCTGGTGGAGGAGGCCGGCTTCGACGCGGTCTCGATGAGCGAGCATCCGATCCCCGACGACGCCTGGCTCGGCAACGGCGGGCACCACGCGTTCGACCCGTTCGTCTCGTTGAGCTTCCTGGCCGCGGCGACGACCCGGCTGCGGGTGATGACCTACGTCGCGGTCGCCGGCTACCGCAGCCCCTACCTGCTGGCGAAGTCCGCGGCGAGCCTGGACCGGCTCAGTGGCGGGCGGCTCACCCTGGGTGTCGCCGCGGGCTACCTCAAGACGGAGTTCGCCGCGCTCGGCGCCGACTTCACCCAGCGGGGACGCCTGCTGGACGCCGCCATCCCGGCGATGCGGGCCGTGTGGACGGGCCGCAGCGTCGACCGGGACGACCCGACGTTCCCGCTGCACGGGCACACCTCGCTGCCCACCCCGGCGCAGGCGGGAGGCCCGCCGATCTGGATCGGCGGCAACAGCAACGCGGCGCGGCGGCGCGCGGTCACCCTGGCCGACGGCTGGATGCCGATGGGGCAGTCCGTCGAGGTCGCCAAGATCACCAAGACGCCGCCGATGGCGGACGTGGCGGCCCTGGCCGAGGCCGTGCGCGGGGTGCAGGACCGGCGCGCCGAGGCCGGGGCGGCGCCGCTGGACGTGTCCTTCGTGCCCTACGAGGCCGAGCTGCTGCCGGACGTCGACGCCTTCGCCCGCGCCGTCGCGGCGTCCTACCGGGCCTACGAGGATGCCGGCGTCACGTGGATCACCATCGAGCCGACCAGCCGTAGCCTGGCCGCCTTCCGGGAGGACATCGAGCGGATCGGCACCGCCCTCGCCGCCCTGGTCCGCTAGCCCGCCACCAGCCCGCCACGGGACGGGTGGTCGCCGAGGGCGGGTCCGGCCCGTGGGACGGGGGGATCGCCGTCCGTACGATGGAGGCCTGGCCATGGTGACGAGCGGGCGCGACGGCGACCGTGGTGGCGGCGCCGGTGGGTGGCTGACGGGGGTCCGACGAAGGGGATGCGAGACGGTGGAGGTCCGCGTGCCGGTGCGGGCGGAGTCCGGCCCCGGGGCGGCGGCGTGACACCTCCGGTGGACGCGGGCGGCAACAGCCGGATCCGCCCGGTGGACGAGGCGGCCGGCAACAGCCGGGTCCGCCCGGTGGACGAGGCGGCCGGGATCGGCCGGGTCCGCCCGGTGGACGAGACGGTGGGGAACGGGCGGTTGTCCGCGACCCTGGCGATGCGCCGCCGAGCGATGGCGGCGGACCTCATCGAGCAGGCCGCGCTGGAGCTGTTCACGGTCCGGCCGATGGACGAGGTCACCGTCGAGCAGATCGCCGCCGCCGCCGGGGTGTCGGTGCGCAGCTTCTACCGGTACTACCCGGGCAAGGAGATGATCCTCACCGCGCTGCCGGTCCGGCTCGCGACGGCGATCGCGGAGGAGACCGCCCGCCGCCCGCCGACGGAGGCGCCGTTCGCCGCGCTGCGCAACGCCGTGGACACGCTGACCGAGGAGACCAACGACTACCTGCGCCGTTGGCAGCGCGCCATGGCCCACAGCTACGGCAACGAGCGGGTCCAGCAGCTCGTCGTCACCGTCACCAGTCCGATGCTCACCGAGGCCCTGGCCGGGCGCGCGGGGCTCCCCGCGGACGATCTGTGGCCCGAGCTGGCCGGGATCAGCGCCGCCACCGCACTCGTCGTCGGCTCCCGCCGCTGGGCGGCGCGGCGGGGAAGCCTGCGGGCGCACCTGCTCGACGCGCTCGACCTGCTCGGCCGCGGCCTGGGCTCCGGACCGGCCCCGGACGTCGCCGCGACGCCCGGTCGCGGCTAGCGCGCAGCGCGCCCCGGCTGCCGACCTGGTGCCCCTTTGCTGCCAGAAAGCGGCCAGATCGTGCCGAGGTTTGGGCACGGTTTTTCGCCCCAGAACCGTACCCAGCCCTCGGCATGATTCTGTGCCCGAACGGTTGCACACGGTGTTTTGCCTGGTGACGGCGAATCCCCGCGCACCGGCGGCCTCGACGGCCGTGCGCGGGGATCGTCGCATGTCCGCGCCGGGGCGCGGGGGGGCCCGCGCCGGGGCGCGGGGGGCCGGGCGCTGGTACCCGGGAGCCGCGTCAGGCTGGCGCCAGGGCCTGCTCGAGCTCCTTGATGTCGTAGTAGTCGCGGATGACGGAGATCAGGCCGTCGGCGTCGAAGGTGAACACGCCGCACCAGTGCAGGACGACGGACCGCCCGCCCATGGTGAGGCTGTCGAGCCGTTCGGTGAAGACCACGGTGTCGGTCGAGGCCACCGTGACCAGCTCGTACTGGAACGCCGAGTACAGGGCGGCCTGACGGTCGAACTCCGCGCGGATGGCCGGACGTCCGACCACCGCCGGCTGCCACGCGCTGACGTGGTAACGGGCGTCCGCGGCGACGTAGGAGGCCGCCGCGTCATAGTCCCGTTCGACCAGCCGGTCGAGGAACTGGCTGACCAGAAGCTCGTGCTTGTCGCTCACTCACACTCCGTGATGGGTCGATGGGGGTGGCGGCCCGGTGGCCCGGCGGTGAGGCCGGGCCACCGGGCCCGGGGCTCAGGACTTCGCCTGCTCGCGGTACCTGCGCGCGCTCTCGAGCTGGGGGTGGTGGTTGCGGTCGTACTGCTCGATCCACTCCTTGGGCAGGGCGCCCCACGCCGGGCCGACGCGCAGCCGCTCGCCGTCGTGGAGCTGCTCCGCGGCGACGACGTCGGCGACGAACAGTGTGCTCTCGTCGATGTCGAGGGAGTGGACCACCCGGCCCTCGACGTAGCTGAGCGCGTCGAGCAGGATCGGGGTACCGGTGACACCCGGCTTCGTCCGGAACTGGCTGATCTTGTCGCCGTCACGGCCGGAGCTCCCGCCCAGGCCCATGAGGATGTCGAGGGAGATCGCGAACTGCTCCTCCGGGGTCGCCGCCAGCAGGTGCATGGCGAAGACGCCGGACTCGAGGACCAGGTCGTGGGTCAGGTTGTACTTCGTGAGGCTGATCGTCACGCGTGGCGCCTCGGGCACGATGCTCGCGGCTCCGGCCGACAGCGACATCAGGCCGTTCGCCCGGCCGTTCAGGATGGTGGTGACCGCCACGGGGAACGGCCGCAGCCCGTTCAGCGTCGTGGCGGCTGCCTTCAGGTCCAACGTCATCGGGACTCCTCGCGTGAAGCCGGCACGGGGGCCGGGCGGGCGGGGCCGCCGCGGGGACCGTCATCCGGTTGCCCGCCGGCCGCCCCGGGCGGAACGTCGTGAACGGCGGCCCCGCCGCACCGTCCGGCAACGGGAACGGCGTGACCTGCCACACGTGGCACGTTATGCCACCTGCGGCATGTTCTGCAAGAGTCCGGCGGCCGTCTCTGACAGCTCGTACACGGATCTCGAGCGCGAGTTCGACGTCGCGTGAGACCGGTCGGCGCTGGCGTCCATCGGTGGGCGCCGACGGGTCGGGCAGCCGGCGAACCGGGCGGAAATGTATCGTGCGTCTGACGAACACGTCACGGCTGTGGCGGCTGGCGCGCCAGGTCCGAGGGAGTGGTGAGGTGTCGGGACACCCGGCGGGGCAGCACGACGAGGGTCGGAACACGGGCGGCGCCGACGGCGGCTCCGTGGGTCCGGGGGACGGCGGGCCGGGGGGCCCCGCGAGCGCGGGTGACGGCGGATCGGGCGGGGGCGCGGGTCGCTGCCGGGCGATCCTGTCGGTGCCGGCAACGGAGGAGAAGCGGATCCTGCGCGCCTTCGACCGGGGCGCCGACGAGCTCGTCTTCGATCTCGAGGACGCGGTGGCGCCGCAGCGCAAGGACGACGCCCGCGCCCTGCTGGCCGGGGTGCTCGCCGAGGTTCTCGCGGGGCCCCGGGCAGGCGGGGTCGGGGTGTCCGTGCGGGTGAACGCGATCCGGTCGCCGTGGTGCCATCTCGACATCGCGGCCTGCGTGGGGGCCGGTGACGGGCCGCTGTCCCTCGTCGTCCCCAAGGTGTCGGACGCGGGCGATCTCGCCTTCGTCGAGCGGCTGCTCGACGGGATCGTCGCGGCCACGGGGCGCACGGCACCCGTGCGGGTGCAGGCGCTGATCGAGAACGCCGAGGGCCTGTCCCGGGTGGCGGAGATCGCCGCGCACGGCGGCCGGCTGGAGGGGCTGATCCTCGGGTACGCCGACCTCGGCGCCTCGCTGGGCCGGGCGCCGAGCACACCGCCACAGCGCTGGCTGTACGTCCAGGACCAGGTGCTCACCGCCGCGCGCGCCCACGGTCTGCGGGCCATCGACGGGCCCTATCTCGGCACCGCCGACGACGCCGGGCTGCGCGCGGCCGCCGAGCACGCCCGGGAGCTGGGCTACGACGGCAAGTGGGTCATCCACCCGGCGCAGATCGCCACCGTGCGGGAGACGTTCACCGCCGGGCCCGAGGAGGTCGCCCGCGCCCGGGCGGTGCTCGCGGCGCTCGAGGACGCGCACCGCCGCGGCGCCGGCGCGGTCGGTCTCGACGGCGAGATGATCGACGAGGCGCTGGCCGTCGCCGCCCGCCGAACCCTCGCCCGCGCGCAGTAGCTCGCCTGCCCTGGGGCCTCCCGGGCTCAGGCGGCGGCCTCGGTCACGGGGCCGGGCTGGGTCACGGGGCCGGGCTGGGTCAGGCGGCGGCGTGGCCGATCGGTCGGCCGTTGAGCAGGCCCCGCTCGATGACGGTGCCCAGCAGCGCGGCGGCCTCGTCGGGGGTCTTCGGCGGGGCCATGTTGACCGCGGTGTCCGGCAACCGTTCGAGCAGGCAGAAGAACACCAGGCCGGCGACGTCGAGGTCGAGGGGATAGGTCCGCTCCACCTGTTCGAGCAGGGCCGCGTAGTCGGCCCACATCTCGTGCCCCACCTGGCGGCGCACCACGTCCAGGCGGGGGTCCTGCGGCGCCGCCTCGATCCAGGTCCGGGTGACCCCGACGTAGCGCAGGTGGAACGCGACGAAGTCGGAGAGCCAGCCGCGCAGCCGGCCGAGACCCTCCGGGCCGAGNGTGATGCCGCGGATCTCGACGCCCAGGCGGGTGCTGACCGCCGACGCCTCGGCGCTCAGCGCCAGCAGCAGGTCCAGCTTCTCGTCGAAGTACTTGTAGAAGGTGCCGCGGGCCAGGCCGGCCGTCGCGACGATGTCGTCGACGAACGAGAGGTGGTAGCCGCGCTCGGCGAAGCACTGGATGCCGGCGTCGAGGATCTGGCGGACGGTCGCCGACGCCCGTGGGCTCAGGGAGGCGAACCGCTCGGTCACCTCGGGCACCGGCGGGGACGGGACCGCGGCCAGCGGTGGGCGACGCACCGGGCGGGGGGCGCGCGCCGACCCGACACCCTCGGCCCCGAGCTGCGCGAAGGCGCTGGCCGGGGTGTGCGGGAACAGGATGAGCTGGAGCACGACGGCGAGGTTGTCGACGAGCTTCTCGACCGGCAGCCCGTCCCCGAAACCGCTGTGCCGGAAGTAGTTGAACCGGTTCACCAGGGTGGTGAGCGTCATCGCGGCGTCGACGGGGTCGATGCCCTCGACCTGTGAGGAGACCAGGCGCTCGGCGATCCGGTCGTAGTACGACTCCAGAAAGCCGCTGATCATCNGCCGGAGCGACGTGCGCGGCGAGTCGACGTTCGCCCACTGCACGAACATCGTGGCGTACTTGTCGTAGACCCAGGCCCACTCGCCGAGCCACCAGTGCAGATTGTCGAAGCCGAGAGCGGTGGGCCCGAGCGGACCGATCCGGCGCACGACCCGCATGAGGGCGCCGCCGCACTCGTTGAGCAGCTCGACGAATATCGTCTCCTTGCTCTCGAAGTACTGGTAGAGGGTGGCGCGCGAGACACNGGCCGCGGTGGCGATCTCNTCGACCGACGTCCCGTGGAAGCCCTGCGACTCGAACAGGTCCAGCGCCGCCGTCACGATGCGCGCACGAGTGCGGGTGNCGCGCGCGCCGACCACGGGACTGGTCGGACCGTAGCTGGCCCGTCGGAGGATCTCGTTCTCGGACATCTATGNCAGAGTATGCGATCCCCTCCGGCGTGGTAGTGGCACCTACCCGGCTGGGCGAGTCGGGCTCGCGACGACGGCGGGCCGCCGGAATGCCGGGTATCGAGGGTTGGCGGGGGNCTTGCGTCCAGCCAGGCCGATCATCTAGATAGCCAAGTCTGTTGTGTTACAGGAATACATCGTGTCAGAAATTCGAAATAGGACGGACCAACGAGGACGGACCCTCCCTGGCCGCCGAGGCTCGGCCGGCTGNGGCACGGGGTCGACGCGCGCCGGCCGGGCCCCCTCCCGCCGTCCCGGCCCGGGACCGGCGAGGATACGGGCGGTCGAGGACCGGGCGCGGGGACGCGGGGGACGAGGACGCGAACGGTTCCCCTCGGTCCCGCGGACGCGGCCCGGCGCGGACCGGCACCGACCGGCGCGGAGGGGAGCGGGACCAGAATGCAGGCATGGACAACGAGGATGCTCGCATGAAGGCGATGAGTTTCGAGGAGACCGGCGGCCCTGAGGTCCTCCACCTGGTCGACGTGCCGCAGCCGCACGCGGGGCCGGGGCAGATCCGGATCGCGGTGCGCGCGGCCGGCGTGAACCCGGTCGACTGGAAGATCCGCAACGGCTCGACGCTGCGCACCATCCCCGTGCCGCTGCCGCACATCCCGGGCCTGGAGGCAGCGGGCGTGGTCGACGAGGTCGGCGCCGGCGTCGAGGGTGTGTCGGTCGGTGACGAGGTGTTCGGCGCGGCGCAGAACGCCTCGGCCGAGTACGCCGTGCTCGACGAGTGGGCGCCGAAGCCGCCNGAGCTGACCTGGGCGCAGGCCGCGGGCCTGGCGATGGCCGTCGAGACCGCCGCACGCGGCCTCGACCTGCTCGGCATCACCGCCGACCAGGGGTCGGGGACCGGTCAGGAGCTGGGGGCCGGTCTGGAGGCGGCGGCCGGGTCGGAGCAGGGCGGGTCGGCGTCGGCCGGGACGACGCTCCTGGTCAACGGCGCGGCCGGCGGCGTCGGGCTGGCCGCCGTGCAGCTCGCGCAGGCGCGCGGGGCGCGGGTGATCGGCACCGCCAGCCGGGACAACCAGGAGTACCTGCGCTCGCTCGGCGTGGCGGCGACGGACTACGGTCCGGGCCTGGTCGACCGGGTCCGGGCGCTGGCCTCCGACGGGGTCGACGCCGCCCTCGCGGTGTCGGGCGAGGGGGCGCTGCCGGATCTGATCACGCTGACCGGCAGCCCGGACCGGGTGGTGTCCATCGGCGACGCCACCGCGGCGGACCACGGCGTCCGGTTCACCACCGGGGCGGAGGGGCGGGCCTTCTACTCGCTGCGGGAGGCGGCGACGCTCGCGGCGGCGGGCCGGCTCACCATGCCGGTCGCCCGGGCCCTGCCGCTCGCCGAGCTCGGCGAGGCGCACCGGCTCAGCGAGGCGGGCCACGTGCGCGGGAAGTTCGTCGTCGTCCTCGACTGAGCGCGTCGGGCGTGCCGGTGGCGGCGCGGACCGCCCGGGACGAGGCTGCGACGCGGGCGGCGGTAGGGTCGCAAACGGAGGATCCTCCGGTACATCTGGTTCCGCTGGATCCACCGGCACCTCGGCGCTCACCGGCGCGCCACGTGCGCCGGGATCGGTCCCCATCCGACGGGAAGGACGGCCATGGAAATCGGGCTGCACGTCTCCGACTTCACCTGGTCCGGCGGGCCACAGACCCTCGCGCAGGACCTCACGCGCGTGGCGGTCGCGGCCGAGGACGCGGGCTTCTCGAAGCTCAGCGTCATGGACCACGTCTGGCAGATCGGCATGATCGGCCCGCCCGAGCACGACATGCTCGAGGCCTACACGACGCTCGGCTACCTGGCCGCGCGCACGACCCGCATCGAGCTGCTCGCCTGGGTGACCGCGGTCGTCTACCGGGAGCCCGGACTGCTCGCGAAGCTCGTGACCACGTTGGACGTGCTGTCCGAGGGCCGGGCGTGGCTCGGCATCGGCGCCGCCTGGAACGAGCCGGAGGCGCGCGGTCTCGGCCTGCCGTTCCCGCCGACCGCCGAACGCTTCGAGCGCCTCGAGGAGGCGCTGGAGATCATTCTGCAGATGTGGAGCGGCAGGGACGCGCCCTACAGCGGTCGGCACTACCAGCTCGAGCGCACCCTCAACGTGCCGGCGCCGCTGCGCCGGCCGCACCCGCCGATCCTCATCGGCGGCAGCGGCGAGAAGAAGACCCTGCGCCTGGTCGCGCGCTACGCGCAGGCCTGCAACCTGTTCGCCGGTCCCGACGTCGAGCACAAGCTCGACGTGCTGCGCGCGCACTGCCAGGACGTCGGGCGGGACTACGACGAGATCGAGAAGACGGTGATCGGCCCGCTCGACCCCGGGCCCGGCGGCGAGAAGATCGACGCCCTGCTCGCCGAGATCCAGCGGCTGGCCGGGCTCGGCGTCACCCACTACCACGGGTCGGTGCCGGGCGTGGACACGCTGCGTCCGCTGGAGCTNCTCGGCGAGCGCCTCATCCCGGCGGCCGCCGAACTCTGAGCCCAGAGGTTCGGAGCTCAGGGGCGCAGGAGTTCAGGGGCACAGAAGTTCAGGGGCGCAGAAGTTCAGACGTCTAGGCGGGCGCGGGCGTCGTCGAGCGCGGCGCGGGCGCCCGCCCACGTCTGGCCGATGATGTCGGCGACCGCCTCGACCCGTCCGATCCGGCCGGCCACCTGGCCCGTGTTCGCCATGCTGGCCGCCAGGTCGCCGGCGAAGTACAGCGTCGGGATGCCGTCGAGGCCCACGTCGGCGCGGCCGGCGGCCAGGGCCCGCTCGGCGGTGGGGGTGCGTAGGACCCGCATGGTCGGCAGTCCCCGCACCGACAGCATCACGGTGGCGGTCTCGTCCGCGCCGACGACAGCGTTCTTGAGGTTGTCGTGGATCGGCGACTCCGCGGACGTCAGCATCCGCGTGCCCATCTGCACGCCCTGGGCTCCCAGGACGAGCGCCGCGGCCATCGACGGCCCGTCGCAGATCCCCCCGGCGGCGATGATCGGCAGGTCCAGGCGGGAGGCGACCAGGGGCAGCAGGACGAGGGTCGACGCGGCCTGCGGGTTCTTGAACCCGCCGCCCTCGACGCCCTCGACGATCACCCCGTCGACGCCCGCGTCGGCGGCTTTGAGCGCGTTGCGCAGGCTGCCGACGACGTGGAACACGGTCATCCCGGCGTCCTGGAGCCGCCCGGTCATCACCCTGGGGTCGCCGGCGGAGGTGATCACGGTGCGGATGCCGGCGTCGGCGAGCACGTCGACGGTGGCGGGTTCGTTGCGCGCGGCCAGCGCGATGTTCGCCGCGACCGGCGCGTCGGTGAGGTCGCGGACCCGCTTGAGGTCCTCGCGGCCCTGCGGCGAGGTCGTCTCGATGACGCCGAGCGCGCCGGCGTTCGACACGGCCGCGGCGAGCTGAGCCCCGGCGATGTAGGTCATCGGCGCCTGGACGATCGGGATCCGCACGCCGAGCAGCGCGGCGAGCCCCGCGGGGGAGCGGATCGGGGCGGTTGGTACTCCATCGACGGGCATGAGGCGACTCCCGGGGCGCGCAGGGCTGCCGACAAGGGCCAGACCATAAACAGGTCGAATCGTAGGCCTGCGGGTTCCCACGCTCGACCGGTTGCCTTCGGGTGGAGGCGGGCGATCCGGGGTACTGATCGAGACATGTTCAGGTGGTTGCAGCGGGTGTCCGGGCGGGGCCGTGGCCGGGCGGCGGACAGCTCGGCGTGGAATCCGACCGGCTGGTGGTGGTGCCTCGATCACGGGCGGGCGGAGAACCCGCCGGACTCGCCGGGACACCGCCGCCTCGGTCCCTACGACAGCGCCGAGCAGGCGGCGCACTGGCGGGAGCGGTTGGACGACCGCAACGAGGCCTGGGACGAGTCCGACCGCCGCTGGACCGCCGGCCGCTGACCCGATCCGCTCGCTGACCCGATCCGCTCGCTGACCCGATCCGCTCGCTGACCGGACCCGACGGGGCCGGCGGCTCAGGTCGGGTCGGGCCGGGGGCCGTCGACCTCGGCGGAGCCGGCGAGGCGCAGCTTGCGGGCGGCCCGCTCGTAGAAGGTCGTCCGGCCGAGGCGGACGACCCCCGCCGCGCCGGGCCGAGGGTGCAGCTCGACCGTCGCGCCGGCCTCCAGATAGTCGTGCACCCGGCCGTCGACCTCGACGGCGAGGCGCGCACTGCCGGGCAGCACGTCGAGGGCGAGGGCGTCGCGCACGGACAGCACCACCCCCCGGTTGAACGCCGAGTGCGGCGCGGCCGGGGTGACCAGCAGCGCCTCCACGGACGGGCTGACGATCGGCCCGCCGGCCGAGAAGCTGTACGCCGTCGAGCCCGCCGGGGTGGAGACGACGACGGCGTCGGCGGCGTAGCGGACGAAGGGCCGGCCGTCGACCCGCAGCGCCACCGCCGCGCTGCCGCCGTGCCCCGGTACCCGGACGACGGCGACGTCGTTGAAGGCGCTCACGGTCGTCGCGCCGATCCGCGCGTCGACGGCGAGGCGCGGCTCCACCGCGTACTCGTCACGGTCGATCGCCGTCAGCGCCGCCGCCAGGTCCGGCACGTCGACCTCCGTGAGGAAGCCGAGCCGGCCGAGGTTCACCCCGAGCACGGGGGCCGTGCGCCTGTCGGCCAGCCGCATCGCGCGCAGCATCGTCCCGTCCCCGCCGAGGCTGACCAGCAGGTCGCTGCGCTCCGCCAGCTCCTCGGCGGGCACCGCCACCGCGGCGCACCGAAGCCGCTCGATCTCGTCGCCGATGCCGAGCACGGCCACGTCCCGCTCGGCGGCCCAGTCCAGGACCGCCCCGACGGCCTCGGCCGAGTCCCGCCGCGGATGCAGCACTATTCCCACCGCCCGCACGACCCTCCCGCCCTCCGCGCCACTCGCACCGTCCGACCCTGCGCCCTGCCGCTACGCCGACCCGGCCGACCCACCAACCCGCCGATCCGCCCAACCCGCCGGTCCGCCCAACCCGCCGATCCGCCCAACCCGCCGATCCGCCCAACCCGCCGGCCAGCCCGGCCGACCGGCAGACCCGCCGACCCGTGCCCCACCGATCGTGCCCAACCCCGCTCTGCCCACCCACAGGTGTTGCGCCGGCTCTGCCGTCACGGGGCGGCGGGCATGCCCTCGGGCAGCCAGGGGCGCGGCTCGGCGGGTTCGGCGGGGTGCTCGTCGACCAGGGTCAGCCCGAACCAGCCGACGTCGTGCCAGGCGCCGAGCTTGTACCCCACGTCGGTGAACACCCCGATCGGCCGGAAACCTACCGAGGTGTGCAGCGCGACGCTCGCCGCGTTCGGCAGGGTGATGCACGCGTACAGGTTGAGGTAGCCCAGCGTCCGGACCTGCGCGATCAGCTCGTCGTAGAGGCGGCGGCCGAGCCCGCGCCGGTGGTGCCCGGCCGCCAGGTAGACCGACGTGTCCACCGACCAGCGGTAGGACGCCCGCGTACGGTGCGCGCTGGCGTAGGCGTAGCCGACGATCTCCCCGCCGGCCTCGGCGACCAGCCACGGCCGGCGGGGCGAGGCGAGCATGCGCGCCTGGAAGTCCGCCGGCGTCGGGAGCTCCTCCTCGAAGGTCGACGGCGATCCGGCGACGTAGGGCGCGTAGACCGCCCGGATGCCCGCCGCGTCGGACGGGTGCGCTGCCCTGATGGTGACCATGCCCCCGGATCCTCCCTCGCCCCGGCCCCCCGGTGCGGACCGCACCGGTGACGGTCACGGGGGTCGTAACGGAACCGCGCTCCGCAGCGCCCCCGCTCCGCAGCGCCCCCGCACCGCAGGCCTACCCGCCCGCCGGGCCGATCCGGACTACTCCGTACTACTTCTCGAGGCCCGTCCCGGTTCCGCGGCCGAGGGCCGATGGCGTGCCGGGGCTCGCCGCGGCGGCCCGGGGAGCCGGCGTGCCCGAGGATGTCAGCAGCTCGGCCAGCAGGTCACGCAGGACCGGCAGGCCGTCCTCGCTGAGCACCGACTCGGGATGGAACTGCACCCCGGTGAACGCCGCCCCGCGCAGTGCGTGCACCGACCCGTCGGTGCGGTCGAGTGCCAACCGGACCGGACCGTACGCGGTGGCGAGCTCGTCGCTGTCGGCCATCGCGGTGAAGGTGGAGTAGAACCCGACGCGACAGGGCCGGCCGAACAGGTCGATGGTGCGCGCGAGCCCCTGGTAGGGGGCGTCGCGACGGTGNAGCCGCAGCCCCAGCAGCCCGGCGAGCAGCTGGTGGCCGAGGCAGACGCCGAGCAGCGGCCGCCGCGCCGCCAGCCGATCCGCGATCACCCGGCGCATGGTCGCCATCTTCACGTCGGAGACGTCGTCGGGGTCGCCGGGCCCGGGCCCGGCCACCACCAGGTCGAACCCCGCNCCACCATGGTCGCCGTCAGCCGCACCGGGATCGCCGCCATCCGCTCCGAGATCGCCGCCATCCGCTCCGGGATCGCCGCCAGCCGCACCAGGGCCGACCGCCTGCGCCCCAGGGCCGCCGCCATCCGGTCCCCGGCCGCCACCGTCCGTGCCCTGGACAGGCTGTCCGGCCGCCTGGTCCCACGGCCGGAGGGTGACCGCGAGGCCGAGCTCCCGCAGCAGGTGGGCGAGCATGCCGGCGAAGCTGTCCTCGGCGTCGACGATGAGGGCGCTGCGGCCGGTCAGCGCGGGCACCGCGGCCGTCCCCGGCTCGCCCCGCCGCAGCCAGAAGGGGGCGAGGTGGGTGTTGCGGGCGGCGAGCGCCCCCGCTATGCGTGGATCCGCCGCAAGCGGCACGCGCGGACCGTCCGGCGAGGGCTGGCCGAGGTCCCGCCGCGAGTCGGTGGCGTCGCGGACGGTGGGTGGGAGGCTGGTGGGGAGGAGGCTGGTGGGGCTGGTGGGGAGGGGGCCGGCGGGTGGGCGCAGGCCGAGGGCGGCGAGGATGCCGGCGGCCTTGGTGTAGGTCTCGGCGACCTCGCCCGCGGCGGTGGAATGGCGGACCAGCGTCGCCCCGACGGGCACCCGCAGCCGCCCGTCGGGGGTGATCTCCGCCGTGCGGATGAGGATCGGGGCGTCGAGCGTCTGGCGGCCGGCCTCGTCGCGGCCGAGCAGGGCGCACACCCCGCCGTAGTAGCGCCGTCCCCGGCGTTCGTGGCGGGCGATGACCCGCAGGGCGTTGTCCAGCGGGCTGCCGGTGACGGTCGGGGCGAACATCGTCTCGCGCAGCACGTCGCGCACATCGGCGTCACCGCGGCCGGCGAGCAGGTACTCGGTGTGCACGAGGTGGGCCATCTGCTTGAGCTGCGGACCGATGACCTCGCCGCCGCGCTCGGCGACCCGGGCCATCATCTTCAGCTCCTCGTCGAGCACCATGTACAGCTCGTCGATCTCCTTGGGATCGGCGAGAAACCGCAGCAGCGCCGCGGGGTCCGGGCCGGTGGCGGGCAGCCGGTGGGTGCCGCTGATCGGGTTCATCATCACGAGCCCGGCCTCGACGCTGACGTGCCGCTCCGGCGTGGCCCCCACCAGCGTCCGGGTCCCGGTGTGGACGAGGAACGTCCAGTAGGCGCCGCGCTCACCGAGTAGCAGGCGGCGCAGCGCGGCGAGCCCGGCGGCCAGCGGCGGGGNGTCGAGGTCGGCGGAGTAGACGCGGTGGATGACGAAGTTCGCGCCCTCGCCGCGGCCGATCTCCTCCCGCAGCACCGTGGAGACCGTCTCGGCGTACTGCTCGTCGCTGAGGTCGAAGTGCCCGCCGGTGGCGGTGATCGCACGGTCGGGCAGCGCGGCGAGGGCCGTCGCGAGCGGGATCCGAACGTGTTCGTCGACGCGCAGGCACTCCAGCGGCATCGCGTCGTCGACGCAGGTCAGGCCGCGTTCGGTGAGCTGGCGGTGGGGCACGAGGGCGAGCGTGCGCGGCCCGGCGGGACCGGCGGCGGGCAGGGGGAGGTCGGCGAGCCGGTCGACGACGTCGAGTTCGCCGCGCAGTACGTCGAGATGGTCGGCGCCCTCGCGGCGCAGCAGCGCGAACGGACCAGGTTCGCCGCCGGCGCCGGCGGTGGCGAGCAGGGAACGGAGCAGATCCATGATCATGGCCTCGTGGGGTCGGGCGGGCGCCGTGGGCGACGGCCGTCCCTCGCCGTGTCGAGGTGACGATGGCGGCCGCCGGGGTGGGCGGCCGCGTGCGTGGACTACGCGCGCTGGGTGCGGACCGCCGATGTGGCGGCCCACCAGAGACTCCGGCGCGCGGGCATGCGGTTACTCTAGCGTGCCGTCGGCCGCGGTCCATGCGTGCGTCCTGTGGTCCCCGGTTGCCCCGTGGGCCCACCGGCCGCGTCTGGTCCTGGTGGCGGGTCCTGTCCCCGGCGGCGGTCCTGGCTGGGTGGATGTGGTGTTCGGGCGGAAACCCACCTGACCGATCGGTATGCTGACGACCGTGAAGTTCGTCGTGCTTTCGCTGATCGTCAATGCTCCGGACCCGCACACGGGCGTGACGATGAGCCAGCACGACTAGCTCGCCAGCGTCCTGGACCAGGCGGCGCTGGTCGAGCAGCTCGGCTACGACGCCTACCAGATCGGCGAGCGGCACGGCGCCCCGTTCCTGTGCTCGTCGCCGGCGGTGCTGCTGACCGCGGTCGCCGCCCGCACCCGCCGGGTCCGCCTGCTCACCGGGGTCACCGTGCTGAGCATCCACGACCCCGTGAAGGTGGCCGAGGAGTACGCGCTGCTCAACCACATCAGCGGCGGCCGGCTCGACCTCGTCATCGCGAAGGGCAACCACGCGCCGCACTACGCGACCTTCGGGCTCGACCCGGCCGAGCAGTGGGACGTGCTCGCCGAGAAGTACGAGCTGCTGCGCCTGCTGTGGTCGCAGGAGAGCGTGACCTGGTCCGGGCGTTACCGGGAGCCCCTGGTCGACCTGACGACGCAGCCGCGCCCCTACCAGTCGACGATCCGGGTCTGGCACGGCAGCGCGACAAGCCGGCAGACGACGGAGCTGGCCGCGAAGCACGGCGACCCGCTGTACTCGGCCAACGGGTTCTTCAGGGTGGCCCAGTACCAGGACCTCATCGACCACTACCGCCAGCGCTGGGCCGAGCACGGCCATCCGGGCGAGCCCCTGGTCGGCAGCGGTTTCCCGGCCCTGCTGATCCGTAAGACCTCGCAGGAGGCCCTGGAGGCGTACCGGCCGTTCTGGAACGCCCAGCGCGCCACCCCCGCCGCCAAGCACAACAACTCGCCGTTCTGGGAGCTGGAGGAGTTCATCGAGCAGGGCTCCGCCCTCGTCGGCAGCCCGCAGCAGGTCCTCGACAAGATCCACCGGTTCACCGAGCTCTACGGCCAGCAGCTCACCGGCATCGGCGTCGACTCCCTGCCGGTCGCCTGGCAGCGTGAGCAGCTCGAATGGTTTGCCGCCGACATCGCCCCCGAGCTGCGCCGCACCTACCCCGACACCCTGTGGGAGTCCGAGCCGACGACCGACCCCACCGCCACCCCGGCCGCGGCTGACGCCCTTTCTGGGTAGGTGGCTGGCCCGGCCCCGGCGACTGGGGCGCACCCTCCTGCGGCGCGCCGGGGGTAGTCGTCGCCGGACGAGCAGGCTCTTGGCCGGGCAGGCGGCTGCCGACAGACGTCGACAGGGCCGTCAGGCGATCTCGAGGTTCAGCGATCGCACGAGGCCGACCAGCTCGTCGCGGTACAGCGTCGTGGGGTCGCCGGTCACCGAGCGGAGGTGGCCGTAGATCTCGAGGGCGACGGGGCCGTGCATCCGGCCCCAGACCCGGGCGGTGAGGGCGAGCCCGGCCGGCGGTAGGTCGGGGTAGGCGTCGCGCACGGCGGACACCATCGCCGGCGCGAAGTCGGACCACTGGTAGCCACTGCCGAGCTGGTCGGTTCGGATGCGCGGCCAGGCAGCGGCGACGAGGCCCGTGATGCCCAGGCAGGCGCGCTTGGCGGCCGCGGGGACGGGCCCGTCCGCCGGCGCCTGGTAGCCGGGCACGGCGTCGCCGTAGATCAGCCGGAAGCCCTGCTGGTTGGCCAGCGACCATCGACGGAACGCCTCGCCCCAGGCCACGATCCGGCCGCCGAGATCGTCGGGCGGGACGGCGTCGCGGGCCGCCTCCAGCTCGTCGATGACCGAGACGTACGTGTCGGCGATCAGCGTGGTGATGAGCGCGTCGCGGGTGGCGAAGTAGCCATAGATGGCACTGCCGCTCATGCCCATCGCGCGCGCGATGGCGCGCAGCGAGATGGCGTCGGGTCCGCCCTCGGCCATGTGCGCCAGCGCCACCGCCTGGATCTCCGCGGTCGTCTGCGCACGCAGCCGCGCGCGTCGACCCAACGTCTGCTCACCCACCCTTGACATCGTACAGCGCGCGAATAAAGTGCGGCTCATGAAAACCGAGCACCGCACGGAAATCGAACGGCCCTCGCTTTCGGTGGTCTCGACCGGTCCGTCGAGCGCCAGGGCAGTCCTGTTCGACACGCTGGGCGCTCCCGACGTGCTCTACCTCGACGACGTCGAGCTGCCCGAGCCCGGACCGGCCGAGGTGCGGGTCCGCGTCGAGGCCATCGGCGTCAACCGGGGCGATGTGCTCCTGCGCGCCGGCGGGTACTACTACGACGCGGTCCTGCCGCGCTCACGGCTCGGCACCGAGGCGGCGGGTGTGGTCGAGGCGGTCGGCGCCGGAGTGGACGGCTTCGCCGTCGGTGACGCGGTCAGCCTGGTGGCCAGGCCGACCGACGGCGGCATGTCGACCGACGGCGTCTACGCCGACCGGGTCAACGTGCCGGCGGCACGGCTCATCCGACGCCCCGACCACATGGATGCCGTGACCGGCGCCGCCGTGTGGGTGGCCGCCTTCACGGCCTACGGTGCGCTGGTCGAGGTCGGACGGATGCAGCCCGGCGACACGGTGGTGATCACGGCCGCGTCCAGCGCGGTCGGGCTGGCCGCGATCCAGCTCGCGAACTGTCTCGGGGCCACGCCCGTCGCCGTCACCAGGACNGGCGCCAAAGCCGAGCGGCTGNGGGAGATCGGCGCCGCGCACGTCATCGCCAGCGACGACGGCGCGGTGGTCGAGCAGGTGNACGCGCTCACCGGCGGCCACGGTGCTCGCCTCGTCTTCGACAGCGTCGCCGGCCCCGACCTACCCACGCTCGCGCGAGCCGTGGCCGCCGACGGCATGCTGATCGTCTACGGCTCCCTCGACCCGCGGCCTGCTCCCCTCCCGATGTGGTGGCCGGTCAACGTGTACGGCTACGCCGTCTTCCACCTGTTCGCCGACCCGGGGCGCCTCCGGCGCGCCGAGGCGTTCATCGGCAACGGCGTGCGCCGCGGAGTCCTGGCACCGGNGATCGACCGGACGTTCGACCTCAGCGACGTCGCCGCGGCACACCGTCGCATGGAGACCAACAACCAGATCGGCAAGATCGTCATCACCGTCGGGCACTGATGCGAACACCGATCAGAAGGAAGCGTCCGCCATGAGCTCGGCCCCCATCGACCCGGCCAGCGCCGCGCAGCTCGTCCAGGAACCCGACCACCGGCTGAGAGTCCCCGCCGGCACACCTGTCCCCGAGGTGGACCGCCCGCCGAGCCCGGACCGCCCGCCCACCCGCGTGCGGGAGCTGCGCCCAGCTCCGCGCCGGCCGGACGGCCGGCGCGACAGGCGCGGTGTCGAGTCGCCGGCGCGGTCAGCCGAGGGCGGCGGTGGCCTCGATCTCGACGAGGGCCTCCGGGCGGCCGAGGCCGGCAACCCGCAGGACCGTGACGGCGGTGGGATGGGGTCCCCACACCGGGCCGGTCGCCGCGTACGCCTCGGCGGGATCGACGTGCGCGGCTAGATAGACGTTCAACCGGGCGACGTGCTCGGGCCCCGCGCCGGCGGCGGCGAGCAGCGTGAGGACGTTGCGCAGCGCCTGAGCGGTTTGCTCGGCGATCCCGCCGGTGATGACGCCGTCGCGGTCGGTCCCGTTCTGGCCGCCGATGTAGAGGGTCCGGCCGGCCTCGGCCACCGTCGCCTGCGAGTAGGCGGGCGAGGAGTGCAGCTCCGGCGGGTTGAGATGGGTGACGGTGCTCATCGGTCTCGTTCCTCCTTGGGTGATGTCCTGACTCGAGGGTGACCGAGGGGGCGCCAGATCGGGCCGATGGCGGCGCCCTCGCCGAGGGTTCCTTCGGGCGTGGTTCTCGCAACTGTCGCCGTCCCGGCGGGGGACGCTGCGCGGACGTCGGGCCGGACCCGTTCTGCCCGGCGGCGGGGGCGCCCCCACCGCCGGGGCGACCAGGCGTGAGCATGCAGACACCCCGTGCCCGGCCAGCGGCCGTCACCTGCGCGGATGGTGGCCCGGCTCGGACTGGCATGGCCCGATCGCGCCAGGGTCATTTGTCGTAATTCGACCGCGTCGGGNACGATTCCACCATGCGTCCAAGGTGATCAACTCTCGGGCGCCGGCACCTGAGTCGTCCGACCGGGACAACGAGCCGTCGCACTCCACCTGCGGCCGCCCAGCCCGGTCCGGCCGCCCGCCGGCCGCCCGCGTCGGCGTCCGCGTGGCCACGCGGACGCACCGGATTGGCCCCGGTCCACCGGGACGCAGTCTCCATCTCTGTGCTGCACACCGGCGGCTGGCGCGTCGCCTCAGCGCGGGCACGGACCCGTCCGTGCCCGTCGCGCCCGCGCGCCGGTCGTCCGCTGGCCGCGTGCGGGCGCAGGCAACCGTCGCCGACAGATCGATGCCCTGTTCCTGAGCGTTGCCCTGTTCCTGAGCAAGGTGGGAGTTCGCATGCGCGATTTGCGCCAGACCCTCGGACGATCCCCGCGCGCGGCGGGCGAGTCGGCCGAGGCGTGGCGGGCCCGGCTGGCCGGCCGGTCGGCGGACGCCCAGCATGAGCTGCTGCTCGACCTGGTCGCGGCCCAGGTGGCCGCGGTGGCCGGCCCGGGCGCCGGCATCGTCGATGCGGAGGCGCCGTGGCGCGCTCTGGGGATCTACCGCCACATCGCCGAGCGGCTGCGGGCGGCGCTGGCCGAGCAGACGGGTCTGCGCCTGTCCGCCACCCTGTTCTTCGACCGGCCGACGCCGCGGGCCCTGGCGGACCATCTGCGCCGCGAACTGCTCGGGATCGGTGACGAGATCACCGCCGTGAGGCCGACCGCGGCGGGCCCCGCGGCGGGACCGCTGGCGGGTGGGGCCGCGGCCGGCGACGGGCAGCGGCCGGCGGACGACCCGATCGTCATCGTCGGCATGGGTTGCCGGCTGGCCGGCGGCGTCGACTCGCCGGAGGCGCTGTGGGAACTGGTGCACGCCGGGCGAGACGCGGTCGCCGGACTGCCCGACGACCGGGGCTGGGACCTGGCCGGGCTCTACGACCCGAACCCCGACCATCCCGGCACCGCCTACACCCGCCACGGTGGGTTCCTCACCGGCATCGACCAGTTCGATCCGGCGTTCTTCGGCATCGGCCCGCGGGAGGCCAACGCCCTCGACCCGCAGCAGCGGTTGATGCTGGAGGTCTCCTGGGAGGCGGTGGAGCGGGCCGGCATCGACCCTCGGTCCCTGCGCGGCAGCCGCACCGGCGTGTTCACCGGCGTCTCGCTGCAGGACTACGGGCCGGCCTGGCACACCGCGCCGCAGGACGCGCAGGGCCAGTTGCTCACCGGCAACGCCTCCGGGGTGATCGCCGGCCGGGTCNCCTACACCTTCGGGCTGGAGGGACCGGCGCTGAGCGTGGACACCCAGTGCTCCGCCTCGCTGGTCGCGACGCATCTCGCCAGCCAGTCGCTGCGCGCGGGGGAGTGTGACCTGGCGCTTGTCGGCGGGGTGACCGTCATGTCGACGCCGGGGATCCTGGTGGAGTTCAGCCGCAAGCGGGGGCTGGCGCCCGACGGACGGTGCAAGGCGTTCTCCGCCGACGCCGACGGCACCGGCTGGGCCGACGGCGCGGGCGTGCTGCTGCTGGAACGGCTCTCCGACGCCCGCCGCCGCGGCCACCGGGTCCACGCGGTGCTGCGCGCCACGGCGATCAACCAGGACGGCGCCAGCAACGGGCTGACCGCCCCCAACGGCCTGTCCCAGCAGCGGCTCATCCGCCAGGCGCTGGCCAACGCCGGCCTGCGGACCGCCGACGTCGACGCGGTGGAGGCGCACGGCACCGGCACCACGCTCGGCGACCCGATCGAGGCCCAGGCCGTCCTCGCGACCTACGGTCAGGACCGGCCGGCCGNCCGGCCGCTGTACCTGGGCTCGCTGAAGTCCAACATCGGCCACGCCCAGGCCGCGGCCGGGGTCTGCGGGATCATCAAGATGGTCCAGGCGCTGCGGCACGAGGTGCTGCCGCGCACCCTGCACGTCCGCGAGCCCTCGCCGCACGTCGACTGGTCGGCCGGCGACGTCGAGCTGCTCACCGAGAACGTCGCCTGGCGGCGCCGTGAGGGCCGCCCGCGCCGGGCCGGCGTGTCCGCGTTCGGGGTGAGCGGCACCAACGCCCACGTCATCCTCGAGGAGCCCCCGGCCGAGCCGCGCCCGCCCGCGCCGCGCAGCGGCTGCGCCGACCGGCCCCGCACCACCACCCCACCCGCACCCACCACCCCGCCCGCACCCGTCACGCCGCCCGCCGCTGCCATCCCACCCACCACCGAACCCACCACTCCACCTGCCACTCCGACCGCCACCCCTCCCGCCGCCGCGGTGCCGGTGGCGTCCGGGGCGCCGGTCGCCGTCAGCGGCGCGGCGGTGCCGATCGTGCTGTCCGGTCGGACGCCGGCGGCGCTGCGCGCCCAGGCCGAGCGGCTTGCCGCGTACCTGGACCGCCGTCCGGGCCTCGACCCCGTCGACGTCGCCCACACCCTCGCCGGCCGGTCCCGCTTCGAGCACCGGGCGGTGGCGCTGGCCGGCCCGCGTCGAGGCGGCGACGGCGGCCGACGTCTCGCCGGTGCGCTGTCCGCGCTCGCGGCGGGCCGACCGGCGGCCGGGCTCGTTCTCGGCACGCGCCCCGCCACCCCGCCGGGCCGCACCGCCATGCTGTTCACCGGGCAGGGCAGCCAGCGCAACGGCATGGGCCGCGACCTCTACGACGCCTTCCCCGCGTTCGCCGACGACCTCGACGAGATCTGCGACCGGTTCGCCGACCACCTCGCCCGGCCGCTGCGGGAGGTGATGTTCGCCGCCCCCGGCACGCCCGACGCCGCCCTGCTCCACCGCACCGAGTACACCCAGCCGGCGCTGTTCGCCTTCGGTACGGCGCTGTACCGACTGGTCACCTCCTGGGGGGTGACCCCGGCACTGCTCGCCGGGCACTCGATCGGCGAGCTGACCGCCGCCCACGTCGCGGGCGTGTGGTCCCTGGACGACGCGGTGACGCTGGTCGCCGCCCGCGGCCGGCTCATGCAGTCCTGCCGTCCCGGCGGCGCGATGATCGCGATCCGGGCGGGTGCCGGCGAGGTCGCCGCGTCGCTGGCCGGCCAGGAGGGGCGGGTGGAGATCGCCGCCGTCAACGGTCCCGAGGCGACGGTCATCGCCGGGGACGCCGACGCCGCCGAGCGGATCGCCGCGGCCTGGGCGGCCCGCGGCCACGCGACGAGGCGCCTCGCGGTCAGCCACGCCTTCCACTCCCCGCACATGGCGGGCATGCTCGACGAGTTCCGGGTCATCGCCGGGCAGGTCACCCACCACGCACCGGCGATTCCGATCGT
This sequence comes from Frankia sp. AvcI1, assembly GCF_001420875.1. Lineage (NCBI taxonomy): Bacteria > Bacillati > Actinomycetota > Actinomycetes > Frankiales > Frankiaceae > Frankia > Frankia sp. AvcI1. The sequence goes on along the minus strand of NZ_LJFZ01000025.1, from coordinate 67,333 downwards.
GTCCACCCGCACCGGCGAGCCCGCCGGCGACGAGCTGTGCACCCCCGACTACTGGGCCGGTCACGCGCGTGGCGCGGTGCGCTTCCTCGACGCCGCCCGCCGCCTGCACGCCGAGGGCGCCGGCGCCTTCGTCGAGCTCGGCCCCGACGCGGTCCTCACCGCGCTGCTGCCCGGCTGCCTGCCGGCGGACGCCGCGGCGCCGATCGCGGTCGCGACGACCCGCGCCGGGCGGCCGGAGGCCGACACGCTGCTCACCGCCCTCGCCGGCCTTGACACGCACGGCGTCGACGTCGACTGGCGGGCCGTGATCGGCCGGGCCGGCACCGTGATCGACCTGCCCACCTACCCCTTCCAACGCCGGCGCTACTGGTTGGCGGGCACCGGCGCCGCCATCCCCGCCCCCCGTCAGGCCGACGGCACCCCGACCCCCGCCCCGCAAGGCGCCGCTGCCCCGCAAGGCGCCGCCGCCCGGCAAGCCGCCGACGCGCAGGCCGCCGACACGCTGCGCCTGGCGTGGACGGGCCGGCCCAGGGCCGCCGGACTCGGCGAGCCGGCGCAGCCCGCAACCGGGGCCGCCGGTGATCCCGGCACCTGGCGGTACCGCACCGTCTGGCAGCCGATGGCCGACGCCGACCTCACCGCGGCCATCGCCGCGCAGGCCGCCACCACCGGACCGTTGAGCGGCCGGTGGCCCGTGCTCATCCCGCCGGACGGGGTGGACGACGCGCTGCTCGCCCGCGTCACCTGGATGATCGAGCGTCTCGGTGGCACGCCGCTGCCGATCCCGCTCGCCCGGGCCGACCGGTCCGCGGTTGCCGCGCGCCTGGCCGAGGCGATCCGCCGCGACACGGGGTTCGGCGACACCGGATTCGGCGAGGCGGCGCCCGCAGGGGCCGTGCCCAGGGCCGACCGTGTCGGCGTCGACCGTGTCGGCATCGATCGAGTCGGCATCGATCGAGTCGGCATCGATCGAGTCGGCATCGATCGAGTCGGCGGCGTCGTGTCCCTGCTCGCCCTCGACGGCACCCCCCACCCGGACCACCCGCATCTCACCACCGGCCTCGCCCTCACCGTCACCGGCGTCCAGGCGCTGGGCGACCTGGGGGTCGGCGCGCCGCTGTGGGCCGTCACCCGCGGTGCGGTCACGACGGGCGCCGAGGATCCCGTCACCCAGCCGGAGCAGGCGATGGTCTGGGGTCTGGGCCGTACCCTCGCGCTGGAGATGCCGCAGGTCTGGGGCGGCCTCATCGACCTGCCGACCAGCCTCGACGACCAGACCCTGCTGTGGTTCGGCACCGCGTTGACCGCCCCCGGCGGCGAGGACCAGTTCGCCCCCCGCCCGCAGGGCCTGCGGGTACCCCGCCTGCTGCGCATCCCCGCATCGGACCCCGCCTCGACGGCGGCCCTGACGCCGGGGGAGGCGACCTGGCGGCCGGACGGGACCGTACTGATCACCGGCGGCACCGGCGCGCTCGGCGCGCACACCGCCCGCCGCCTGGCCCGCGACGGGGCCCGCCGTGTCGTCCTCGCCAGCCGGCGCGGTCCCGACAGCCCCGGCGCCCGGGAACTGCTCGGCGAGCTGGCGGCGCTGGGCACGCACGCCACGATCGACGCCTGCGACGTGGCCGACCCCGGCCGGCTCGCCGGGCTGCTGCGCGAGCTGGCCGACGCCGGCGAACCGGTCACCGCCGTCGTGCACGCCGCGGGCACCGCCGGCCCGACCACGCCGCTGGCCCAGCTCACTCTGGCCGAGTTCGCGGGCGTGGTCGCCGGCAAGGTCGCCGGCGCCGGCACGCTCGACCGCCTGCTCGACGGCCCGGACGGGGCGAAGGTGGCGGCGTTCGTGCTGTTCTCGTCGATCTCGGGGGTCTGGGGCAGCGGTAACCAGGCCGCCTACAGTGCCGGCAACGCCTACCTCGACGCCCTCGCCGCCCGCCGTCGCGCCGAGGGCCGACCGGCCACCGCGGTGGCCTTCGGCCCCTGGGCCGATGCCGGTCTCGGCGCCGAGCCGGCGCTGCGCGACTACCTGACCCGCCGCGGCCTGCGCCCGCTGGCCCCCGAACCGGCCGTCACCGCGCTCACCCAGGCCGTCGCCGCGGGCGAAACGGCGCTGACCGTCGTCGACGTCGCCTGGGAGACGTTCCTGCCGTCCATCACCGCGGCCCGGCCCAGCCGCTTCTTCGAGGAGCTGCCCGTCGCCGCCCTGCCCGTCGCCGCCCTGCCCGTCGCCGCGCTGCCCGTCGCCGCGCTGCCCGCGGGACGGCTCGGGCAGTCGGCGACACCGGCCCAGGCGGGGCAGGCCCAGGCGGGGCAGGCCGCCCCGACCGTGCTCGACCTGCGCCCGCCGCGGCGCGCCCAGGTGCTGGTGGAGCTGGTCCATGCCGAGGCCGCGGCCATCCTCGGCCACGACACCCCCGACGAGCTCGACCCGACCCGCCGCTTCCTCGAACTCGGCTTCGACTCCCTCGCCTCCGTCGAGCTCAGCCGCCGCCTGGCCACGGCGACCGGCCTGACGCTCGCCACCCAGGTGGTGTTCGAGCATCCGACGGTCACCGAACTCGCCGCCCACCTGGACACCCTCGCCGCCCAGGTGTCCGCCGCCCAGGTGTCCGCCGCCCAGGTGTCCGCCGCCCAGGTGTCCGCCGCCCAGGTGTCCGCCGCCCAGGTGTCCGCCGCCCGGGTGTCCGCCGCCCGGGTGTCCGCCGCTGGTCCGATGTCCGCCGCCGCGCGCCTGGCCGGCGCCTCCGGCGTCGCCGCGTCGGCGGGCACGGGCNCGACGGGTGGTGCGGTCGAGGTCGGGGTGCGTGGGCTGTACCGCCAGGCCTGCGCGCAGGGCAAGTTCGCCGCCGGCGTCGGCGTGCTGCGCGCCGCCGCCCGGCTGCGCCCGGTGTTCGACTCGGCCGCCGAGTTCGGCCCGCCCGCCAGACCGGTGCGCCTGGCCACCGGCCCGGCACCCGTCGCGCTGGTGTGCCTGCCGTCGATGGTGGCCCCGTCCGGGCCCCACAACTTCGCCCGGATCGCCCTGCACCTGCACGGTCTGCGCGACGTCTTCGCCCTGCCGCACCCGGGATTCGGCGACGGCGAGCTGCTGCCGGCGAACGCGGAGCTCGTCGTCGAGATGCACGCCGACACCGTCGCGCGCGCCTTCCCCGTCACACCCGTCGTCCTCGCCGGGTACTCCTCCGGCGGCTGGCTGGCGCACGCCATCGCCTCCGCGCTGGAGGACCGGGGGGTGCACCCCGCGGCGGTGGCGCTGCTTGACACGTGGCTGCCCACCGACCGCATCCCGGAGGAGGACATCCACGAGGAGCTGCGCGGCATCGCCGTCAACGACCAGGCGTTCGCCCTGATGACCGAGGCGCAGATCACCGCGCAGGGTGCCTACCTCGACCTGTTCGAGCACTGGCGGCCGCGCGCCGTCGCCGCCCCGGTCATGCTCCTGCGCGCGGCCGAGCGGATGCCCCGGGGCACCGTCGCCGAGGACATCACCGGGCACGGCCAGGCGTGGACGACCGACTGGTCGATGGATCACGACTCCTTCGACGTGGCCGGCGACCACCAGTCGATGATGAACGAGCACGCCGCGTCGACCGCCCGGGACCTGCACCGCTGGCTGGAGCGGCTGGAAGGGGCGAGGTAGCCGCGCGCCCGCAGGTCGGCAGGTCGGCAGGTCGGCAGGTCAGCAGGGTCGGCAGGTCCACTGACCGGGTGTGCGGTGCGGTGCGGGGACGGCCCTGTCCCCGCACCGCACCGCCGCCGCGCCGTGGCGCGGCAGCTCTCAGGTCGCCGAGTGCGGGGCCGGCTGGACGGCGGCGATCGACTGCCCGGCGGCGACGGCCCGGGCGAGGACGCCGATGTCCGCCTGGTCGGTGAACAGCCCGTCGACGCCGGCCCTGAGGTAGGCGACCTGCTCGTCGATGGCCCGGCCGAAGTCGTTCGGCGAGGTGCCGCGGCGGTAGTCCGCCGGCAGGAACGTGTTCTCCGCCCGGAACGTGTACGGGTGCAGGACGAGCCCGGCGGCGTGCGCGTCGGCGACCAGCGAGGTCGGCCGCCCCAGCGTTCCGTCGGCGGCCTTGGGGATGACCTGCAGCTTGTCGGGGCCGATGCCGGTGGCGTAGGCGGCGATGCCCCGCAGGCCGGCCGGCGTCACGAGGTCGGCGTAGGTCCGCTTGTCCCCGGCGTTGACGAGGTCGAACGGCGCCCCCTCGGCCGACAGCAGCTGCACCACCGGCGTGCGCAGCCCCAGCGTGCGCAGCTGGGCGAGGTTCGCCGTCTCGAAGGACTGGACGAACACCGCCGCATCCCGCCGGTTCAGGCCGTAGCGGTTCAGCGTGTCGACGAGGCGCTGTTCCAGGGGCAGCCCGGCCTTGGTGAAGTAGGTTGGGTGCTTGGTCTCCGGGTAGACGCCGATTTCCCGGCCGAGCTCCTTCGACAGCCGGACCCGCAGGTCGAGGACCTCGGTGAAGGTCGGGATCTCGAACAGCCCGTCGTAGAGGGTGTTCTCCTGGCGCACGTCGGGCAGCCGCTCCTTGGCGCGCAGCGTCTTGAGCTCGGCCAGGGTGAAGTCCTCGGTGAACCAGCCGGTGGTCGCGACGCCGTCGAGGGACACCGTCTTCTTCCGGCCGGCGAACTCGGGGTGGTCGGCGACGTTCGTCGTCCCGCCGATCTCCGGTTCGTGCCGGCAGACGAGGACGCCGTCCTTCGTGGGCACCAGGTCGGGCTCCACGAAGTCCGCGCCCAGGCGGGCGGCCAGCTCGTAGGAGGCCAGCGTGTGCTCGGGGCGGTAGCCGGAGGCGCCGCGGTGCCCGATGACCAGCGTCGAACGGCGGCGCTCGGCACCGGCGGCGGGCGCACCGGCGGGGGGTGCACCGGCGGCGAGCGCGGGCCCGGCCGCCGCCACCGAGGCGACGAGCGGAGCGGCGGCGAGAGGTGTGGCGACGATTCCCGCAAGCACCCGGCGGCGGTCCACGGATCCTCCAGCGTGCCCGGATGGCGACCCTCGCCCCTGGCGGCGCCCACCCAGCGAAGCGAGCACAGATTTCGGCGCGGAGGATCGGGCCTTGCCCGCCGGGGTCGCCCAGCCGTCGAGTTGGTGAACACCCCCACGGAACATCGACGGGAAAAGTGGCTCCGGCGATTCGATATTCCAATGGCCACGGCGGATCCGGCGCCGTCGTGGTTAGCGTTGGGCCCGTCCTGGAGCAAATGCCCCGATGCTCCGACGGGATGCGTCGAGCAGCGACGTGACCAGGAGGGAGACCGCGCATGGCGAGTGTCGATCCTGCTGTCCGCGCCGCCGGAGCCCGCNCCGCCGGAGCCCGCGCCGTGGCGTCGGAGCCGCGCCGCAAGACGGTCAGCAATTCCTTTCTGCACCGCCTCCAGCGCCGTCACTTCCTGATGTTCGACGTGCTCCCGATCGCCGGTACCGCGGCCGCCGTCGCCTTTCTGTGGGTGCAGCCGCTCGGCGTCACCGAAATCGCGTTGCTGTTCACCTTCTGGCTGGTGACCGGACTGGGCATCAGCGTCGGATATCATCGGTTGTTCACTCATCGCACCTTCAAGTCCGCGCCGTCGGCGGCGGCGGTTCTCGCGGTCTGCGGCTCCATGGCCGGGCAGGGTGGCGTCGTGTCCTGGGTCGCGCTGCACCGTCGGCACCACGAGTGCAGCGACCGCGAGGGCGATCCGCATTCGCCGAACCTCGCCGGCGGCGGGCTACGGGGGCGGCTGCGCGGACTGGCGCACTCGCACTTCCTGTGGATGCGCCGGCACGAATATCCCAATGTCGCGCACTATGCCCCGGACCTGATCCGCAACCGGCCGCTGATGCGCGTCGCCCGCCGCTACCACCTGTGGGTCGTGCTGGGCCTGCTGCTGCCGGCCCTCGTCGGCGGCCTGGCCCACCGCAGCTGGGAAGGCGCCGTCAGCGGCCTGCTCTGGGGTGGCCTCGTGCGCATGTTCGTGCTGGAACACACGATCTGGGCGATCAACTCGTTCCTGCACATGTTCGGTACGCGGCCGTACGAGTCCCGGGAGAACAGCCGCAACGGCGGGATCTTCGCCCTGCTGACCTTCGGGGAATCCTGGCACAACAACCATCACGCCTTCCCCGACTCGCCGTCGTTCGGGCTCACCTGGTACCGGCTCGACCCCGGCTACTGGCTGATCCGGATCCTGGCGGCCGGCGGGCTCGCCCGGGACATCCGGTTGCCGTCCGGGCAGCGCAGGGCGGCCCAGCGGACGGGGCGCCGCGAGGCCGCCGGCCTCGACCCCGCTACCTGACCTACGGACTCCGGGGCCTGGCCCGCGGATTCCCGGACCTGGCCCGCGGATTCCCGGAGCTGACCGCCGATCTCCGGATCTGACACACGCCAGACCTGACGTACGGAGGAGGAGACAGTGGACGCCGCCGCTCGGGAGGGCATCGCCCAGTGGTGTCGGGATCATGTCGCGGACATCCTGGAGCAGCCGGTGTCCGAGATCGACCTCGACGCTGACTTCGACCGCCTCGGGGTGGATTCGGCCGTCGCGGTCTCGCTGCTGATCGCGGTCGAGGACCACTACGGCGTCGACGTANCCCCCGAGTCGCTGTTCGAGAACCCGACGCTCAACGCGCTCGCGGCCCACCTGTACGACCAGGGCGCCCGGGAGCCGGTGGCCAGCCCGGACCTGGCCCAGCGGTGACGGCGCCCGCCGACGCTGACCGGGCGGCGGGGGCGGCGGCGGCCGTCCGCCATCATTACGACGTCGGCGACGAGTTCTACCGCCTTTGGCTGGACAGCTCGCTGACCTACTCCTGTGCGATGTGGGAGCCGGTCGGCGGGGAGACCCTCGACGGCGGCGGGGACGCCCTGGCGGTCGCCCAGGAACGCAAGCTGCGCTTCCACCTCGACGCGGTGGGGGCCGACCGGGCCCGGGCGGTCCTCGACGTCGGCTGTGGCTGGGGGTCGGTGCTGGCCCGGCTGGCGGTGCGGCACGGGGTGCCGCGGTCGGTCGGCCTCACGCTCAGCGAGCGGCAGGCGGCCCATGTCCGGTCGCAGGCCCTTCCCGGCGTCGAGGTCCGCCTCGAGAACTGGATGGACTACACCCCGCAGGGCCGCTTCGACGGCATCATCTCGATCGGCGCGTTCGAGCACTTCGCCACGCCGGCGGACCCGCCGGCCGAGAAGATCCGCATCTACCGCGAGTTCTTCACCCGCTGTCACCGCTGGCTGACGCCGGACGGCGTGCTGTCCCTGCAGACGATCGCCTACGCGAGCATGCGCCGCGAGCAGGCCAACGGGTTCATCCAGCGGGAGATCTTCCCCGACGCCGACCTGCCCACCCTCGCCGAGATCACCGCCGCCGCCGAGGGGATCTTCGAGGTCCGGGCGCTGCACAACGGTCGGTTCGACTACGCCCGCACCTGCGAGGAATGGGCCCGCCGGCTGCGGGCCCGCCGCGACGAGGCGGTGGCGCTCGTCGGGCCGGAGGTCGTCGCCCGCTACGAGCGTTACCTGCGGTTGTCTGCGGTCGGCTTCCGGATGCGCCGGATCTGCCTGCTGCGCCTGGTGCTCGTCCCCTACCGCGGCACCGACGTAGACGGCCCCGGCGGTCCGGCCCGATGACGCACCGCCCGGCCGCGTCAACGACACCGGCCGCGTCCACGGCACNGGCCGTGCCAACGCCATCGGCCGTGCGAACGCCATCGACCGTGCCAACGCCATCGACCGCGTCCACGGCATCGGCGGCGCCTACGGCACCTGCCGCGGCGCGGTTCAACCCGTTCAGCGCTGCGTTCCGCGCCGACCCCTACCCGGTCTACCGGGAGCTGCGCCGGACGTCGCCGGTCCTGCGGACGATGGGCATGTGGGTGCTGACCCGCCACGCCGACGTCCGCGCCGTGCTGCACGACCGCACCTTCAGCGCCGGGCTGATCCCACGGCTGGTCAGCCGAGCCGCTGGCGGCGACGCCCTCGGCTCCGTCGCTGCCGGCGACGCCCTCGGCTCCGTCGCTGCCGGCAACTCGGGCAGGTCCGGCAACGCCGAGCGGATGGTCCAGCTGGCACACACCTCGCTCGTCTTCACCGACAACCCGCAGCACGCTCGGCTGCGCGCCCTGGTCAACCGGGTGTTCACCACCGCCGAGGTCACCCGGCTGCGGCCCCGGATCGCCGCGATCGCCCGCGGCCTGCTCGACCGGGCGCTGTCCGACTGCGGCGGTCTGGACGCGGTCACCGACCTCGCCGGGCCCCTGCCGATCGCCGTCCTCAGCGAGTGGATGGCGCTGCCGGACGATGTGCGTGGCGAGGTCGGTCGGTGGACGCACGACGTCCGGTTCCTGCTCGAACCCGGCCTGATGGCGCCCGGCGAGGTCGACCGCGTCGGCGAGGTCGTCGCGACCTTCGCCGACGCCATGGCCGGCGTCATCGCCGCCCGCCGCGCCCGGCCCGGCGACGACCTGGTCAGCCGGCTGCTCGCCGCGCGCACCGGCGGCGGGGACCGGCTCACCGACACCGAACTCGGCTTCCTGTGCATCATGTGCTTCGTTGCCGGCGTCGAGACGACAACGGCCCTCATCGGCAACGGGCTGCTCGCGCTGCTGCACCATCCCGACACCGCGGCGCTGCTGCACCGGCGGCCGGAGCTGGTCGCTGCCGCCGTCGAGGAGGCGCTGCGCTACGACAGCCCCCTGCAGCTCACCAAGCGCCTCGCCACCCGCGACGTCGAGCTCGGCGGCAGCCGGATTCGTGCCGGCGAGCAGGTGCTGCTCTGCCTCGGCGCGGCCAACCGGGACCCGGCGGTGTTCGACCGGCCGGACACCTTCGACATCACCCGCCCGGCGGGGGGCCACCTCGCCTTCGGCCACGGGATGCACGGCTGCCTCGGCGGCATGCTCGCCAGGGCTCAGGCCGAGATCGTCTTCGGCTGCCTCACCGGCCGCGCCGAACGCCTCGCGCCCGCGGTCGACCGGCACGGTGACGCCGGCGGGCGGGACCTTCCCCGCCAGGAGCACAGCCTCATCGTCCGCGGGCTGACCAGCCTGCCCGTCGCGCTGGCGGGGGCCTGGTGACGGGCGGGCCTGCGGCGGGGACGCGAACCGATCACGACGTGGCGGGCGCCCTGCTGCCGGACGTGCTGCGCCGACGCGCCGCCGGCGACCCGGACGGGCGGGCGTTCATCCTGCTCGACGAGCACGGCGACGAGCGGGCCGCGCTGACCTACCGGGAGCTGTACACCCGGGCGCTGGCGATCGCCGACCGGCTGGGCCGCCGCTGCGGGCCGGGGGAGCGGGCGCTGCTGGTCTTCCCGCAGGGCCTGGAGTTCATCGTTGCCTACTTCGGCTGCCTGTACGCCCGCGTCATCGCCGTGCCGGTCAACCCGCCGCGCCGCGGCGCGGTCCAGGACGCCACCCGCGCGATCGTGNGGGACTGCGCGCCCACCGCCGTCCTGTCCACCGGCCCGATGATCGACGTGGTCCGGGTGCCGCTGGAGGCCGTCACCGGCCCGCTGGCGTGGATCGCGGTGGACGAGACCGCCCCCGAGCCGACCCTGGAGCCGACCGACGCTGCGCCGGACTGGTCGGGCGAGCCGGACACGGTCGCGTTCCTTCAGTACACCTCCGGGTCCACGGCCGACCCGAAGGGCGTGATGGTCACCCATCGCAACCTGGCGGCGAACCAGGAGATGATCCGGCTCGCCTTCGGCCACGACCGGCACTCGACGTTCGTCGGCTGGGCGCCGCTGTTCCACGACCAGGGCCTCATCGGCAACGTGCTGCAACCGCTGTACCTCGGCGCGACCGGCGTGCTGCTGGACCCGGGGGCGTTCATCCGCCGCCCACTGCTGTGGCTCGCGGCGATCTCCCGCTACCGCGCCCACACCAGCGGCGGTCCGAACTTCGCCTTCGACGTCTGCGCGGCCGCGGCGGCCGGCGGCGGCGTGCCCGACCTGGACCTGAGCTGCTGGCGGGTCGCGTTCAACGGCGCCGAACCGATCCGCGCCGACACGCTGCGCCGCTTCGCCGACGCCTTCGCCCCGGTCGGATTCGACCCGCGCGCGCTCTACCCCTGCTACGGCCTGGCCGAGGCGACGCTGCTGGTCACCGGCAGCCGCAAGGGCCGCGGCCCCCGCACCCTCGACGCGGACGCCGACGGGCTCGGCGCGGGCCGTTACACCCCGACCCCACCCGGCCGCGGCCGGCCCCTCGTCGGCTCCGGCCTTGCCCCCGCCGCCTTCGAGGGCGCCACGGCGCAGGCCGAGGGCGCCATGGCGCTCGGGCCGTGGGTCGCAGCCGAGGTGCGGATCGTCGATCCGGAGACCGGGCGCGGCGCTCCGCCCGACCGGATCGGGGAGATCTGGGTCGCCGGCGACCACGTGGCGGCCGGCTACTGGCAGCGCCCGGCGGCCACCGCCGACACCTTTCAGGCCCGCTGCGCCGACGCGCCCGGCCGCTCCTATCTGCGCACCGGCGACCTCGGCCTGATCGTCGACGGCGAGCTGTACGTCGTGGGTCGGCACAAGGACATGCTGGTCCTGCGCGGCCGCAACCACTACCCGCAGGACCTCGAACAGACCGCCGCGGCGGCGCACCCCGCGCTGCGGCCCGGCGGGTGCGCCGCCTTCGCGGTCCCGGGCCCGGGCGGGGAACGCCCCGTCGTCGTCCAGGAGGTGCGCGGCGAACCCGGCACGGACGCCGACCCCGCGGACGTCGCCGGGTCGATCCGCGCCGCGGTGGTGCGCCAACACGACCTCACGCTGGCGGACCTGGTGCTCGTCCGCCCGGGCACACTGCCCAAGACCAGCAGCGGCAAGATCATGCGAGCCGCCGCCCGCCGCCGCTACCTGGCTGGCGACCTCGCACCGNGGGCGGCTTCGCCCCCTGCCGCGCCGGCGTCGTCCCCGGCCGGCTGAGACGCCCGCGGTGGCGGTGCGCCCGGCCAACCCCGACTACGTCCGGTTCGTGACCGAGACGGTTCTCAGCATGCCCGCTGCAGCCCGGCTGGGTTTCCGGGTCGGGCGGGTGACACCCGGCGAGGTCGAACTCCTCCAGCCCTGGCGCCATGAGCTCACCCAGCATGACGGCCACCTGCAGGCTGGCGTCCTCGCCTCGCTGGCGGACCTCGCCGCCGGTTGCGCCGCGGGAACCCTGCTGCCGGCCGGCTGGGTCAACATGACCGTCGACGTCACCCTGAAGATCCTCGCCCCGGCGAGCGGCGCGGCCTTCCTCGCCCACGGCCGGGTGGTCCACGCGGGCCTGACGACGACCATCGCCGCCGCCGACGTCTGGTGCGTCCCGACCACTGACGGCGCAACCGTCCTTTCCGGTGCCGAGGGCGATGAAGGGTTCGACATCGACGCCGACTCAGGGACGGGCCGATCCGGGTCCGACGATCCACTCGGCCCCCGCCGACCCGCAGAGACGATGTGCGCCACCGCGCTGATCACCTTCCGCAACATCCGCCGCCATCCGCCCCGTCCGCCGAGCCGCCGCCCCAGCTGACACGCCCTTGNGCGGGCAGGATCGCCTGGCGGAACCAGTACACCGAAGATCAGAAACCGCGGCAGATCGTCCAGCGGGCGAACCCGGCCTGACGGAGGCACTAGATATCCCCGGTCACGATTCGCTCTGCCTGACTGCGCTCCACGCAGAATTCGTTCCCTTCAATGTCGATCATGACGACCCAGCCCGTACCGTCCGGCTTGCGGAAGTCCGCGACAACCTTCGCGCCCAGGNCCAACAGCCGCTCGACTTCTTCATCTCGAGATCGGTCCTGTGGCTGAAGATCCAGNTGCAGCCGGTTCTTGACCTTCTTGCCCTCGGGTACGAGGAGGAAAAGAAGGNCTGGACCGCTGCCCTCTCCGGTGCTCACGAGTACCTCCGGAACCTCGGGCCGGTCNTCCTGGTGCAGGACCCCTCCCAGGACCTCTGCCCAAAAGGACCCGAGAGCGTAGGCATCGGCGCAGTCGAACTCGATATTGCGTATGAGCGAAGTCATGGTGTCACTATCGGCCGTAGGGGCGAGCGTTGCGTGCAATGCCCTGACTCGTAACTCGACTGGTCAACCTGGCCTTGCACCAGCGAGCACCGAAAATGGCCAAGTAGCCGCGATCCCGAAGCGTTCCGGCTGGCCAACGAGTCCATCTGGGCAGCTCGGGCGGCCATCTTTACCTGATCCAGGAGGACGGCCGCGCGGTAACCTGCGGTCCGCATGCGCCTTCCCGAGTCGGGTGACGAGGGCCGGACAGGCGGTCGGGCCGGGCCGGTTCGCGCCGCTCAGGCGGTGTTCCGTAGGTGTGGTGGGGGTTGGCTGTAGGGGTTGCGGCGGGGTCGGCGTAGTGGGTCGATGCGGTGGGGTGGGATGAGTGCGGGGCGGTGGTCGTCGGTGAAGATGATGTCCCAGCCGTCGTGGTGGACCCGGCGGTGGTGGGNGGCGCAGAGCAGGAGCAGGTTGTGCAGAGCGGTGGGTCCGCCGTCGCGCCAGTGGATCGCGTGGTGTGCTTCGCACCAGGACGGTGGCCGATCGCAGCCCGGGAACACGCATCCCTGATCGCGGATGGCCAGGGCGCGGCGCAGGTGCGCGGGAACGGTGCGGGTTGATCGTCCGACGTCGAGGGGGACACCGGCGGGGTCGAGCAGGATGCGGCTGATTTCCGCGTCGCAGCTCAGTCGGGCCAGGGCAGCGCGGGGCAGGGGAAGCCCCCAGCTGGTGGTGGCGGGGATGGTGTCGGCGGCGAGCAGGGTCTTCCAGGGGATCGTGACGGTCAGGTGGGGTCGAACTCCGCCGGATTCCGGTAGTGCGGCGGCGCCGAGGGCGCGGCTGATCAGGTCGATGAGGGCGTCGGCGCGGCGGCGGGCCGGGCTGCGGGAATCAGAGGTGCCGTCGACGGCGGGGTGGGGTGCGGCGAGGCTGTCCAACGCGGTGCGGAGCATCGCGGCGCCTTCGGCGTCGAGCTCGCCGCTGAGCAGGGTGGTGCCGGCGGGGGTGTCGGTGAGGGTCAGGCGGCGGATGTCGGCGGGATCGGGGCTTGGCCTCTCGCGGTTGTTCGTGTCCGCGCTGTCACCATCCCCGCCAGCATTGCCGGCGCCAGCATTGCCCGTGCGGCCGCTGCCGGGGTTGTTGTGTTCGCCGGTCTGGCTGTCGGCGTGGGGGTCGTCGCCGCCGGGGGAGGTGTCGACCATGGTCAGTGCTTCGCGTTGGCGGGCGGCGAGTTTCACCAGCTGGTAGGGGTCGAACGTGTGGGCGAAGGCGAGCAGGGCCAGTTCGGCTTCGCCGCGCTGTTCGGGTGTCACCCCGGCAGGCAGCGACCNCATCGCCTCGCAGATCACGACGGCGTGCTCGACGGTGAGCTCACCGGCCGCCAGGGCCGCGCCGGTGGCCCGGCACACCTCGTGAACATCACGGGCGAGAGTGATCTGCCTACGCGCCTCCCGGGACGCCAGCGCCAGCCGATCCCGCAACCAGGCAGCAGTGTCCACCGCTCCCTGACGCAGCGCGAAACCCCGATCCTGCGCCTCGACCAGCAGCCGACCACGCGCCGCCGCGACCCGCCCGACCAGCCGGCAGACCCCTTCGATCAACGCCTCCAACTCGCCGTCCGACAGCCGCCAGGTCTCATCCGACAGCAGCCCCTCGACCTGCCCGGCGATCACCGCCAGCCGCGCCGGTGGCACCGGCCCGTCTCGCGCGCCGTCCTCGAAACTCATAGGTCAACGGTAGGACAACGAGATCCCGATGTCGAACGTATGTTCGTCTGCGTGAGCGGCGTCGACGGGCATCAGGACGGGGGAAAGATCTTCCTGTATCGCGACTACCTGGATCCGCTTGCCCTTGCGGCGGCACGGTCGGAGNTGTCCACCCCGGCTGAGCAGGGGGCGGGCTGAGAACACGAGTCCTTCGCGGCGCGACGGGTTCCGTGTCGCCGGCCGGTTTCGGGGTGGTCAGGAGGTCCTGCCCGCGGCCGTGGTCGAGGCCGGCGCGGCGACCCCCGCGGGCGCTGGGGTGATGCCGTGCGTGCGCAGGTAGCGTTCCAGCCGGCCGACGGGGTCGGTGGTCGACCGGTAGGCGAGGTAGCCGTCGGGACGGACGAGGACGGCCTCACCGATCGCGGCGCCGTAGCGTGCCCGCGCCCGGCCGGCCGGGTCGAGGACGGTGCCATCGTCGCCGGAATGCGCTCCGCCGGAACGCGCTCCGCCGGAATGCGCTCCGCCGGAGTGATCGCCGCCGGAATGCTCACCGCCGGAAGGATCGTCGCGGGTATCCCGGACGGTGGGTGCAGTCGCGACGATCCGGGCGGTGACGAGGTCGCCGAAGCGGGCGTGGATCAGGGCGGCGTCGTCGTGCAGCCGCCGGGCTGCGGCGTCGTCGCTGCCGGCGAACAGCAGGAGCGAGAACCAGGGGGTCCGGGTCGCCTGGCGCAGCGTCGGGCCGTCCGGGGCGGCGAGCGCGACGTCGGGGGCGAGCGCGACGTCCGGGGCGAGGGCGCCCGGGCCCGGCACACCGCGCCGGCGTCCGATGCGGTGCGGGTCGAGGTCGGTGAGGGGACCGTGGGGGTAGCCGAGCCCGAGCTGGCTGAGTGCGGCGGCCGCGCGGCGGCCCAGCGGCGGGCTCGCGGCGACGAGTCGCAGGGCGAGGCCGCGCGCCCGCCGGGCGACCGGGTGCTGGGCGGTGATCACGCGGGTCGCCCGGGCCGTGCCGGCCAGCAGCCGGTCGGCGACCGGCTCGCGCTCGGCGGCGTAGGTGTCGAGCAGGGTCGCGTCCGCCCGGCCGGTGGCGACCAGCGCGAGGCGCCAGCCCAGGGCGTAGGCGTCCTGCAGGCCGGTGTTCATGCCCTGCCCGCCCACGGGACTGTGCGAGTGCGCCGCGTCACCGGCGAGCATCACCCGCCCGCGGCGAAAACTCTCCGCCCGGCGCTGATGGACGCGGAACGTGGTGGTCCAGAGCGTCTCGGTCAGCCGCGGCGGGTCGGTCAGCCGCGCGTCGAGCAGCCGTTGCAGCTCCGCCGCCACGTCGGGATCGGCCCGGTCGTCGGAGTGGTCGGCCCGGTCGTCGGCCCGGTCGTCGGCCTGGCCGTCGGAGTGGTCGGAGTGGTCGGCGTGATCGTCGGAGTGGTCGGCGTGGTCGTCGGAGTGGGCGCCGGGGAGGTCATCGATGCCGGGGAGGTCGGGGAGGTCGGCGATGAAGCGCCAGTGCCGGGGGCCGGGCATCGGGAAGGCGGCGACGACCCCGGCGGGAGAGAAGGTCACCTGTCCGTGCGCGCGCTCGCGGGCCCAGTCGGTCACGACGTCGCCGAGGGCGAAGGTCTCGGGCAGGTCGAAGCCGTGCGTGGCGATGNCGGCGGCGCGCCGGACCTGACTGTGCGCGCCGTCGCAGCCGACCAGCCAGTCGGTGTGGACGGTGCGCGTCGAACCGTCGGCGTGCCGCAGCTGCGCGACGACATGGTCGCCCTCCTGCCGGACCGCCGCGCACTCGACGCCGGTGTCGATCCGCACCCCCAGCCGCGCGGCGTGTGCGCGCAGCAGGTCCTCGGTCTGCGGCTGTGGCAGCGACAGGGTGAACGGGAAGGGGCTCGGCACCCGACCGATGGGCAGCCGCACGACCGTCCCCCCGCTCCGCCCCGCCCCCCGACCCGCACTCCGTCCGCTCCCGCCGGGTCCGCTCCCGCCGGGCCGCCCGCCGCCCGCGTCGGGTCGGCCGCTGACGTCGTGCACCTCGACCTGGCGCAGCGGATGACCGCGGCGCACCGCCTCGGCGGCCAGGTCGAGGTCGTCGAGCAGCATCAGCGTGCGGCTGCTGACGGCGAGGGCGCGGCTGGCGGGGGATCGGACCGACTCCCGCTCCACGATCCGGGCGCGCACCCCGCGTCGGACCAGCTCGGCGGCCANCAGCAGGCCGGTCGGGCCGGCGCCGACGATCAGGACTCCGGCCCGGTCCGCGGCACTCGGCATGCGCCGAACGTAGCGATGTCACGGATGGTAGGCAACCGCTGACCACGACCCCCGCTCGGCCGCTCGTCCTGGTGCGGGGCGTCAGCGGCGGTCAGCGGGNGTCAGGGGGNGTCAGCGCTCGCGGATCACCGTCGCCACCGTGTACGGACGGCCGGCCGGGCCGCCCGCGCTGACCTCGTACACCGCGAGGGAACGGCCCCGGTGGACCGCGCGGGTCGTGAAGGTGACGGGATGGTTGCCGTCGCCGGGGCGCAGGAAGCTGATCCGGACCGATGTGGTGTGTGGCGGCCCGTCCGGGTCCGCCAGCGCCACCGCGAGATCGGAGCCGCACAGCAGCACACCGCCGTGCACGGTGTTGTGCGGGTTCTGCATCCCGGGACCGCTCGGCAGGACGAGCGCCGGCCAGCCCGCCTCGGGCCCCGCCGCCCCGGCCGCCGACAACGCCCCGGCCGCCGGTGACGTCTGCTCGGGGATCGCTCCGGCCGACGCNGACGCCGACGCCGACGTCGACGCCGGCGCCAGGTCGAGGGTGTCGAACAGGGACTCGTGGTCCGCGGGCGGCAGGGGCGGGCGCATTCCGCCCGGCGGCAGGATGTCCGCCGGCACGTAGCGGCAACGGCCGGTCGCCACGGCCACCACCCGGCCCTCGCCGTCGTACACGGTGGCGGCGGCGAGCCCGCCGACGGCGTCGCGGCCCAGCAGCGTGGCGTGCGCGGTCAGCTCCGGGCCGGCCCACGGCGGGGGGACGACGACCTCCAGCGAGAGCTGGGAGGTCACCGAATGCCGGTCGCCGAGGCGGGCCCGCAGGATCGCCGAGCCGATCGCGTCGTCGACCACGACCCCGAGCGAGCCGACCGTCGGGACGCCGTCGGGTCCGGCCAGCCACGGCCCGATCCGCATCCGTACCCGGGTACCGTCGTCGCCGTGCACGGGGGGCAGCACCCGAAAGCGCGTCTCGGCGTACTCCCTGGCCCGGGCGCCGGGCGGCTCGGCCCGGCCAGTCGTGGTGGTCAAGCCTTCGGCCCGCCGGCGACGTAGATGATCTGGCCGGAGACGAAGCCGGCGCCCTCGCTGACGAAGAACGACACGGTGTGCGCGATGTCGTCGACCTCGCCGNCCCGGCCGACCGGGATCACCCCCGACGACGCGGCGACGTACTCCTCCCAGGTCTTGCCCATGCGGGCGGCGGTGGNCCGGGTCATGTCGCTGGCGATGAAGCCCGGCGCGATGCAGTTCGCGGTGACGCCGAACTTGCCGAGCTCGATCGCCGCCGTCTTCGTGAAGCCCTGCAGGCCGGCCTTGGCGGTGGAGTAGTTCAGCTGGCCGCGGTTGCCCAGCNCCGACGTGCTCGACAGGTTGACGATGCGGCCCCAGCCGGCGTCGACCATGTGCTTCTGAACCGCGCGGGTCATCAGGAACGCGCCGCGCAGGTGCACGCCGATCACCGAGTCCCAGTCGGCCTCGCTCATCTTGAACAGCAGGTTGTCCCGGGTGATGCCGGCATTGTTGATCAGCACGGTCGGCGCGCCGAGCCCCTCGGTGACGGCCGCGACGGCCGCGGTGACCTGCTCGGGGTCGGCGACGTCCGCGCCGACCGCCAGGGCGCGACCGCCGGCCGCGGTGATCGCCTCGACGGTGCCCTTGGCGGCGGCCTCCTCCAGGTCGAGCACGGCGACCGCCAGGCCGTCGCGGGACAGCCGCTGGGCGATCGCGGCGCCGATGCCGCGGGCCGCCCCGGTGACGATCGCGACGCGGGTGGGGGATTCGGACACGGGCGCACTCCTAGCAGTAGAGGTCACGGCAGCAGTAGAGGTCACGGCAGCAGGGTGAGGTCACGGCAGCAGTTGAGGTCAGGGCAGTTGAGGTCACGTGGCAGGTGGGCAGGCAGCCAGGCGGCGGTCGGCGTGGCCGGGCGCGAGGGCCCCAGGGGCACATTTGCGCCCACCTTCCGGCCAGTCAAGCGAATGGTCACCCTGGGCGGCCGGCGCGCCGCGGTGATCTGCGGCGCGCGCCGGATGGGGTATGAAGGAACTCGTGGTCGGCCGGGCCGGTACAGCCGGCGACGCACGTGTCGTCGTGAGTGTCGTCGTCGGTGTCGACGTGACTGTCGTCGACGTGAATGTCGTCGACGTGACTGTCGTCGACGTGAATGTCATTGTGAGGAAACTGCGGACATGACTGTTGCCGGGCCCGTCGGAGCGGCCCCCGAGGAGCGCCCGGGGGCGGACCGGCGCGTGCGCCTGCCGAAGTCGGCCGAGCTCGTCGCCGGGCACCTGCGTCGGCAGATCGTCCGCGGGGAGCTCGCCGCCGGCGAGGCGCTGCCCCCCGAAAGCGCGCTCATGGCCCAGTTCCACGTGTCGCGCCCGACGCTGCGCGAGGCCTTCCGGGTGCTGGAGAGCGAATCGCTGATCACGGTGCGGATGGGGCCGGGCGGCGGAGTGCGGGTGCGCCCGCCGAACGTCGACGTCGCCGCCCGCTACGCCGGGCTGATCCTGCAGCACCAGGGCACCGCGCTCGCCGACGTGCTGGCGGTCCGCGAGGTCGCCGAGCCGCAGGCCGTCGCCCACCTCGCCCGTGCCGGCGGGCCGACGGAGATCACCCGGCTGCGGGCCGCCCTCGACGAGCCGGCCGAACCCGCCGAGTCGCCGTTGGACACGCTGCGCCGCCTCGAGCGGTTCCACCCGCTGCTGATCGAGCTGACCGGCAACCAGACGCTGCGGGTCCTGATGGGCATGATCGAGCACATCGTCGAGCTCGCCGACCGGTCGCGGGTGCAGTCGGACGCCGGCTCGCCCGACCTGGACACGGCGGTCGCGCGCAGCCGGGCCGCCCACGCCCGGGTCGTGGACCTCATCGAGGCCCGCGACGCCGAGCGCGCCGAGCGGCTGTGGCGCCGCCACCTCGTCGCCGGCCGGGACTACCTCGAGCGCGGCGACGGCACCACCGTCCTGGACATGTTCGGCTGACCCGCCCGCCCGGTGCCGGGCGTCCGGCACCCGCCGGCTGCCCGCCGCGCTGCGCCCGCCGGCCGGGTTCACCTCTCCGTGGAGCCGGCGAGGACGTCGACGGCCGCGGCCCCGTCCGGCTGCGCGGGGGCGTGGGCGGTGATGCCGGCGAGCGCGGCGATGCGGTCGAGCTGCTCCTGCGGGTCGCGCAGCAGCAGCCGGTCGGTCGTGGCCCGCTTGAGGTACAGGTGGGCGGAGTGCTCCCAGGTGAAGCCGATGCCGCCGTGCACCTGGACGTTCTCGCCGGCGGCGAGCAGGGCCGCCTCCGAGCAGGTCAGGCCGGCGATGCTGGCCACCTCGGGCAGCTCGGCGGGGGACTCGTCGGCGGTCCACGCCGCGTACATCACCGCCGACGTGGCCGCCTCCACCTCCAGCAGCACGGTCGCCAGCTTGTGCTTGATCGCCTGGAAGGAGCCGATCGGCCGGCCGAACTGCTCGCGCTGCTTGGCGTAGTCCACCGCCGACGCCAGGGCCGCCTCGGCGACGCCGAGCTGCTCGGCGGCGAGCAGGGTGACCGCCGCGTCGAGGGTGCGGGCCAGGCCCGGCGCACCGGCGCCGTCGGCGCCGAGCAGGACACCGGGCGTGCCGGTGAGGGTGACCCGGGTGACCTGCCGGGTCGGGTCGACGACGGGCAGCGCCTCGACGGCCAGGCCTGCGGCGCCGGCGTCGACGAGGAACAGCGACGTCCCGGCGGCGGTCGTGGCGGTGACGACGAACAGCCCGGCGCTCTGCCCGTCGAGCACCCAGTCCTTGACGCCGCTCAGCGCCCAGCCGTCCCCGGCGCGCTCGGCCGTGGTCGTGGGGGTGGCGTCCCAGGGCCGACCGGGTTCGCGGGCGGCGAGGGTGCCGGTGGTGGTGCCGGCGGCCAGGCCCGGCAGGTGGGCGGCGGCGGCGTCGGGGTCGCCGGCGTGCAGCAGCGCCTGGGTGGCGATGCTGGTCGACAGCAGGGGCGCGCACAGCAGGCTGCGGCCGGCCTCGCTCAGCGCGATGCCGAGCTCCACCAGGCCGAACCCGGCGCCGCCGTACTCCTCCGGCACGGCGAGGGCCGGCAGCTCCAGCTCGTCGCACAGCCGCTGCCAGGTCACCGGGTCCCACCCGGTCGGCGTCGCCATGTCGCGCCGCACCGCATCGGCGTCGGCNACCTCGGCGAAGTAGCGCCGGATGCCGCGGCGCAGCTCTTCGTGCTCGGGACTGTACCGGAACTGCACGGAACCTCCAGCGGGTGACCGGGCCCGGCGACCGGAGTGTGGCGGCGAGTCGGCGGACGTCGACGGGACCCTGTGCTTCAGNCGGGACCCTGTACTCGAGACAGGACCCTGTGGTCGAGACAGGACCCTGTGCTCGACACACAAGGATAGGGATATTGTTTATCTGATTCTAGCCGTCGCGGGTGTGGGGAGGTCAGGGTGGACACGCGGTATCCGGCGGAGGTGGAGCAGTTCCGTGCCGAGGTGCGGGCGGTGCTGGCGGAGGAGCTGCCCCCGGACTGGCCGGGGACGGGCGCCCTGGGCGACGCGGCGGCGGTCCGCGAGTTCGTGACCGGATGGCGCCGGACGCTGCACCGCCGCGGGCTGCTGGGGGTGGCCTGGCCGGTGGAGCACGGCGGCCGGGGGCTGACCACCCTGCACCAGGTGGTGCTGGTGGAGGAGCTGACCCGGGCCGGGGTGCCGTTCGGGGTGCAGCCGCAGGACTCGACCGGGTTCAAGATGCTGGGCAACACCCTGCTGCGCTACGGCACCGAGGCGCAGAAGGCGACCATCCTGCCCGGCCTGCTGTCCNGCGAGCAGATCTGGTGCCAGGGCTTCTCCGAGCCGAACGCCGGCTCCGACCTCGCCGCGGCGGGGACGCGGGCACGCCTGGTCGACGGCGAGTGGCACATCGACGGGCAGAAGATCTGGACGTCGGGGGCNCACCGCAGCACGGGGATCTTCGTGCTGGCCCGCACCGAGCCCGAGGCGGCCAAGCACCGGGGGCTGTCGTTCCTGCTGGTGCCGCTGGACCAGCCGGGGGTGGAGGTCCGCCCGATCCGGCACATGACCGGCGGGGAGGACTTCTGCGAGGTGTTCTTCACCGACGCCCGCTGCCCCGCGGACGCCATCGTCGGCAAGCCCGGCGACGGGTGGAAGGTCGCCTCGACCCTGCTGACCTACGAGCGCGGCGAGGAGGCGGCGACCAACCCGATCCTGTTCGCCGCGGAGCTCGACCGGCTGGTGGAGCTGGCCCGCCGGCGCGGGGTCGCGGACGAGCCCTCGGTGCGCCGGCGGCTGGCGTACTTCCGGTCCCGGGTGGAGGTCATGCGCTTCCTCGGCTACCGGATCCTCAGCGACGTGCTGGCCGGCGGCGAGCTGGGGGCGGCGTCCTCGGTGTCGAAGCTCTACTGGAGCGAGTACCACCGCGAGGTCACGCAGCTCGCGCTGGACATCGAGGGGCTCGACGGCCTGGTGCTCGTCGGCAAGGGGCCGTCGCGGCCGCTGCGGACCGACGACCCGGGCGCCGACCCGGAGTCGACGACGAGCTGGTGGGAGGTCTCGCTCAACGCCCGGGCGGGCACGGTGTACGCGGGCACCTCGGAGGTGCAGCGCAACATCCTCGCCGAGCGCGTCCTCGGCCTACCCCGCGAGCCAGCCGTCTGAGTCGATCGGCGCCCCGGGCTCGCCGGGGCGCCCGAGCAGGTCCAGCGTGGCCTCGTCGCGCCCGCCCTGGCCGAGGTAGCGGGCGCCGGCGGCCAGGTGGCGCCGCCAGAGGTCCTGCGCGCCGGTGGCGTCCCCGGCCTCGACGAGGTCGACGAGCATGGCGTGCACCCGCACGGTCCCGCGCTCGGCCCGCNCCAGCTCCGGGGTGCCGAGGTCGGCCTCGACGCGCGTCCAGGTGGTCCGGTTGATGATCTCGCCGAGCAGGGTGATCAGCAGGGCGAGCGTCTCGTTGCCGGCGAGGCGGACCACGAGGGTGTGGAACTCGTTGTGTAGCCGCACCCCCTGCACCCGCTCCGTGGCCGCGTCGTGCTCGGCCAGCAGGGCACGCAGCGCCCGCAGGTCGGCCCGGGTGCGCCGGCGGGCCAGCGCGGCGGCGGTCGGCGGTTCGAGCAGCAGCCGGGCGTCCCAGACGTCGGCGATCGTGGTGGCGCGGTGCTCCAGGACGAGCCCCGCGTAGCGCGCCGCGACCGCCGGGTTCGGCGACTGGACGCGGGCCCCGCCGCCCGCGCCCCGGCGGACCGTGATGAGCGACTCCGCCTCCAGGATGCGCAGCGCCTCCCGCAGGGTCGGCCGCGAGACCCCGTACTGCCCCATGAGCACGGCCTCGGGCGGCAGCGCCTGACCCTCGGCGAGGGTGTTGCGGACGATGGCCTGCCGCAGGTCCGAGGCGACCAGCTCGGCCATCTTCGGCACGCGCATCCGCCGGCCGATGGCGTCGGGTGACCGGTGCGGACCGCCTGCGGCCACGCTGTCTCCTTCGGTCGGGCGGGGAGGGATCGGGCGGAGCGAGGGCCCGTCGGCGAACATTCTAAGATATAGATAATTTAGCGCTCAAGGCCGACTGGACCGTGTCCCTCGTGTCACTCGGCAGGACCGGGACGGCGTCGCGCGGAAGCGGTGCGGCCACGTAAACGACAGGTGTGGCGGATGTCGGTATATTTCGGTAGCGTCTCCTTTCGCTGGTCAGCGTGCCTCGCCGCGGCAGAAGCCGGGCGGTTGGCCGCACCGGCAGCTATGACGAACCGCGAGTACGGGGGTGCGCGCGTCCGGCGAATTCCGGNGTGATCCTTCTCGTCCGCGGGTTCGTGTTCCGCACGCCGCTCGCGTCCGCTCGGGAGTCCTGCCGGTATGCCTCGCACACGCTCGTCCCTGGTCCTGACCGTCGCGCTGCTCGCGCTGAGTGCGCTTGCGGGCGGCTGCTCGTCGGACACGCAACCCGCGTCCGCCGCCTGTGACACCCCCGGGGTCACCGCCGACCAGGTCCGCCTCGGCCTGCTCTACCCCGACTCGGGCCCCACCGCGTCGACGCTGGCGGCCGTGCGGGGCGGTGTCGACGCCCGCCTGGGGCTGGCGAACGAGGCCGGCGGCGTCCACGGCCGGAAGATCGTCTACGACTGGCGGGACGACCAGGGCACGACGGAGGCGAACGCGATCGGCGCCCGCGACCTGGTCGAGGGCAAGGGGGACTTCGGCATCCTCGAGTACTCCCTGGCCGCCGACGGCAGCGCGGGCTACCTCGCCGAGCGGGACGTGCCGGTGGCGGGCCTGGCCGCCAGCGACGGCTGGTCGACCCGGCGGAACATGTTCTCCTTCTCCTACACCAACGGCGCGCCCACCGACACCTACGGCACGTTCGTGAAGTCCCACGGCGGCACCCGGGCGGTCCTGCTCACCACCGCCCTGTCCACCGGCGTCAACGACGCCGGCGCCCGCCTGTCCACGAGCCTGCGCGCGGTCGGCATCGGTGTCGTCGACCAGATCGGCTACACCGCCAACGCGGACAACCCGGCCGCGATCGCCCGGCGGCTTGCCGCCACCGGCGCCGACACGCTGCTCACCGTCGTCGGCACCCCCGACCTGCCGGCGGTGCTGCGCGAGCTGCCCGCCACCGGGTGGAACCCGAAGGTGATCCTCTCGCTCAGCGGCTACGACGGCCAGGCGCTGGCCGAGGCGGACGGCGCCATGACCGGCGTCGTCGTGCCGGTGTTCTACCGGCCGTTCGAGGCCGGCGGGGCGCCCATCGCCGGCTACCTCGACGCGATGTCGCGCTACGCCCCCCAGATCGCCAATCCTCGCCAGGACCTCGCGATGATCGCCTACATCGACACCGACCTGTTCCTGCGGGGGCTGCAGGAGGCCGGCGCCTGCCCGACCCGCAAGGGCTTCGTCGACGCCCTGCGCGCGGTGCACAGCTACGACGCCGGGGGCCTGATCTCGCCCCTGAACCTCAGCACCAACCTGGGCCGNCCCACCACCTGCCTCGCGNTCGTCCAGGCCACCGCCGCCGGCACCTTCGACGTCCTCGACGAGCGGCTGTGCGGCCGGGAGCTGCCCGCCTCCGGCGGTGCCGGCTGAGCGATCACCGCGCCGGATTCGGCCATATCCGATAGACAGGTAGACAGCGCTTTCTCGGCGCCAGGAACCGGAGGTCAGATGNATCGGGGTGCGGGACCGCTGGCCGGACTGCGCGTGGTGGAGCTCGCCGGCCTCGGCCAGGTGGCGATGGCCGCGATGGCGCTCGCCGACCTCGGCGCGGACGTGGTCCGCCTGATCCGGCCGGGCGGCGGCCCCTACCCGGCCACGGCCGGCGACCCGGTGCTGCGCGGGCGCCGGCACGTCACGGTCGACCTGCGCTCGCCGCAGGGGCGGGACACCGCCCTCGACCTCGCCGCGGCGGCCGACGTCGTGCTGGAGGCGATGCGTCCCGGCGTCGCCGAGCGCCTCGGGATCGGCCCGCAGGACTGCCTCGCCCGTAACCCCCGGCTGGTCTACGCGCGGATCACCGGGTGGGGCCAGCAGGGGCCGCTGTCCCACCAGGCCGGCCACGACATTAACTACATCGCGCTGACCGGGGTGCTGGGGGCACTGGGCCGCGCCGGGGAACGGCCGCTGCCACCGCTGAACCTGCTCGGCTTCGCCGGCGGCGCGATGCAGGGCGTCATCGGGGTGCTCGCGGCGCTGCACGAGGTGGAGCGCTCCGGCCGGGGCCAGGTCGTCGACGCCGCCATCGTCGACGGCGTCAGCATGCTCGCGCAGATGGTCTGGTCGTTTCGCGGCCAGGGGCGGTGGAACGACGCCCGGGAGAGCAACCTGTTCGACGGGCACGCGCCCTTCTTCGACACCTACACCTGCGCCGACGGTCGCTTCGTCGCCGTCGCCGCACTGGAACCGGCCTTCTACGCGAACCTGCTGCTCGGCCTGGACCTGGCCGGCGCCGACCTCCCGGCGCAGGACGACGAGGCGGGCTGGCCGGTGCTGCGCGCCCGCTTCACCGAGGCCTTCGTCCGGCGCACCCGCGACGAGTGGGTCGCCGCGTTCGCCGACCTCGACGCCTGCCTCACCCCGGTGCTGACCTTCGACGAGGTGACGGCGCACCCGCAGATCGCCGCCCGCGGCACGGTCGTCGAGGTCGACGGCGTCACCCAGGNCGCCCCGACCCCGCGCTTCTCCGCCACCCCGGCGCCGCCCCCGCGCCCGCACACCGACCCCGAGTCGGCCGAGAAGGTCCTCGCCGCCTGGCGCGACCGCTGACGCCGGCGGGCGCCTGCGCGACACCTCGAGCGGCCCGGCACGGCTATGTTGGGGATCTTCTACCCTGGAGGTGAGGGCGATGGCCAGTCCGACGCCGCGGATCCCCCGACACATTCCCGTCGACGCCGCCGCCCGGCACGGCTCGCTGCGCATCGCCGACTACCAGATCGGCGATCACCGTGTCTGGGCGGCCACCGACGATCTCGGTGTCGTCGCCCTGGCCGGGACGCGCGAGGAGCTTCAGCAGGCGCTGGAGGAGTTCCCGCAGTAGCGGCGGGCGGCGGAAAGTACCTGGGGCACCGCGGTCGGTGCCGGTTCTAGGCGGACGGCTCCGCGGCCGGCGGGGGATCGTCCCAGGTCCAGGTGCGGATCTCGGGCAGATCCTCCAGATGGTCGCGAATGTAGCCGTGGTGGCGGCTGAGCTGAGTTTCGCAGTGGGTGACGAGGCGGTCGGTGCCGGGACGGGTGGTGCGGGCGAACTCGATGGCGAGGNGCGCGAGGTGGTAACGACTGACCTCGTTGCGGACGAGCATGTCGAACGGGGTGGTCGTCGTCCCCTGCTCGATGAAGCCGCGGACGTGGAAGCGCTGGGGGTTGTGCCGGCCGTGCAGGAGCTGGTGCACGCCGCGNCTGTAGCCGTGGAACCCGACGACGACGTCGGTCTCGTCGGTGAACAGGGCCCGGAACATCGGGTTGGAGAAACCGTGCGGGTGCAGGTCGCTGCGCAGCAGGGCCATCAGGTCGATGACGTTGACGACACGCACGGAGAGGCTGGGCACGAACCGGCGTAGCAGCTGGGCGGNGGCGAGGATCTCCATGGTGGGGACGTCACCGATGCCGAGGAGAACGATGTCGGGATCGCGCCCGAGCGGGGTCTCGGTGCCCGCCCAGTCCCAGACGGAGCCGCCCCGGGCCGCATGCTCGTCGGCCTCGGCGGCGGTGAGGTACTGCAGGTGCGGCTGCTTGTCGGCCACGAGCAGGTTGACGTGGTCGCGGCTGCGCAGGCAGTGGTCGGCGACGGACAGCAGGCTGTTGGNGTCCGGCGGCAGCCAGACCCGCACGACGCCGGGGGACAGCGGGACGACGGTGTCGATGAGGCCGGGTCCCTGGTGGGAGAAACCGTTGTGATCATTGCGCCAGCAGGTGCTGGTCAGCAGCACGTTGAGGCTGGGGACGGGCTCGCGCCAGCCGAGCCGGGCCGCTTCCTGCAGCCACTTCGTGTGCTGGATGAGCATCGAGGCGGACACCATGGCGAACGCCTCGTAAGTGGCGAACAGGCCGTGGCGGCCGGTGAGGGTGTAGGCCTCCAGCCAGCCCTGGCACAGGTGCTCGGAGAGCACCTCCATGACCCGGCCGGAGGGGGAGACCCGGTCGTCGTGCGGGTCGATCGGGGCGACCAGGCAGCGGTCGGTCACCTCCAGGATGGCGCCGAGCCGGTTGCTGGTGAGCTCGTCCGGGCTGAAGACCCGGAAGGTGGTCGGGTTGTCGCGGTAGACGTCGCGCAGCAGCTCGCCGAGCGGCCGGGTCGTCTCGTAGGAGTCGCGGCCGCGGTGGAGCGGGTCGATGTCCAGNGCGTGCGTCCGCCAGTCGGGCAGGCGCAGCGGTTCGGTGCGCCTGCCCCCGTTGGCATAGCTGGTGGCCCCCAGCCGCTTGTCCCCGGCCGGGGCGAGCGCGGCCAGTTCGGCGGCAAGCCGGCCGTCGGCGTCGAACAGCCGCTCGGGCTGGTAGGACCGCAGCCACGCGTCGAGCTGGGCCAGGTGCTTCGGGTTCTCCCGGACCGTGGCCAGCGGCACCTGATGGGCGCGGAAGGTGCCCTCCACCTGCACGCCGTCGACCTCGTGCGGGCCGGTCCAGCCCTTCGGGGTGCGCAGCACGATCATCGGCCAGACCGGGGTGTCGGTGACCGTACCGCCCGGGCGGCGGGCGGCGTGCTGGAGGCGCCGGATCGCCTGGTGGGCCGTGGCGAGGGCGGCGGCGANGTCCCGGTGGACCTGGCGGACGTCGCTGCCCTCGACCCACAGGACCTCGTACCCGTGGCCGGCGAGGTAGGCGGTCACCTGGTCGCGGCTGCGCCGGCCGAGCACGGTGGGGTTGGCGATCTTGTACTGGTTGAGGTTCAGGATCGGCAGGACCGCGCCGTCGCGGGCCGGGTTGAGGAAGGTGATGCCCTTCCAGCTGCCCTCCAGCGGGCCGGTCTCGGCCTCCCCGTCGCCGACGACGGCGGCGACCAGCAGGTCGGGATGGTCGAAGGCGGCGCCGAAGGCGTGCACCAGGGCGTAGCCGAGCTCGCCGCCCTCGTGGATGGACCCCGGTGTCGGCACGCTGACGTGGCTGGGGATGCCCCCCGGGGTGGAGAACTGCTCGACCAGCCTGGTCAGCCCGGCCGTGTCCGCGGACACCGCCGGGTAGATCTCCGAGTAGGTGCCCTCCAGGTAGGTGTTCGCGACCAGGGCCGGGCCGCCGTGCCCGGGGCCCGCCACGTACAGCACGTCCTGGCCGGTCAGGCCGACCAGGCGGTTGAGGTGCGCGTACACGAGGTTCAGCGCCGGTGACGTCCCCCAGTGCCCGAGCAGCCGCGGCTTGATGTGCTCGGGGCGCAGCGGCTCCCGCAGCAGGGGGTTGGCCCGCAGATAGATCTGCGCGACCGTCAGGTAGTTGGCGGCATTCCAGTAGGCGATCAGCCGGTCCAGCGACGGCTCGTCCAGCTCCGGAACGGGACTGTCGAGCTCCTCGACATCCACCGTGGCAGTCATGCTGCCAAGACTCCCACCTGTTCCGCCCACCACCTACAGGTGTCCGATTCCGCGTCGCCCGGCCAGGCCCAGCCGGGCCCGGCCAGGCCCGGAAGGTCGGCCTCGGCAGGTCCGAAGGACCCGCGGCCGGGTGCCTTCCGGCACTCGTCGCCGAGAAGTGCCGCGGGGAGGGCGACGACCGGCCCGTCGCGGTGGGCTGTTCGCGGGGCGTGTCGGGACCTTCGTCCCGGTGGCGGCGGACCTTCGGTCCCTCCGGGGGCGACCTGCGCACGATTACCCGGCAGACGCGCCGAGCAGCTCGGTGGCACCCGCACCCTCGCCACGCCGACCGGCGGGGGCACCCACCTGCACTGGGCCGCCCCGCTGTAACCGCCGCCCGGGAGATCCTCGCCGGGACGAGCTCCGGGCCGTCGTCGACGCGGCGCAACCGGTGTCCGTCGAGATTCGCCCCGCCGGCCCGCGGTGGACAGGGACGAACGGCTCGCCGGCCAGGACCTTCGGCACGCCGGCACCGCCGGAGCCGCCGGACAACCCACCTTCCTCCGTCCCGCCCGCACCAGAGGTAACGGGCCGGTGGGACCGGCTGCAGGCGGCCGCCGACCGGAGCGCACGTTGGCGGTGCCCGCCGGCGAGATCGCGCGGCGTGAGCTCGGATGGGCACGCCCAACACCGCCCTGCTGGGCGGCTTTGCCGCGCTGACCGGCGCGGTGTCCCTCGCGGCGGCCGAAACGGCGATCCGCGAGTGTCTC
This sequence comes from Frankia sp. AvcI1, assembly GCF_001420875.1. Taxonomy (NCBI): domain Bacteria; kingdom Bacillati; phylum Actinomycetota; class Actinomycetes; order Frankiales; family Frankiaceae; genus Frankia; species Frankia sp. AvcI1. The sequence goes on along the minus strand of NZ_LJFZ01000025.1, from coordinate 38,677 downwards.
AGCGGCCGGTTGGTGCACGACACCATGGAGGCGGCGCGGGATGCCTTCGCGTACGTCCGGTACCAGCAGCGAGAGCGCGCCTCGCCGCCACCGCGGCGTCGACCTCGCCGGGGGTGGCATCGGGGTTGCCGGCATCGGGGTTGCCGGCATCGGGGTTGCCGGCATCGTCGGGGACGGCACGTGGCGTGGCCGCGAGCGGTTGAGGCCGGGTACCTGATCGCCCCCGGCCGCGGATTGCGACGATGAGGGTATGCGAGTCGTCAGCACGTCCCTGCTCGGCCAGATGGTCGCGGGGCACCTCGCCGGTCGCGGTGACGGCGCCGGCAGCCGGCGGCCGGTGGTGGTGGCGTCGGGGAACTTCGCGAGTCCGACGGTGGCGCTGNGGGCGGTGGACGAGGTCGTCGAGTCCTACCGGCTGTTCGTGCTCAATCCGCAGGTGGGTCTGCCGGTGCGAGCGGGGGTGTCGCCGGTGACGCCGTTCGTCGGTCCCGGCATGCGGGGGGTGGCGACGCTGGAGTACGTGCCCTGCCGGCTGAGCCTGGTTCCCCGCCTGCTGGCAGGGCCCTGCCGGCCCGATGTGGTCGTGCTGCACACCAGCCCGCCGGTGAACGGGCGGGTGTCGCTCGGCACTGAGGTCAACATCCTGCCGGCGGCGGTGGAGGCGGCACGGGCCGGCGGCGGGCTGGTGATCGCCCAGCTGAACCCGGCGATGCCGTACACGTTCGGCGACGGGGAGCTGGCGTTGGACATCGTCGACCTGGCCGTCGAGGCGCACCAGCCCCTGCCGAACCCCGCGGTCCGGGCGGGAGACGAGGTGGTGCGGGCGATCGGGGAGCGGGTCGCGGCCCTGGTGGCCGACGGCGCGACCCTGCAGCTCGGCATCGGTGGGGTGCCGAACGCCACGCTCGCCGCGCTGACCGGCCGTCGCGGGCTGCGGGTCTGGACCGAGACGTTCTCCGACGGCGTGCTGGCCCTCGACCGGGCGGGCGCGCTCGACACCGGCGCCGATCTGGTCACCAGCTTCCTGTTCGGCTCGGCGGAGCTGTACGGGTGGGTGGACCGCAACCCGCGGGTGCGGCTGCTGCGTACCGAGACCGTGAACGATCCCGGCGTGATCGCCCGCCAGCCGGCGATGACGTCGATCAACACGGCGTTGCAGGTCGACCTGCACGCTCAGGTGAACGCCTCGCACGTGCGGGGGCGGGTCTGGTCCGGTTTCGGCGGGCAGCCCGACTTCGTCGCCGGTGCTCTGCACGCGCCGGGCGGGCATGCGGTGATCGCGCTGCCGAGCTGGCATGCCAAGTCGGACACCTCGACCGTCGTGGCGGCACTCGACGAGCCGACGACCAGCTTCCAACACAGCTATGTCGTCAGTGAGCACGGCACGGCCGCACTGTGGGGGCGCAGCGTGCAGGGACAGGCCCGGGACATCATCGCCCACGTCGCCGACCCGCGCGCCCGCGACGGGCTCACCCGGCACGTCGAGGCCACGGCCGCGACGCCCTCGGGCTGAGCGGCACCGCGGCTGCCCGGGCGCGTTCCCGGGCGCTGAGGGAGGCCAGCGCCGGGTCCGTCTTCGGCCCTTCGCGCATGCGTTCCAGCACACGGCGGGTGACCGACGGGGAGAGCAACGACTGCCCGGCCGCGACCGCCCGGATGGCGCTCACGAGGTCGTTGCCACGGATCTCCTTGAGCACGTAGCCGGCCGCGCCCGCCATGATGGCGGAGAACAGCGCCTCGTCGTCGTCGTCGTACGACGTCAGAATCAGACAGGCGATGTCGGGGTGGGCGGAGCACGGCTCGGAGCAGGCGGCAGGGTGCACCGTCACCACCATCCCGGTGCGGCATGTCCGACTCCGGGCGGAGCGGACCGTTTGTCTTCCCGGGCAGGACGATCGACNCGTGTGGCCGGATGGCTGCCGCGGGATGGTCCTCTCATGAATCTCCCCGGCATTCACCAGTCCCGGTCGGCCGTGACGGCCAGGCCGGATGTGCAGAACGGTGCGCCCAGGGTGGGCCCGCGCCCGCCGCACCGGGCGATCGAGCCCGGCAGCCGGTCCTGCTGCTGCCCCTCCGAGCCGGTCGCCCAGGTAACGCTCGCCCCGAGCGAGACGCGTGCCCACGAGGTCGACATCCTGCTGTGCGCCCACCATCTGCGCCGCAGCGCCCTGGCATTGAGATCGTCGGGGGTCGCCGTCTACGACCAGAAGGGCAACCTCATCGAGGACCCGGCCAGGGTGTTCGGCCGGGATCGCTGACAGGCCGCCCGCTGGATCCGGCGAGCGTCCGCAGGGTGGGCGCGGTGTCCGGAAGACCGGTCAGACCGGTCAGACCGGCGGGACCAATCGGGTTTGTCCGTCCCTGTGGGGACACAAGGTATGCGGAGGTTGAGCGGCGGTAAGCGCGCAGGCGGTTCCTGCCTGGTGCGAGGGGAGGGGGACGTGGGCATGTCGGCTGTGCCGAACGACGGCGTGCCGAACGACGGCGTGCCGGACGCCGCGGGGCCGGACGGGGGCGACCCGAGCGGCTGGTTCCCCCCGCACGTCCTGCGCGACTACGCCTTCCTCGGCGACGGGGAGCGTGGGGCGCTGGTCGGCCCGGACGGCGACCTGGCCTGGATGTGCGCGCCGAGCTGGGACTCCGACGCCGTCTTCGCCACGCTGATCGGCGGCGCCGGCTGCTACGCGGTCACGCCGGTCGGCCGCTACAGCTGGGGCGGCCACTACGACCGCCGGTCGCTGATCTGGAACGGGCGCTGGGTCACCACCGACGGCGTCGTCGAGTGCCGCGACGCGCTCGCGCTGCCCGCCGACCCGCACACCGCGGTGGTCCTGCGCCGCATCCGGGTCCTGGCCGGCTCCGCGCAGATCCGGGTCGTCCTCGACGTCCGGGCCGGTTTCGGCCTGGCGGACATGGGCGAGCTCACCCTCGGCGACGAACGCGACGGTGGGTACGACGGTGGGTACGGGGGCGAGCACGGCGCGGGCGCCGCCTGGACCGGCCGGTCCGGGCCGGTGACCTTCCGCTGGTGGGGCGCCGCGAACGCGACCCGCACCGGTGGCGGACCGTTGGTCGTCACGCTGAAGCTGGCGGCCGGCGAGCAGCACGACCTGCTGTTGGAGATCTCCGACCGGCCCCTGCGGCGGCCGCGGGTCGGCGGCGCGTGGGACCTGTGGCGGGCGACCGAGGCCGGGTGGCGCGACGCCGTCGGTGCACCGGCTGCCGGCTCCCTGGCCGCCGGTGCTCTGGCCGTCCACGACACCGAGCAGGCGCTCGCGGTCCTGACCGGGCTCACCAGCAGCGCGGGAGGGATGGCGGCGGCCGCGACGATGAGCCTGCCCGAGCGGGCCCGCGCCGGGCGCAACTACGACTACCGCTACGCCTGGATCCGCGACCAGTGCTACGCCGGACGGGCGGTCGTCGCGCACCGCCAGTACCGGCTGCTCGACACCTCGGTCGGCTTCGTGGCGCAGCGGCTGCTGGCCGACGGCCCGGCGATGAAACCCGCCTACACGACCCGCGGTGGCGCGGTGCCCGACGAGCGCGTGCTGTCCCACCTCGCCGGGTACCCGGGCGGATCCGACCGGGCGGGCAACCGGGCGGGCGGCCAGTTCCAGCTCGACGCGTTCGGCGAGGCGCTCGAGCTGTTCGGCCTCGCCGCCCGCCACGGCCGGCTCGACGCCGACGGCTGGCGGGCCGCGCAGGCGGCGGTCGACGCGATCGTGCGTCGCGGCCACGAACCCGACGCCGGCATCTGGGAGATCGACGACCGGCGGTGGGCCCACTCCCGGCTGACCTGCGTCAGCGGCCTGCACGCAGTCGCGGCCCACGCGCCGGCCCGGCTGGCCTCCCGCTGGCACGACCTGGCCGAGGCGATCCTGGCCGACGTCAGCGCCGACTGCCTGCATCCCGGCGGCCGCTGGCAACGCAGTCCCGGCGATCGGCGGATCGACGCGTCGCTGCTGCTGCCGGCCCTGCGCGGCGCGCTGCGGCCCGACGACCCCCGCAGCCGGGCCACCGTCGCCGCGGTGGAGGCCGAGCTCGTCCGCGACGACTACGTCTACCGGTTTCCCCCGGACGGTGGCGGGCCGCTCGGCGACTCCGAAGGCGCCTTCCTGCTCTGCGGCTTCCTGCTCGCCCTGGCCCGCCATGACCGGGGCGACCGGCTCGGCGCGCGGGTGCTGTTCGAACGCGCGCGGGCGAGCTGCGGCAGCCCCGGCCTGTTCGCGGAGGAGTTCGACGTCGACCAACGCCAGCTGCGCGGCAACCTGCCGCAGGCGTTCGTCCACGCCCTGCTGCTGGAATGCGCCGCTGTTCTCGCCCCGGATGAACACCGGGATGGCGGGTAGGGAGGCCCGCGCGGGGGATCGGCAGCGGCGATGAATGGCAGCTCACGCTGAATGGAGGCAGGCCGGCATGGCGGAACGCAAGGTGGCTCTGGTAACCGGGGCGTCGGCGGGAGTCGGACGGGCCACGGCGCTCGCCCTGGCCGATCACGGCTACGACGTCGCACTGCTGGCGCGCGGACGCGCCGGGCTGCAGACGGCGGCGGCCGAGATCGAGTCGCGCGGAAGGCGCGCGCTCGTCCTGCCCACCGACGTCGCCGACCACGCGGCGGTGGACCGCGCCGCCACCACCGTGGAGGACCGACTCGGGCCCCTCGACGTGTGGGTCAACAACGCCATGACGACCAGCTTCGCCCCGCTGGCGCAGACCTCGCCGGCGGACTTCCAGCGGGCGATCGAGGTCACGTTCCTCGGTCAGGTCTGGGGCACCATGGCCGCGCTGACCAGGATGCGCCCCCGCGACCGCGGCTCGATCGTCAACGTCGGCTCGGCCCTGGCCTTCATCGGTATCCCGCTGCAGGCCCCGTACTGCGCGGCGAAGTTCGCCAGCCGCGGCTTCTTCGAATCGGCCCGCGCCGAACTGCTGCACGACGGCAGCAGAGTCCGGATGTCAATGGTGCACCTGCCCGCGGTCAACACCCCGCAGTTCTCCTGGTGCCACACCTCGCTGGACCGCCACCCCCAGCCCGTCCCGCCGATCTACCAGCCGGAGCTGTGCGCGAAGGTCATCGTGCGCGCCGCCGTCGACGGCCGCCGCTCGAAAATCATCGGGTCGTGGAACAAGGCCCTGGTCGCCGCCGGTTCGATCGCTCCCGGCTTCGGCAACCACTACGCCGCCCTGGGCGCGTGGGAGTCCCAGCTCACCGACGCCCCGCTGGCGCCGGACCGGCCGGACAACCTGCGCGCGCCGGCCGACGGTGACCGCGACGCCGGGGCGCACGGCATCTTCGACGACCGCGCCGGCGGGTTCACCGACCCCGGTTTCCTGCGCTCGCTGCCCCAGACCGGCCGCACGTTCGCCCGGGCCCTGGTCGCCACCGTCCGAGACCGCCGGCGCCCCCGCGCGCAGCGCCCCCGACCCACGACCGGCGCCCCCGCGCGGCACACGGCCGACGTCTGAGCGAGGCCGGCACGGTCGTGGACGTGACCGCGCGGGCCGGCCGGAACCGGCCGGACCGCGCGGGTGGGACTATGCGGGTGGGACTACTGGCCCGAGCTGCCCGTGGCGGCCACGGAGCCGAGCAGCGAGGCGTTGCCGGAGTCGGCCTCCGCCTTGCGGCGACCCATGCTCTTGGGCTCGATGTCGACGTCGGCCGCCTCGGCGCGCAGCGCCGCGACGGTGCACTTCTCCCGCGGCCGGATGGCGAAGGGGTCGAACGAGAAGGCCCGCATCGCGTTCTCATGGGTGATCTTGTTGATGTCGGCGTCCGAGACCCCGGCAAGGTCCTTGAACAGCTTCTCGGGACCGTGCGGCCAGGTGGAGTCCGAGTGCGGGTAGTCCAGCTCCCACATGATCTTGTCGATGCCGACCTGGTCGCGCAGCTTCACGCCCACCGGGTCGTCGATGAAGCAGGTCCAGATGTGGTCGTAGAAGACCTGGCTGGGCAGCCGGCCGCCGAGGTCGGTGAACGTCCACGCGTGGTGGTGCTGGTAGACGTAGTCGGCGCGCTCGAGGGCGTAGGGCAGCCAGCCGATGCCCCCCTCGGACAGGGCCATCTGCAGGTTCGGGATCCGCTTGAAGATCCCGGAGAAGACCAGGTCGGTGACCGCCATCAGGCTGTTCACCGGGGTCAGGGCGATCATGACCTCCGGCGGCGCGTCCGGGGCGGTGATGTTCATCGACGACGACGAGCCGATGTGGATGCACACGACCACGTTGTTGTCCGCGCAGGCGCGCAGGAACGGGTCCCAGTACTCGGTGTGGTAGCTCGGCAGGCCCAGCTTGGTCGGGTTCTCGGAGAAGGTCACCGCGCGGGCGCCCTTCGCCGCGACCCGGCGGACCTCCTCGGCGGNGAGCTCGGGGTCCCACAGCACCGGCAGGCTGATCGGGATCAGNCGGTCCGGGTGGGAGCCGGCCCACTCGTCGATGTGCCAGTCGTTGTAGGCGCGCACGCTGGCCAGCGCGAGGTCCTTGTCCTTCGCGCGAAGGAAGAGCTGGCCGCAGAAGTGCGGGAAGGTGGGGAAGTTGATGCCGGCGAGCACGCCGCCGGCGCTCATGTCCCNCACGCGCTCGTCGGCGTCGTAGCAGCCGGGGCGCATCTGGGCGTACTCGGTGGGGTCGAGCCCGTACTCCTCCGGGGGACAGCCGGCGACGGCGTTGAGGCCGACGTTCGGGGCGAAGCCGTCCTCGAACGCCCACAGGTCGCCGCCGTTGGGGCCCTTGACGATGTGCGGAGCCCGGTCCTTGTACTTCGCCGGGATGTGCGCGTCGAACAGCGTGGGCGGTTCCACGACGTGGTCGTCGACGCTGATCAGAATAAGGTCTTCGACCTGCATGACACTCCTTGACGCTTGCGGAGGACGGAGGAACGCACCAGATGCCTCCCAGCTCCTCGTCGGTGAACGTGACGCAGCTCTATGAGCTGTAACACTACTAAGACTACCGTCAGGATGAGGGCGTTGTCAGTGATGGAAGCGTCTTCAGTGATGGAAGCGTTGTCGGCGATGAAAGCGTTGTCAGCGATGAGGGCGTTGGCGGGGACGGAAGAGCTGCCGGCCTCGGACCGCCGGGGGCGGCCCGATCCCGGCGGGGCTCAGAACGCCGAGCGGTGGTGGCCGCCGTCGACCTCGATCCAGTTGCCGGTGACGTAGCCGGCCTGCTCCGAGCACAGGTAGACGATCATCGAGGCGATCTCGTCCGGGCGGCCGAGGCGCGCGGCGGGCACCCCGGCGTTGGTGCGCATCCACTCGCGGCGGGCGTCGGCGTCGTGCACGCCGACGTTGGCGTCCATGTACGCGATCGCGTTGGCGGTCTCGATCCAGCCCGGCGCGACCGTGTTCACGGTGATGCCGTAGCGGGCGTACTCGTCGGAGACGGTCTTGAGCAGGCCGATCGTCGACGGGCGGGTGGCGTTGGCGATGGCGTGGTGGATCGCGCCCANCGGCTCCTTGGCGGTCNCCGAGCCGATGTGGACGAAGCGGCCCCAGCCGGCCTCGCGCATCCCNGGCAGCACGGCGTGCAGCAGGTAGACCTGGCTCATCGTGTAGCTGCGGAACGACTCGACATAGTGCTCGGGCTCGGTGATGTCCTCGAAGTCGCCCGGAATGTTGAACACGGTCTGGCCGATCACGATCAGCGGCGGCCCGAACGTCGCCGTGACCTCGGCGACCGCCCGGTCGACGTCGGCGCGGTCGGTGAGGTCGGNCGACACCCCGATCGCGGTGCCGCCGTCGGCCGTGATCTGCTCGACGGCCTCGTCGATGGCGGTCTTCGTCCGGGCGACGATCGCCACCTTGCAGCCTTCGGCGGCCAGCAGGCGGGCGGCCTCGCGGCCCATCCCCTTGCTCCCGCCGGTTAAGAAGACGACCTTGCCGGCGATCCCGAGATCCATGCGTTGTGCCTCCTGGGCGTGGGTGCCCGCTCGCCCGCCGGCCTGCGGCCGGGGCGTCGGGTGGTCAGGTGGGGAACGGCGGTCGGCTCCCGGGGCCCCGCGCCTCGCGGCGGGGTTCGCGGCGGGGAACGAGGTGTGGTCAAGCCGGCAGCCGCGATGTAGAACACAATTCTAGGAACGTCCTGGCGGGAGCGTCAACGCATCGGCGGCGCGGCCACGCGGGGCGTGGGCGGCCGAACCGGCCCCCGTGCCGGGCTGGTGCGGGGGAAACTTGATGCTTCCGTCAAGTTTCGGTCGCCCTGACGAACTGACGAACGGACGAGGTGATCCCGAACTCCGGTGATCATCATGGGGTGCGGCCGGCCGGCCGACCACAGGGAGACCAGGTGTTGATCTTATGACGTTTCCCCTCGCGGGTATCAGGGTGCTGGAGTTCTCCGAGCACGGTTTCGTGCCGTCCGCCGCGGCGGCGCTGGCCGACTTCGGCGCGGACGTCGTCAAGCTGGAACGGCCCACCGGCGATCCGATGCGCCAGATCCACGCCAACCGCCTCGTGCCCGAGGCCGACGGTGAGGAGTTCATGTTCGAGCTGGTCAACCGCAACAAGCGGGGCGTCGCGCTCGACGTGGAGACGGCGGCCGGCCGGGCCGTGTTCGAACGGCTCGTCCGCTGGGCGGACGTCTACATCACCAACCAGCTGCCCCGGGTGCGCCGCAAGCTGCGCACCGAACCCGCGGACCTGCTGGCCCTCAACCCGAAGCTCGTCGTGGCCAAGGGCCACGGCCAGGGCCAGGCCGGCCCGGACGCCGAGGCCGGCGGCTACGACGGGGTCTCCTACTGGGCCCGCGGCGGCGTCGCCCACGTGCTCACCGCGCCGGACGCGCCGGAGCCGACGATGCAGCGCCCGGCCCTCGGTGACGTGCCGACGGGCATGTTCCTCGCGGGCGCGGTCTGCGCCGCCCTCGTCGGAGTCCTGCGCACCGGCAAGGGCGTCGTCGTCGACACCGCCCTGCTGAACGGCGCGACCTGGACGATGGGCCCCGACCTGGCCTACAGCTCGCTGACCGGCCGCCAGATGCAGATGACCGGCGGCGGCCCGCGCAGCCCCCTGGTCAACACCTACCGCACCGGCGACGGCCGCTTCGTCAACCTCGTGATGCTCGACGAGGCCCGCTACTGGGCGCCCGCCTGCACCGCCGTCGGTCTGCCCGAGCTGATCGACGCCTACCCGGACGCCGCGTCGCGCCGGGCCGCCTGGGGCGAGCTGGGCGAGGCGTTCCGCGCGGCGATCGGCGCGCTCACCCGCGCCGAGTTCGACGCCCGGCTGCGGGAGCAGGACTGCATCTTCTCGTTCTACGCGGTGCCCGAGGAGGTCGTCGCCGACCCGGCCGTCGTCGACAACGGCTACCTCATGGCCCATCCGACCCGCCCCGGGCTGCGCCTGCCCGCCGCGCCGGCCCAGTTCGACGACGCGCATCCGGTGATGCGCCTGGGCGCGCCCGCGCTCGGCGAGCACTCCCGCGAGGTGCTGCGCGAGGTGGGCTACGACACCGACGAGATCGACCGTCTGGTCAAGGACGGCGTCCTCGGCAGCCCCCCGGCCGCCTGACCCGCCGCCCGTGACCCGGGCCGGATCCGCCGGTCGCCCAGCGGATCCGGCCCGCCTGCCCGCGACCGCTAGCCGGCGACCGGCTCGTGGGGGACGACGCGGGGGACGACCGGCTGGTGGCTGGTCGCGCCGCCGTCGACGGTGAGCTGCGTGCCGGTGACGTACTTCGACTCGTCGGCCGCCAGGTAGACCGCGGCGGCGGCGATGTCGGCGGGCTCGCCGAGCCGCGGCAGCGACAGCATGCTGCGGATGACGTGCATGTACTCCTCGTCGGCGAGCAGCTTGCGCATGACGTCGCCCTCGGTGTTGATGAACCCGACGATGATCGCGTTGGCGCGGATGGAGTCCGGGCCGTAGTCGACCGACATCTGCCGGGTCAGCGCGTTGATCGCACCCTTGGACGCCTGGTAGGCGGGCCGGGAGCGCACGGACAGGATGCTCGACGACGCCGAGATGTTGATGATCGAGCCGCCGCCCGCCGTGCGCATGTGCGGGATCGCGTACTTGCTCGCCCACAGCGTCCCGTACAGCGCGGTCCGGACGGTGTAGTCCCAGTCCTCGTTGGTGATCTCGTCGACGTGGTTGTCGACGCCGCTGATCGTCACGTCCGTCGCCGCCGCGTTGTTCACCAGCACGGTGACCGGGCCATAGGCGTCGACGGTCGCGGCGATGGCACCCGCGACCTCCGACTCGATCTTGTTGTCGGCGCGCACGAAGGTCGCGGTGCCGCCGGCGTCGCGTAACTCCTTCTCCAGCGTGGTGCCGGTCTCGATGTTGCGCCCGGTGAACGCCACCGCCGCGCCCTCGGCGACGAACATCCGCACGATCCCGGCGCCGATGCCGGCGGTGCCGCCGGTGACCAGCGCGACCTTGCCCTGAAGCCTCATCTGCCGTCCTCTCGGTGCGACCGGTACGACCGGACCTGCTGCTGGTGCGGGGCGCTCATCCCCTGCCCGCGGCCTGCACGGCGATCGCGGCCAGCTCGCCCGGGGTGCTGCCGCGGTGCTCGCGCAGGATGTGGCGCAGCGTCAGGTCGACGTCGGCGCCCTCGGCCCGCAGCGCGGCGACGGTGGAACGCTCGCGCGGGCGGTGGGAGAAGGCGTCGAAGTCGAACGCCCGCAGCGCGTTGAGGTGCGTGATCGCGTTGACCTCGTCGTCGGGGATGCCGGCCAGCGAGCGGGCCAGCTCCTCGGGGCTGTTCGGCCAGGTCGAGTCGCCGTGCGGGTAGTCGCACTCCCACATGATCGTGTGCAGGCCGACCCGCTCGCGCAGCACGAGACCGGCCGGGTCGTCGATGAAGCAGCTGTAGATCTGGTCGCGGAACAGCTCGCTGGGCAGCCGGTCGCCGAGCTCGGTGCCCGTCCACGCGCGGTGGTGGCGGTAGACGTAGTCGCAGCGCTCGAGGGTGTAGGGGATCCAGCCGATGNCGCCCTCGGACAGCGCGATCCGCAGGTCCGGGTAGCGGGGGAGCACGCCGGAGAACAGCAGGTCGGTCAGGGTCGACTGGGTGTTCATCGGGCTGAGCGCGATGGAGACCTCCATCGGCGCGTCCTCGGCGGTCACCGGCACCTGCGACGACGAGCCGATGTGCAGGCAGACGACGACGCCCGTCTCGGCGCAGGCCGCCCAGAACGGGTCCCAGGAGCGGCTGTGCAGGCTCGGCAGGCCGAGCTTCGCCGGGTTCTCCGAGAAGGTCACCGCGCGGCAGCCCTTCGCGGCGACCCGCCGGATCTCGGCGGCCATGAGCTCGGCGTCCCACAGCGGCATGACGGCCAGCGGGATGATCCGGCCGGGATGCGCGCCGGCCCACTCGTCGATGTGCCAGTCGTTGTAGGCGCGCACGACGGCGAGTCCGAGCTCGCGGTCGGCGGTGGCCCGGGTGAGGAACTGGCCGCAGAACTGGGCGAACGTCGGGAAGTTCAGGNTGGCCAGCACCCCGTTGACGTTCATGTCGCGGATGCGCTCGTCGATGTCGTGACACCCCGGCCGCATCTGGTCGAACCGGGTCGGGTCTAAGCCGTAGTCCTCGGGGCGAACGCCGGCGACCGCGTTGAGGCCGATGTTCGGGGTGATCTGCCCCTCGTAGGTCCAGATCTGGTTGCCGTCGGCGGTCTCGACGACGTGCGGCGCGCGGTCGCGGTAGCGGGCGGGGATGTGCGCGTCGAACATGGTGGGCGGCTCGACGACGTGGTCGTCGACGCTGACGAGGATGAGGTCACCGACATCCATGGGGCGCTCCTGTCAGGGGTGGCGGTTGGCGGTTGGCGGTTCGCGGCTGTCAGGCCGTGGCGGNGGGGGCGGGGCGGACGTGGGCCCCGCCGCTCAGGCGGTGGGGACGGTGACGCCGATGTTGTCGACCAGCGGGGTGGTGCCGAAGCGGACCGAGGCGAGCAGGCGGACCTCGCCGTCGCTCGGCCCGCCCTCCGCGGCCGGGTCGAGGGTGTCCAGCGGGCGCAGCGTCGCGGCCTCGACGGCGACGATGTAGTCCGGGTCGGCGACCGGGCGCAGCCGGGCCAGGGCGACCTCGGCCGCGGCGCGGGCGTCGCGTTCCCCGGCGGCGATCGCGTCGGCCGCGGCGGTCAGCGCGGCGTACAGCGCCGGCGCGGCGGCGCGCTGCTCGGGGGAGAGCTTGGTGTTGCGGCTGGAGATCGCCACCCCGTCGGGCTCCCGGCGGGTGGGGCAGCCGATGACCCGCGACGGCAGGTGCAGGTCCTCGGCCATCCGCTGGAACATCACCAGCTGCTGCCAGTCCTTCTCGCCGAAGAACGTCAGGCAGGGCCCCGCGATGTTGAGCAGGGTCGCGACCATCGTGACGAGCAGCTCCATGTGCTCGCCCTCGGGCATGCCGGTCAGGTGCCGCAGCATCCCCGGCATGGCCATGAAGGTGTTCGAGGGCCGCTGGTAGAGGTCGTCGCGCATCGGGATGTAGAAGATGTCGACGCCGGCCGCCTCGAACAGCGCCTGGTCGTGGGCGAGGTCGCGGTTGTAGGCCTGCACGCCGCCGGAGGCCCACTCCAGCTTCAGCGCCCCGTTCCAGAACACCGCGACGACGTCGCACTCCTTCTTCGCCTGTTCGACCAGGGAGATGTGCCCGGCGTGGGTGNCGCCGCTGGTGCCGACCATGGCGACCCGTCGCCCGGCCGCCCGCTCGGCGTCGAGCAGCTCGCGGACCTCGGCATGCTTCTCAGTCGTGATCATGACGCGCTCCAGGGTCGAGGATCATCGCCGCGCTCTTCCGGGGAAAAGGGGCGGGGAAAGATGGTGAGGGGATGTGATGACACTCACGGATCGCTGTCGCCGTGTCAAAGTGCCGTTCAGATTACTGAACAACTGTTCAGTCGACGGACGCGACTGAGCCACCGCGTCGCGACTGCTCGCGAACGCGGTGGCTCAGGTAGGCAGGAAGGGTTGTGTAGCGGGGTTGTGTAGCGGGGCTGTGCAGGCCGGGTGGCTAGGGCCGGTTCTTGTCGGCCGNCAGGATGGCGGGGGCGTTGCGCCAGTCGTCCAGGCCGTACTCGGCGGTGCCGACGTACACCTTGCCGCCGGAGACCTCGCTCCAGTGCGCGTGGTTGAGCTGGTGCAGGGTGAAGGCGGCGTCGAGCGCCGAGCTGAAGCCCATCGCGTCCTGCGCCTGGTTGACCGACTCCTTGACCAGCAGCGCCGCCATCGTCGGGACCTTCGCGATCCGGGCGGCGAACTCCACCGTGCGCTCGGAGACGTCGGCGACGGGGAAGACCTTGCTCACCATNCCCAGCGCGTGGGCCTCGTCGGCGCCGAGGGAGTCGCCGGTGAGCAGCAGCTCCTTGGCCTTGCGCGGGCCGAATTCCCACGGGTGGGCGAAGTACTCCACCCCGCACATGCCCAGGCGGGTGCCGACGACGTCGGCGAACACGGTGTTGTCCGCGGCCACGATCAGGTCGCAGCACCAGGCCAGCATCAGCCCGGCGGACAGCACGTTGCCGTGCACCTGGGCGATGGTGATCTTGCGCAGGTTCCNCCAGCGCTTCGTGTTCTCGTAGTAGTAGTGCCACTCCTGGCGGGTGCGGTTCTCCGCGCCGCCGTAGGAGGCGCCGTTGCACAGGAAGGTGGGATGCAGGTCGGGGCCGTCCGGGTCGCGCTCGGCGATGCTTTCGGGGGTGCCGAGGTCGTGGCCCGCGGAGAACGACGCCCCGGCGCCGCGCAGGATCACCACGCGCACGCCGTCGTCGGCCTCCGCCCGGGCGAACGCCTCCCCGAGCTCGACGAGCAGGCCCCGGTTCTGGGCGTTGCGCGCCTTCGGNCGGTTGAGGGTGATCCGCGCGATCCGGCCCTCACCGAGCGTGTNGTAGTCGATGTAGCGGTAGCTCACGCGGACACCTCTCGCGGCACCTCGTGCGGCGCGGCCGCCAGCCGGGCACGCAGCGCCTTCTTGTCGATCTTTCCGGTCGGCAGGACGGGTAGTGCGTCGACGACCACCGCGGACCGCGGTGACTTGTAGCGGGCGATCCGGGTGGCCACGTGCTCGCGCAGCTCGCCCGAGGTGAGCGTGGCGCCGGGGGCGAGGACGACGACGGCGCACACGGCCTCGCCCCAGCGCTCGTCGGGCACGCCGACCACGGCGCACTGCACGACGGCGGGGTGGGTGAGCACGGCGTCCTCGACCTCGAGGGAGTAGATGTTCTCCCCGCCGCTGATGATGACGTCCTTCTTGCGGTCGACCAGGTGCAGCAGACCCTCCTCGTCGAACACGCCGACGTCGCCGGTGTGGCACCAGCCCTCGGCCAGGGTCACGCCGGTGGTCGCCGAGTCGTTCCAGTACCCGCGGAACATCGCCGGCGAGGCCACCACGATCTCGCCGGGCACGCCCGGCGGGCACTGCGCCCCGTCGTCGTCGAGGATGCGGATCTCGGTGTCCGGGTAGGGGAAGCCGACGGAGGTGAGCCGGCGGTCGCGCTCGGGCCCGGAGCCGCGGTGCAGTTCGCGGGGCAGCCCGGAGGTGATCACCTCGGTCTGGCCGTACAGGTTGAGGAAGCCGGTGTCCGGCATCGCGGCGAGCGCCGCGGCCAGCGTCGGCGCCGTGATGGGCGCGGCCGAGTAGACGATGGAGCGCACCCCGCGCAGCGCCGCCACCGGCGCCGGGTCGGCCACCCCCGGGCCCGCCCCGGCCTCGGTCAGCACCGCCTGCAGCATGCTCGGCGCCAGGTGCAGCACCGTGATCCCCTCGGCCGGCACCGTGGCCAGCAGCGCCGCCGGCTCGAACTGCCGGTGCAGCACCGCGGTCCCGCCGCGGGCGTGCAGGCCGAAGGCCATCGCCATCGCGCCGATGTGGAACAGCGGCATCACCAGCAGGATCCGGTCATCGCTGCCCGTGCGCATCTCGACGTTCATCGTCTGGCCGACGCGGAACATCTCCCGCTGGCCCATGATGCAGCCCTTCGGCCGGCCGGTGGTGCCGCTGGTGTAGATCAGGCAGGCGATGTCGTCGGGCCGGGCGGCGAACGGCAGCGCGTCGCCGAGCGCGGCGTCGCGGAACTCCGCCAGCCCCACGACCTCGCCGCCCGCGCCGTCCGCGGCCACGCTCGCGCCGTTCACGCCGGCGCCGTTCACGTTCGTGCCGTTCACGCCGGCGCCGTCCGGGTCCGCGGCCGGGTCGTCGAGACGGACGACCAGTTCGAGGCCGAGCTCCGCGCGCAGCGCCGTCACCATCGGCAGGAACTCGGCGTCGACGAAGATCGCCCGAGGCTTCGCGTCGGTGAGGATGCGGGCGATCTCGGGCGCCGCGAGGCGGAAGTTGACGGTTGCGATGACGAGGCCGCTGAGCTGCCCGGCCGCCAGTACCTCACCGAAGGCGATGCTGTTGCGACCGAGCAGGGCCACCCGGTCCTGGCGGCGCAGGCCGGCTCGGGCGAGGGCCGCCGCGATCGCCGTCGCGCGACGCAGCAGCTCACGGTGGGTGACGCTGCGCCCCTCGTACAGGTAGGCGGGAACGTCGCCGAACCGCTCCGCATTGCGGCGCAGGATGTCGGCGAGGCAGGGATCCGGGATGTGTTTCGTCGGCACGGGCTACTCCGTCGAAGCTCCGAGCGTTAATGTTTGACGATGATGTCAAACAACGACACCGCGGGCAAGNGCCCCCCGCGGCCGATCGACCCCCGGACCAGCGCGGTCGTCCTGGTGGAGTGCCAGAACGGGGTGCTCGGCCCGGACTCCATGCTGCCGTCGCTCGCGGCCGACTCGGCCGACATCCGCGACGGCCTGCGCCGGCTGGTCACCGCCGCGCGGTCCGCCGGAGTGCTCGTCGTGCATGCCACGTTCGAGGGCTGGCTGGGGTCCACCGACCCCGGGACCGCGCCGCTGTGGCGGACCGCCGCCCAGAGCAGCAAGGACTGGGGCCCCGGCCACCCGGCCACCCAGGTCGTGCCCGACCTGCTCGACCCCACAGACCTGATCATCCCGCGCCACCACGGCCTGTCGCCGACCTGGGGCAGCGAGCTGCTGCCGATCCTGCGCGGGCACNGGGTGAACACGGTCGTCTTCGCCGGCGTCTCGCTCAACGTCGCGATCCCGCTCGCGGTGGGGCAGACCGTGCACGAGGGCTTCCACGTCATCGTCACGCGCGACGCGGCCGCGTCGACCCCGGCCGAGTACGGCCAGCACATCCTGGCGAACACGATCGCCATGCTCGCCCGCGTCACCACGGTCGACGACCTCGCCGCCGCCTGGGCCGCCGCCACCGCGACCGTCTGAGCTGCCGAGCCGTCTGAGCTGCCGAGCCGTCTGAGCTGCCGAGCCGTCTGACGCCGCGAGGCAGCCTGAGCCGAGTTCGCGACAAGTGTTGGCGGAAGTGTCAAGTTTGGCTAGGGTCAGGCGGAGCTCGATGGCCGCGGTGCTGGGCCCGTGACGGTCCGCCGAGCGTCCTCGCGTACCCGCACCGAACGTGACCGCACCGCCGGACCGGCCGTGGTCCCCGCGGCCGATCCGGCTCCCCTTCCCGGAGGCGCCCCATGAGCACCAGCACCGAGTCGACGGCGAGCGGCGTCCCGGCGGCGTCGCCGTCCGCCCGCCCTGCCCCCTCTGCCAGCCCGGCCCCCTCTGCCCGCCCGGCCCCCTCTGCCAGCCCGGCCCACCATGCCCACGCCGTGCTGCACTGCAACCTCAACACCGTCGACGTCGACCGCTCCGCCGCCTTCCACCTGTCGCTGTTCGGCGGCGAGCCGCGGATGCGCTCGATCAGCACCGACGGCGACACCGCCACCATGGGCCTGGGCGCCGGCACCGCCAGCGTCACCACGTTCCTCTACGACCTGCGCGGCCCGCGCTCGGCCCCCGCCGTCGAGCTGGTCGNCTGGACCACGCCGCACACCGTGCCCGCCACCGCCGACCAGCGGCCCACCGGGTTCACGGCGCTGGGCTACCGCGTCGAGTCCCTGCGCATCGTCACCGCGCGCCTGGAGGCCACCGGCGTCGCGTTCACACCGGTGCCCGAGGGACTGGCGGTCCGCGGCGCCGTTCGCCCGGCGTTGCGGCTGACCGACCCCGACGGAGCCGTCATCGAGGTCGTCGAGATCCCCGCCGCCCCCGGCGATCCGCGCCGGCTGCCGCTGCTGTCCCACGAGCGGATGCGCTGCACCGACCTCGAACGCACCCTCGCCTGGTACACCGGGATCGGCTGGACGGTGCGTGACCGTGGCGAGAGCCCGACCGGACCGACCGCGTCGCTGGTCCTGCCCGAGGACCCGACGTTCTCCCTGGAGTTCGTCCAGCAGCCCGCGCCCGCCGGGGCCACGGCGACGCCGCCGGCCAACGTCCAGGGCCTCTACCGGATCGCGCTCGCCGTGGAGGACGTCCGCGAGGCGCACGCCTCGCTCGTCGCCGACGGCGCGATCGGCGACGTCGACGACCCGGTCGTCATGCCGATGCCGGACACGCCGACCGGCGGCTTCACGGTGCTGTTCCTGCACGACCCGGACGGTGCCGTCGTCGAGTTCGTCGACCGTCCCCGCTCGGCCGTGCGCCGCCCCACCGAACCCGCCTGACCCGCCTGACCCGCCTGACCCCGCCGGCCTGACTCTGGCGGCGGGCAGTCCACCCCGGCTCAGCCGGGGTGGATCGTGGCGACGAGCAGGGCCGCTGCCTCGGCGATGATGTCGGTCTCGTCCATCCGGATCTCGGTGGCCCGGATCTTGTACCAGCAGCGGTCCAGCATCGCGAGCACGACCAGGCCGACCGCCTCCGGCGAGCCGGCGGGGTCGTGCTGGCGGGCGTGGAGCAACTCGCCGAGCTTGCGGGCGACGCGGATCTGCGTGCGATGGGAGTCGGTGCGAAAGGCCGCGTCCGTCGGCGCGGACAGCATCGCGGCCAGCGCGAAGGCCCCGTGCTGGTCGAGGTGGGTGAAGTAGAGCCGGATCCACTCCTCGACGGCCGCGGCCGGCCAGTCGTCGGGCACCGCGGTGAGCCGGGCGACGACGGCGAGGCTGGACTGGTACCCGGCCCGGCCGAGCTCGGCGAAGATCTCCCGCTTGTCCCGGAAGTAGGTGTAGAACCCGGCCCGCGAGATGCCGCACGCCTCGGTGATGTCGGCGACGCTGGTGCCCGCGTAACCGTGGCGCAGGAACAGCCCGCGGGCGGTGTCGACGATGACGGCCCGGGTGCGCGCGGCGCGCGGGCCGAGGTCCGCCGCCGAGACGGGGGCGCGTTGTCGGGGAGTGTCGGACGGTTGCATGGCCATCATCTCGAGCGCGTCGACCGTGGCCGCCGTGGCGGGCGGCCGCACGGGGCGACCGCCGGCCACGGCGGCGGTGGTCAGATCGCGACGACCGGTTCGAGCTCGGCGCCGGCGAGAAGCTCGGTGCCGAGCTGTTCGGCCAGGGTACGGTGGTCGCCGAGCAGCAGGTCGAGCGCGGCGGTCCGGGCGACGAAGCGGTGCAGCTCGCTTTCCAGCGACAGCCCCATCGCGCCNCAGACCTGCACGGCGTGGCGCATGACCTCGGCCTGGGCGAGCCCGGCCCGCAGCTTGACCAGCCGCGCCGCCCAGGCGCCGCCGTCCGCCTGCCCGGCGCTGCCCCAGGCCACCGTCAGCTCGGAGCGCAGCGACTCGACCGCCACGTGCGCCTCGGCGAGGCGGTGGCGCACGGCCTGGAAGGTCGCGATGGACCGGCCGTACTGGACCCGCGCCGAGGTGTGCGCGACCGCGATCGCCAGCGCCGCCTCGCAGCCGCCGATGATCTCGGCGGCGAGCGCCCGGCGCCCGGCGGCGACGGCGCGGGTCCACGCCTCGCCGGCCGGGGTGGCGGGGCCCGCCGCGCCCGCCGGCGCCGCGGAGACGGTGAGCCAGCCCGCGGCGGTGTCGAAGCCGCGCACCGGCTGCGCGGCGGCCGCGACCAGCTCGGCCGGCAGGATCCGCAGCGTGGCGCCGCCCGCGTCGGCGGTGTCGCCCGCGTCGGCGGCGTCGAGGGCGGTCGGCACGACGACCTCGGTGATGCCGTCGAGGCCGCCGAGCAGCAGCCCGGTCAGCGGGCCGCGCGGGTCGGCCGGCTGGTCGGAGTGCAGCGGGTAGAGCAGGGCCCGCGGGCCGGTCGCGGCGGGCAGCGCGCCGGCGAGCTCGGCGAGCAGGACGTCGTCGAGGACACGGGAGTGGGCCAGCGCCCGCCCGTGCTCGGCGAACAGCAGGGTGGTGGCGCGGGCCGGGTCGTCGGCGAGCACGTCGGCCCAGCCGAGCTCCGCCAGCGCCGCGGCGAGGTCGCCGCCCTCGGCGAGCACCTCCCGCAGGGAGCCCGCCAGCAGCTCGGCGGTGGCGTCATCGAGTCCCGAAGTGGTCACTTCGCCTCCTTCGGCAGGCCGAGGACGTGATCGGCGATGATCGTGCGCTGGACCTCGGCGGAGCCGCCGAGGATCGTCGCCGAGCGGGAGAACCACCACTCGTTGCGCCAGGCCCTGACCTCGTCCGTGGCGCCGAGGACGAACTCGGTGCCCAGCAGGTCGCGGGCGAGGTCGAACAGGGAGATCTCGACGGTGGCCAGCAGGACCTTGTCGACGCTGGCCTCGGGGCCGACCGTGTCGCCCGCGGCGAGGCGGCGCACGGTGCCGGCGCTGCGGGCGCGCAGCGCGATGATCTGCTCGTAGACGAAGCCCAGGCGCGCGGCCGCGCCGTCGGGCAGCCGGGCGCCGGCGGCGAGCCGGGTGGCGACCTGCCCGCGCAGGTCCCGCAGCCGGCGCANCGCGTCGGCGGCGCTGAGCCAGGCGTACATCGCCCGCTCCCACTGCAGCAGGTACATCGCGACGGCCCAGCCCTTGCCCTCCTCGCCCACGAGGTTGGACGCGGGGACCACGACGTCGTCGAAGAACACCTCGNCGAGCTCGTTCTCGCCGCTGGCCAGCGCGATCGGCCGGATCGTGACGCCCGGCGCGTCGGCGTCGAGCATGATCATGGACAGGCCGCGGTGGCGCGACTCCGGGGTGCCGGTGCGCACCAGGCACACCAGCCGGCTCGAGGTCGCCCCGTGACTGGTCCACAGCTTCGACCCGGACAGGACGTAGGTGTCGCCCTCGCGCCGCGCGCGGCAGCGCAGCGACGCCAGGTCACTGCCGGCCTCCGGCTCGGAGAAGCCCTGCCCCCACCATTGTTCGCCGCGCAGGTAGGCCGGCAGGTAGGCGGCGGCGAGCTCGGGGGCGAAGTGCACCACCGGCGGCCCGAGGGTCTCCAGCATCAGGTGCGGCGCGGGGATCGGCAGCCCGGCGGCGGCGAGGCCGTCGTAGAGGACGGCGCGGTGGCGCTCGTCCCCGCCGAGGCCGCCGGCCGACTCCGGCCAGCCGTAGCGGTTCCAGCCGGCGCGGAACAGCACACCCATGAGCAGGCCGTGGTCGGCGATGCGCTCCTCGGTGTTCGGGTAGTGCCGCCCGCGCCACCGATCCAGCGCCGGCTCGCTGGCCAGCCACGCGCGCAGCCCGCGGGCGTAGGCGTCGAGGTCGTCGCGCAGGACCGCCGGGTCGGTCACCGCCTCGGCGGCCGTCGGGCCGCTCGCCGTCGGATCGGTCGCCGTCGTGGTGGTCATGCGGGGCGTCCCGCCGCGGCCGCCCGGGCCTTGGAACGCTCGAGGAAGCTGCGCACGAGCGCCTGGTGCTCGGGGGTGTCGAAGGAGGCGAACTCCTCGCCGAGGGCGTACTCCAGCACGCCGGCCACGGCCCGCTTGATGTGCATGTTCAGCGCCCGCTTGGTGCTCTGCACGGCCTGCGGCGGCTGGGCGGCGAGCTTGTCCGCGACCTTCAGCGCCTCGTCGAGCAGCTCCGCGTCGGGCACCACCCGGTTGGCCAGGCCCAGCGAGACGGCCTGGTGGGCGGGGATGCGCTCGGAGGTCAGCAGGTACTCCTTGGCACGCAGCATGCCCATCAGCAGCGGCCAGGTCGGCGCGCCGCCGTCGGCCGCGGTCAGCCCGACGCCCACGTGCGGGTCGGAGATGAACGCGCTCTCGGCGAGCAGCACGATGTCGCTGCACACCGCCAGGTTGCAGCCCAGACCCACCGCGGCGCCGTTGACCGCGGCCACCACCGGCAGCGGGAAGTCGACCATCTCGTTGAGCAGCCGCCGGGCGCCGTCGATCTCGGCGCGGCGCAGCTCACGGTCGTCCCACAGCTCGACGAAGTGCTGGAAGTCGCCGCCGGCGCTGAACGCCCGGCCCGCCCCGGTCAGCACGACCGCGCGCGCGTCCGGGTCCTCCGCCAGATGCCGCCACACCCTGACCAGGGCGTGGTGCAGCGCCTCGTTCGTCGCGTTGAGCGCCTCCGGCCGGTTCAGGGTGACGAGGCGGACTGGACCCCTCTCCTCGATGAGCAGCTCCGGCGCGAACGGGTTGTCCATCAGTTCTCCTGTCGGTCCTGCTGTGCGCCTGCGATAGGTCTGAAAGATCGGCGGGCCGGTACGTCGGCGAGGTCGGTCGGCGAGGTCGGTAGGTCGGCGGTGGGCCCGCGGCGTGCCGTGCCCCGCCCGCCGCGCGACCGGCCGGGCCGCGGCGGGCGTCCGGGCCGCCTCCGGCCGGCCTTCGTCCGCCGGGGGTGAATCTCCCGTCAACTGCCCGCTGCCCTGCCTGGCAACGCCACCGGTGGTGCGCCACCCCGGCCATGAGACCGTTGTTTGACGGAAATGTCAAGTTCTCCTNGGGTGCTCCTGGTGGCGGCGTCAGCCGCCCCCGAGGTCCACTGTGGGACCTGCGGACGGCGGCTCCGAGGGCGCCGTCCGACGAGCGCGCGGCCCGGCCGGTGCCGTCGACCGCGACGGCACGCGGGGTCGCGGGAGGAGGCGGCGTGACGGACACAAGTTCCCCGGCACCAGCGAGTTCCCAGGCGTACGCGAGGCCCGAGCGGCGGCTGCTGCCGCAGCCGACCGCCGAGTCGGCGGCGTTCTGGACCGGTGGGCGCGACGGCAAGCTGCTGATCAGCCACTGTCGGGGCTGCGGACATTTCTTCCACCCGCCGGGCCCGGTGTGCTGGCGCTGCCGCAGCACCGACGTCGGCCCGGAGCCGGTCTCCGGCCGGGCGACGGTGGCCACCTACACGATCAACCGCCAGCCGTGGATCCCCGGCTACCCGCCGCCGTACGTGGTGGCGATGGTGGAGCTCGCCGACGAGCCGGACGTCCGCCTCATCACCAACATCGTCGACATCCCGCTCGACGAGGTGCNCGTGGGCCTGGAGGTAGAGGTGTTCTTCGAACAGTGGCCGGCCGAGCCCGGTCCGGATGACGCGCCGGTGTGGCTGCCGCTGTTCCGGCCGGCCACGGCAACGGTCGGGGGTGCGCGATGAGCGGCGGGCCGTTCGACGGCAAGGCCGTCGTCACCGGGGCCGGCAAGTCCCAGGTCGGCCGGCGCCTCGGGCGCACCGGGCTGGACCTGACCATCGAGGCGGTGACCCGCGCGATCGCCGACGCGGGCCTGTCGGTCGACGACATCGACGGCATCGCCAGCTACCCCGGGCCCGGCGTGCCGGACCTGGGTTTCTCCGGGGCCACGATCACCGAGGTCCNCAACGCCCTCGGCCTGCGCAGCCGCTGGTACCTGTCCTCGACGGAGACCGCCGGGCAGATCGGCCCGGCGATCGAGGCGTGCATGGCCGTCACCCTGGGGTTGGCCAACCACGTCGTCGTCTACCGCTCGGTCTGGGAATCGACCGCGCAGGCCGGCGCCGGCCGGGCGTCGGTGCTGTTCGGCGNCGGGGCCCTGTCCGGGCACCTGGAGTACACCGGCCCCTTCGGCGCGCTGTCCGCGGCGAACTGGCTGTCCATGCCCGCGCAGCGCTACATGCACGACTTCGGGCTCACCCGCGAGCAGCTCTCCGCCATCCCGCTCAACGCCCGCGCCAACGCCGGGCTCAACCCCGACGCGATCTACCGCGACCCGCTCACCCTCGACGACTACCTGGGCGCCCGGATGATCTCCGAGCCGCTGTGCCTGTTCGACTGCGACGTGCCCTGCGACGGGGCGACCGCGGTCATCATCTCGCGGCGCGACGCCGCGGCCGGGCTGCCGCNCCACCCGCTGACGGTGGAGTCGGTCGGCACCGGGATGTTCGAGCGGGCCACCTGGGACCAGCGCGTCGACATCACCACCATGGCGGCGCACGACGTGGCCGCCACCCTGTGGGAGCACACCAAGCTGCGTGCCTCCGACGTCAACCACGCCCAGCTCTACGACGGGTTCAGCTTCCTGACCGTCATGTGGCTGGAGGCGCTGGGCTTCGCCGAGCACGGCAAGGTCGGGCCGTTCATCGAGGGCGGCGAGCGCATCGCCCTGGACGGCCCGCTGCCGCTGAACACCTCCGGCGGGCAGCTGTCCGGCGGCCGGCTGCACGGCATGGGCTTCCTGCACGAGGCGTGCGTCCAGCTCTGGGGCGAGGGCGGCGAGCGGCAGGCGCGCAACAGCCCCGAGGTCGCGGTCGTGGGCGTGGGCGGCGGCCCGGTCGGCGGCGCGATGCTGCTCAGCACCCGCTGAGCCCGACGGACAGGGAGAACGCCCAGATGGAGATCTACCGCAGCGCGGCCGACCTGGAGGCCGCGCTCGGCACCGAGATCGGCCCCACCGACTGGCTCACCGTGGAGCAGTCGCGGATCGACCTGTTCGCGGACGCCACCGAGGACCACCAGTGGATCCACGTCGATCCCGAGCGGGCAGCCGGCGNCCCGTACGGGGCGACGATCGCCCACGGTTTCCTCACCGCCTCGCTGGTGCCGTACTTCATGAACAAGCTGCGCACCATCGAGGGCATCCGGATGGGCATCAACTACGGCCTGGACCGGGTGCGCTTCCCGTCGCCGGTGCGGGCCGGCGCGCGCATCCGCGCCCGCGCGACCCTCATCGACCTGCGCAAGCTCGACGACGGCGCCGTCCAGGTCACCAACCGGGTGACGATCGACGTCGACGGCTCCGCCAAGCCCGGCTGCGTCGTCGAACTGCTGGCCCGGTACTACTTCGCCGACGCCGCCGGTTCCTGAGCCGCCGGTTCGTGAGCCGCCGGTTCGTGGGCTGACGCAGCCCATGCACGCAGGACCTCGCCGGTGTGCTGCCCGACCGTGGGCAGCACACCGGCGAGGGGGGTGGCGCTCGTGGCCGGGTCGCCCGTGGCCGGCTCGTGGGCGGCGCGGGGGGACGGCGCCGGCACGGTGACGGTCGCGCCCTCCGGGGTGCGCAGCGTGCGCAGGGCTCCCCGGTGGCGCAGGTGCGGGTCCGTCACCACGTCGTGGGCGGTGTTGACCGGCGCCCCGGGCAGCCGCGCGGCGGCGAGGCGGTTCACGGCCTCGGCGCGGTCGAGCCCGCCCGCCCACGCCCGCACCGCGGCGCCGAGCTCCCCGCCGACCGTCCCGGCCGGCGCGCCGACGATCGCGGCGAGGTCGCGCAGCTGGCGGGGGGTGGAGACGCTCACCGCGAGCCAGCCGCCGTCGGCGCAGGCGTACACGTCGCGCAGCGCCGAGCCCGCGAGCCCGCCGCCGAGGCGCCCGGGCGGGGCGGCCCCGGCCCCGACCCCCGCCGCCGCCGTGACCAGCGTCGGGCCGACGACGTGCAGCATCGCCTCCACCGGGTTGACGTCGACGACCCGGCCGGGCCCGCCGTTGACCCGCACGTCGTGGCAGGCGGCGGCGACCCCGAAGGCGCCCGCGTAGGCCATCACCGCGTCGCCGAGCGGGACCGAGGGCAGCATCGGCGGCCCGTCCGCATCGCCGGTCATGTGCGTCAGGCCCGCGAACGCCTCGCCCATCGTCCCGTTGCCCGGCCGTCCCGCGGCGGGGCCGTCGGCGCCGTACCCGCTCACGTGCGCCACGACGAGGCGGGGGTTGACGGCGAGCATCGTGGCGGGATCCAGGCCGCGGGCGGCCAGCCGCGCCGCCGGCTCGTTGACGACGACGACGTCGGCGGCGGCGACCAGGCCGCGCAGCGCCGCCCGCCCGCCCGCGTCGGCCGGGTCGAGGACGACCGACCGCTTGCCCCGCGCGACCAGCGGCCAGAACGCGGTCGCCCGGTAGGCGTCCCCGCCGGGGGGCTCCAGCTTGACCACGTCCGCGCCCTGGTCGGCGAGCAGGCTCGCGAGCAGGGGGGCGGCGTACAGGGAGGCGGCGTCGAGCACCCGCAGCCCGGCGAGCGGACCCGCGGCCGTGCTCGGAGTGCCGGCCGTGCTCGCAGTGGCGGGTCGGTTCATCCGAGGTCTCCTTCGCTGGGTGCGGCAGCCCGCGCCATGTTGACAAAGGATTCAACTCTTTGATGTGGTTGCCCTGGTCAAGGAGAGCACCCGTCCGACACTGCCGTCAATCACGGAGCCGCCGTCACCCGCGGAGCCGTCACCCGCGGAGCCGTCGATCATGGACCCCCGCCGCGCCGCCGGAGGCGCGGTGGTCTGCTCGCCGGACGCCGGAGTCTCAGGAGGCGCGTCATGACGTCCGTGTCGAGCGAGCAGTCCGCGGCGGGCGGTCTGGCCGCGACCGAGGCGGTGGCCCTGGCGCAGGCCGCCGAGCAGTGGCCGTGGCTGCTGACGGCTCCCACGGTCGACGGGCTGGTCGCCCGCCGCGCGCAGGCGACCCCCGACGCACTGATGCTCGTCGACGAGCACGACGCCCGGCTGACCTTCNCCGAGTTCGACGCGAAGGTCGACCGGGTCGCGGCGGCCCTGGCGGGCGAGGGCGTCACGNCCGGCACCCGGGTGGCCTGGCAGCTCCCCACGCGGATCAGCACCCTGCTGGTGATGATCGCGCTGCGCCGGCTCGGGGCCCTGCAGGCGCCGGTCATCCCGATCTACCGCGAGCGGGAGGTGGGCGCCGCGCTCGCCGCCGTCGACGCGGAGGTCTTCCTGGTGCCGGGGACGTGGCGGGGCACCGACTTCACGGCGATCGCCCAGGCGGTCGCCGCCGCCGGCGGGCCCGCGCCCCGACTGCTGGAGATCGGCCACGACGCGCCGGAGGCCGACCCGCCCGGCGCGGTCGCGGGCCAGGACCCCCGTCCGGACCAGCGGGCGGACCAGCGGGCGGACCACCGGGCGGACCACCTCCCGGACGAGGTGCGCTGGATCTACTTCACCTCCGGGTCCACCGGCATCCCGAAGGGGGCGCGGCACAGCGACGGCACGCTGCTGGCGACCGCGGTCTGTTTCGCCGGCGTGAGCGGTCTCGGCCGGGCCGCGGGGGAGGTCGGCGCGGTCGGCTTCCCGGTGGCGCACGTCGGCGGGATCCAGTACCTCATCGCCGCGCTCGCCGCCGGCTTCCCGATCCTGCTGCTCGAGGCGTTCGTGCCCGACCAGGCCGTGGAGCTCTTCCGCCGCCATGACGTCACCGCCACCGGCGGCAGCACGCCGTTCTACACCGCGCTGCTCGACCTCGCCGCCGCCCGCCCGGGGGAGCCGCTGATCCCGACGCTGCGCAGCCTCAAGGGCGGCGGCGCCCCCTGCCCGCCGCACCTGGTCGGCGAGGTGGACCGGGTGCTCGGCGCGGTGCTCGCACACGACTACGGGATGACGGAGGTGCCGATGGTGGCGGTGGCCGCCATCGCCGACCCGCCCGACGTGCTGGCCGCCACCGACGGCCGGCCGGTGCCGGTCAACCGGCTGCGCTTCGTCGACGAGGGCGGTGCNCCGCTCGCGCCGGGCGCCGTCGGCGAGGTGCAGGTCGCCGGCCACGGCGTGTGCCACGGCTACACCGACCCGGAGGCGACCCGGGCGGCGTTCACCGCCGACGGCTGGTTCCGCACCGGCGACCTCGGCCGGTTGCTCCCCTCCGGCCACATCGAGATCGTCGGTCGGCTCAAGGACCTCATCATCCGCAAGGGCGAGAACATCGCCCCCCAGGAGATCGAGGCGCTGCTCGGCCGCCACCCCGACGTGGCCGAGGTCGCCGTGATCGGCCTGCCGGACCCCGATCGCGGCGAGCGCGTGTGCGCCGTCGTCGTCGCCCGACCCGGGCGGCCGGTCCCGTCGCTGTCGGAGCTGTCGGCGTGGCTGCGCGAGGCCGGGCTGATGCGCCAGAAGCTGCCCGAGCAGCTCGAGCTGATCGATCTCATGCCGCGCACCGGGCTCGGCAAGGTCGCCAAGGCCCAGCTGCGCGCCCGCTTCGAGCCGCGCGAGTCCTGACCGGCACCGCGCGCAGGGCCGGCATCAGGCGGTAGGGCCGGCGTCAGCGTCAGGCGGTCAGGACCGCCATGATGAAGCCGGCGATGGTGGCGACGACGTCGGTGTCGTCGACCGGCAGGTGCTGGCCGTGGCAGTGGTACCAGGCGCGGTCCATCATCGACTGGACGGCCAGGCCCAGCGCCTCGGGGGCGTCGGTCGGCGTGCGCTGACGGCCCCGCAGGTGCACCCCGAGCAGCCAGACCACGCGCAGCTCCATCTTGTTACGCGCGCTGCCGACGGCCAGATCGCCGGGGCCGGACTGGGCGGACAGGATGAACGCGCCGTGGCGGTCCATGAACGCGAAGTACTCCCACACCCAGGCCGCGACGTCCGCCTGGGTGCAGGGGCGTGCCATGGTCTCCCACCGCGCCATGACCTGCAGGATCTCGTGGTAGGTGGCCTCGCCCAGGGTGTCGAAGATTTCCCGCTTGTCCCGGAAGTACGTGTAGAAGCCGGCGCGGGAGATGCCGCAGGCGTCGGTGATGTTGTTGACCCGGGTGCCCGCGTAGCCGCGCTCCAGGAACAGCCGGCGGGACGCGTCGAGGATGAGCCCGCGGGTGCGGGCCGCGCGGTGGCCCATGGCCCTGGGAGCCGCCTTGACCGCGTCAACCGCCTTGACCGCGTCCGTCGCGTCCGTCGCGTCCATCGCATCGACGGCAGGGGGCTCATCCATGATTCTCCCAAGTCTAGGAGGGGCATGCCGGGGCCGGGCCTGACGGACCTGTCGACGCCGGTGCCTGCCATCGGCCGAAGTGACCCGGCGGGGTCCCACATGTCCGTGTCAGCTACGTTCTGACAAAGTTGACAGTTTCGTCAAGTCGGCTTAGTGTGGCCTCGCGCAGCAGTACGCGAGACAGCACCGAGGTGGCGAAAGCCCGGTCGCCCACGGTCGACGGCACCTGACGCCGACGGCGAGTTCCCCCGGGCAGCGAGGAGCAGCAGCCGTGACGCAGTTCACCGACGCGCCGATCTTCGACGCCGACCAGCACATGTACGAGACCCCGGACGCGCTCACCCGGCACCTGCCGGAGCGCTACCGGCGCGCGGTGNAGTTTGTGCAGGTCGGCCGGGCGACCAGGATCGCGATCAGAGGCAAGATCACCGACTACATCCCGAACCCGACCTTCGACCGGGTGGCGGCGCCCGGTGCCTGGGAGAAGTTCTTCTCCGGCCAGAACCGCGAGGGCCAGTCGCTGCGGGAGATGACCGGGCGGGCCATCGAGTCCCGCCCGTCGTTCCGCGAGCCCGCCCCCCGCCTGGTGGAGATGGACGCCCAGGGCGTCGACGAGGCGCTGGTCTACCCGACGCTGGCGAACCTGGTCGAGCACTCCGCCGCCGAGGATCCCGAGCTCGTCGTCGCGATGATCCACGCGCTCAACCGATGGATGCTCGACACCTGGGGCTACACCCACGCCGACCGGCTGTTCATGACGCCGGTCATCAGCTGCGCCCTGGTCGACGACGCCCGCCGCGAGCTCGACTACGTCCTGGAGAACGGGGCGAAGGTCGTCCTGANCAAGCCGGCGCCGGTCAAGGGCCTGCGGGGCTGGCGCTCCCCGGCGCTGCCGGAGTTCGACCCGTTCTGGGCCGACGTCGAGCGCGCCGNCATCCCGGTGGTGCTGCACTCCAGCCAGCCGCCGCTGGACGACTACATCAACCGGTGGGAGCCGCCGGACTCCAACGACTTCACCGAGATGAGCGCCTTCCGCTGGGTGACGCTCGGCCACCGCGAGATCGCCGACATGCTCACCAGCCTGATCTGCCACGGCACGCTCACCCGGTTCCCGAAGCTGCGCATCGCCAGCATCGAGAACGGCAGCGCCTGGATCCACCCGCTGTTCGACGACCTGCAGGCCGCCTACAACAAGATGCCGCAGGCGTTCCCCGAGCACCCGCTGGAGGTGTTCCGCCGCAACGTGTGGGTCAGCCCGTTCTGGGNGGGCTCCNTGGCCGACGTGATCTCCACGGTCGGCTGGGACCGGGTGCTGTTCGGCTCCGACTTCCCGCACCCGGAGGGCCTCGCCGAGCCGCGCGGCTACTACGCCTACGCCGAGGGCATGGACGAGAAGCGGACCCGCGACTTCATGGGTGACAACGCGCGGCGGCTACTCGGCCTGCCGGTGCGCGACCCCGCCGGTGACCGGTCCCCGGTCGCGGTCTGACGCCGTGGAGTTCAACTACCAGTTTCCGACCCGTGCGGTGAAGCACTGGGAGCGGTGGATCGGCGAGCGTGACCTCGCCGACGTGGCGGTCGCCGCCGAGGAGAGCGGTTTCGACATCGTCTCCACGACGGACCACCCCTTCCCGTCCAGCGCGTGGATCGACGGTGGCGGCCACCACTCCTTCGACCCGTTCGTCTCGTTGGCGTTCATGGCGGCGGTCACCCGGCGCGTGCGCCTGTTGACGTTCATCCTGGTCGCCGGCTACCGCAACCCGTACCTGACGGCGAAGTCCACGGCCAGCCTCGACCTGCTCTCCGGCGGCCGGCTGATCGTGGGCATGGGCGCCGGGTACCAGAAGCCCGAGTTCGACGTGCTCGGCGCGCAGTTCGACGGCCGCGGCGGCCGGTTCGACGCGGCCATCGCCGCGATGCACGCCGCCTGGACGGGCGAGGTCGTCGAGCGCGACGACGACCCGTACTTCCCGGCGTCGGGCCACGTCATGCTGCCCCGCCCGGCGCAGCGCCCCGGCCCGCCGATCTGGATCGGCGGCAACAGCCGGGCGGCGATGCGCCGGGTCGCCGAGGTCGCCGACGGCTGGCTGCCCTTCGAGCAGCCCGCGCAGATGGCGGAGATCACCACCACGCCGAGCCTGGCCGCCGACGAGATCGGCGAGCGGATCGCCACCCTGCGTGAACTGCGCGTGGCGGCGGGCCGCCCGTCCACCTTCGACGTCTGTTTCACCCCGCAGGTCAGCCGGGATCCGGCGCGCGCCGCCGAGGCGCTCGCGGCCGCCGCCCCCGGGTACGAGGCCGCGGGCGTCACGCACCTGTCGGTCGAGTCGCACGCCCGCAGCATCGACGACTGCCTGGCCGAGATCGAGCTGTTCGGCAAGGCCCTCGCGTCTGCCCCGCTCTGAAGAACTGCCGCTCACGTCCCNCACGCTCGACAACGAGGAGAGTCCATGACCACCCTGGCAGCCCCCGGCGACGCGGCCGTGCTCCCGTCGCTGGGCTACCCGCTCTACGACGCCGACCAGCACTACTACGAGACGGCCGACGCGCTCACCCGTCACCTGGCGCCCGAGTACAAGCGGCTGATCAAGATTCTGCAGACGCCGGACGGCCGGACCCGGATGGTGATCAACAACAGGCTCTACACCACCAACCCGGACCCGACGTTCCCGACCGTCGCCGCCCCCGGCGTGTTCGAGCAGTACTTCCGCAGCAACAACACCGAGGGCCGGGAGCTGGCGTCGTTCGTCGGCAGGCTGCAGGAGAGCCAGCCCGAGTACACCGACCGCGACGCGCGCATCGCCAAGCTCGACGAACAGGGCGTCGCCGCGACGATCATGCTGCCGACGGTCGGGGTCGCCGTCGAGGGGCTGCTCACCGACAAGCCCGACGCGCTGCACGCCATCGTCGAGGCGTTCAACCGGTGGATCGAGGACGAGTGGGGCTACTCGTACCAGGACCGCATCATCTCGACGCCGGTGCTGTCGCTGGCCGACCCCGACCTGGCCGTCAAGGAGCTGGAGCGGGTGCGTGACGCCGGCGCCCGCATCGTCGTGCTGGTGCCGGGCCCCGTCCGCGCCGGCGCGATCACCCGCTCCCCGGGCAACCCGATCTTCGACCGGTTCTGGGCGACCNCGGCCGAGGCCGGCATCGTCGTGTCATACCACACCGGTGAGGCCGGCTACGAGTGGGTCGCCGAGAAGTGGGGCGAGGGNGCCTTCGAGGGCCTGCGCACCACGCCNCTGCCCGAGATCATGNAGCTGCACGTCGAGCGGCCCATCCAGGACACCATCGCGGCGCTGGTCGGCCACGGCGTGTTCGAGCGGCACCCGGCGCTGAAGGTCGCCACCATCGAGGCCGGTTCCACCTGGGTGCTCGACCTCGTCCGCCGGATCCGCAGCGCCTACGGCAAGATCCCGCAGAAGTTCGCCGTCGACCCGGTGGAGAGCTTCCGCGAGCACGTCTGGGTCGCGNCGTTCTACGAGGACGACCTGCTCGCGCTCTCCGACGCCCTCGGCATCGGGCACATCATCTTCGGGTCGGACTGGCCGCACCCGGAGGGCCTGCCGACTCCGGGTGCCTTCGTCCGCGACGCCGCCGTGCTCTCCGAGGAGGACCGCAAGCTGATCCTCTCGGACAACCTCAAGTCCCTGCTGCAGCTCTAGCGGCTCGCAGCTCCTGCAGCGTCCTGTGGCGCGGCGGCGGTCCTGCGGGCCTCGGGGCCGACCGCCGCGTCCGGGTAGAACTGCGCGGACCAGCTGCGCAGCGCGCGGAAACCGCGGGCCTCCTCGGTCGCCAGCGCCGGCGCGTCGAGGAAGGTCTGGTTGGTCCAGATGACGATGTCGTCAGGTAGCGCCAGCTTGGCGTCGGCCATGCGCCGTTCGTAGGTTCCGTCGGCGAGGTCGCCGTCGAGCTCGTCGATCCAGTAGGTCGCGAAGATCTCCGTGCGGCCGTCCTCGACCGGCGTGGTGTTGATCGAGATGACCCGGACGCCCTCGCCCATGTGCTCGACGTTGACGCTGACGCCGGGGCCGGACCAGAGGATCTCGATCGTGTTCGCGCTGTCGGTGCGCAGCCTTCCCGCGGCGTCGAGGGCGTGCTCCGCCCAGCCGCGCCCGAAGNCGACCCGCGACCACCACTGCGGCCCCTCCACGCGTTCTTCGAGCACCACCGGGCTGCGCGAGGTGTGGTGGACGAACTGGAAGTGGTGCGGGTCGACGACGTTCTCCAGCACCATCTGCGGGTGGGCGCGCAGGTCGCGGAAGTGCTGGCGGCCCTCCACGCCGGCCGGGTGGAAACGCCGGCTCGCCGCGTGTGGNGCGTCGCCGAGTGCGTCGGGGACCTCCCACAGCGGCTCCCGGCCGGCGGCGTCGTGCCAGACGTAGATCGTCTCGTTGCGTTCGGCCACCGTCCAGGTTCCCAGCTTCGGGCCGCGGTTGGGCCGCTCCTGGTAGGGGATCGACACGTTGCGACCCTCCGGGCTCCAGACCCAGCCGTGGAACGGGCAGNGGATGCCGTCGTCGACGACGCAGCCGCCGTGGGCCAGGCTCGCGCCGAGATGCCGGCAGTACCGGTCGTGGACACGGACCACGCCGTCGCGACCGCGGTAGGCGACGAGGTCCCGGCCGAAGTACCGCAGCGGGACGACCTGTTCCGGGCCGACGTCGACCGACCACGCCACCTGGAACCATCCGGTCAGCGCCAAATCCAAACCGTGCAGTTTCACTGCCCCGACCTCCGCGTTCTCCCGGCCTGCGGGACTTCCCAGAATGAATGCACCCTACGGGGAACGGCATTCCCGGACAAGCCGACGGTCGACGGCCGCCGGGCGGCTCGCCGGCTGCTCGCCCGGTGACGTGCCGGCCTCGGTCCGCGCCGGCCCGGCGGCCGGCGCGGCGGTTTACTTCTGACGAAATCGTCAACTACGATGTGCGGGCTGGATCGCNCCCCCCGGGCCGCGGTGCGAAGCATCCCGCCGACATCGGTGCGAGCGGCGTCCCGCGGCGGCTGCGCACTCGGAGGAAACCTCATGATCGTCGCCCGCGACGAGGTCGGCTGATGGCCGACCCCCACGACAAGCTGCGCCGGGAGGTCCGCGCGTTCGTCGCCGAGGCCGGCATCGTGGCGCGCAACGACAGCTGGCTGCGCGGCTACGACCCCGACTTCACCCGCGAGCTCGGCCGCCGCGGCTGGATCGGCATGACCTATCCGACCGAGTACGGCGGCGGCGGGCGGTCGAACACCGAGCGGTTCGTCGTCACCGAGGAGCTGCTGCGCGCCGGTGCTCCGGTCACCGCGCACTGGACGGCCGACCGCCAGATCGGCCCGACGATCCTTCGGGTCGGCACCGAGGGCCAGCGCGCCGAGATCCTGCCGAAGATCTGCCGTGGNGAGGTCGTCGTCGGTCTGGGCCTGTCCGAGACCGAGGCCGGCTCGGACCTCGCCGCCGTGCGTACCCGGGCGACGGCGATCGACGGCGGCTGGTCGATCACCGGGGCGAAGGTGTGGACCACCTCGGCGCACCACGCCACCCACCTGTACATCCTCGCCCGCACCGGCGAGGGGGCCTCCAAGCACGAGGGCCTGACCGAGTTCCTCGTCGACGCCGACACCCCCGGCATCACCGTGCGGCCCATCCTCGACCTCGTCGGGGAGCACCACTTCAACGAGGTGATCCTCGACGACGTGCACGTGCCCGACGACCGCGTGCTCGGCACGGTCGGCGCCGGCTGGAAGCAGGTCACCGAGCAGCTCGCCTTCGAGCGCGGCGGGGTGGAGCGCTACCTGAGCACCTACCCCGTGCTCGCCGCGATGATCCGCACCGTCGCGCGCCATCCCGACCGGGCCGCCACCGAGCGCCTCGGCGAGCTGGCCGCGCGCCTGACCGCGTTGCGCCAGCTCGGCCTGCAGCTCGCCGGCGCCCTCGACCAGGGCGAGGCGCCGGTGCGCCTGGCCGCGGGCCTCAAGCTCGCCGGCACCCGGTTCGAGAAGGACGTCGTGGAGACCGCCCGGTACGTCCTCGACGTCTGCGAGGGCGACACCGAGGCTCACCGGCTGCTCGTCGACGGCCTGGCCGTCGTGCCCGGTGCGTCGATCCGCGGCGGCTCGTCGGAAGTCCTGTACACCGTCATCAGCCGGGCGGAGCTGCCACGATGATCTTCGATGCCGATCTGCGCCCCGTCGTCGACGACGTGCTCGGGGCGAACACCGACACCGCCCCCGGCGCGCTGTGGGCGCTGCTGACCGAACTCGGCTGGCCGGTCGTCGGCGTCGCCGAGGACGACGGCGGCGCCGGCGGGGATCTCGCCGCGGTCGCCGAGCTCGCCGCGGGCGTCGGGCGCCACGCCGTCGCCGTCCCCCTGATCGAGACCGGCCTGGCCGCCTGGGCGCTGGCCGGCGCCGGCCTGCCCGTCGCCGCGACCGCCGAGCGCGCCGCGGTGGCGCTGGCTCCCGCCGGCTCCGTCGAGGCCCGCCGCGACGGCGCCGACGGCGGCGACGCGGGCGACTGGATCTTTGACGGCACCGTCGCGCGCGTTCGCTGGCTGTCCGAGGTGCCCACGGTCGTGCTCGTCGTCGAGCAGGCCGACGCCACCGTCGTCGCCATCCTCGACGCCGCGGCGAGCGCCACCCCGCCCGAGCGTGACCTGGCCGACGAGCCGTCGGGGACGCTGCGCCTCGACGGCCTGCGGGTGCCCGCCGACCGCGTCGCCGCGGCCTCCGCGGGGCTCGCCGGGGACGTGCTCGACCGCGTCGCGGTGCTGCGTGCCGCGGCGATCTCCGGCGCCGTCGAGCGGGCCTGCACGCTGACCAAGGACCACGTCACCACCCGCCAGCAGTTCGGCCGGCCGCTGTCGGCGCTGCCCGCGGTGCGCCAGCTCGTCGCCGGCCTGGCCGTCGAGCGCGACCTGCTCGACGCGGCGCTCAGCGTCGCCGTGACCCGCCCGGGGCGCGGCACCGCGGCGGCGGCCCGCGCGGTGGCGGCCCGCAGCGCCGGGACGGTGGCGACGGACACCCACCAGCTGCACGGCGCGATCGGCATCACCCAGGAGTACCCGCTGCACCTGGTGACCCGTCGGCTGTGGTCGTGGCGCGACGACGAGGGCACGCAGCGGCGCTGGGAGCGGCTGCTCGGCGACGAGGTGGTCGCCACCGGTTCGGACGAACCGCTGTGGGCGCTGGTCACCGGCGCCTCCGTCTGACCGCTCGACCGCTCGACCGCTCCACCCGCGCACAGGCTCGACCGCGCACAGGCTCGAAGGCTCGAAGGAGAGTGGGAATGGCACAGCAGGTACCCCTGGCCGAAGATCTGTTCACCTGGCCGGNGGAGGAACCCGCCCTGATCGGCGGCCGGTCGTCGGACGGCAAGGTCGTCTTCCCGTACCGCAGCCACAAGCTGGTCGGGGGCGTCAACGAGGAGCTGGAGCGGGTGGAGCTGCCGCGCCGCGGCACGCTCTGGACGTTCACGGGCCAGCGGTTCCGCCCGCCGTCCCCGCCCTACACCGGCGACGACACGCCGAAGACGTTCGAGCCGTTCGCGGTCGGCTACGTCGAGCTGCCCGGCGCGCTGCGGGTCGAGGCCCGGCTCACCGAGGCCGACCCCGACAAGCTGCACATCGGCCAGGAGATGGAACTGCGCATCGTCCCGTTCGGCACCGACGCCGACGGCAACCAGACCTTGATCTACGCGTTCGCCCCGGTCGGGGCCGAGGAGGGACACGGCGATGGCTCCGAGTGACGTTGCGATCATCGGCACGGGCCTGCACCCGTTCGGGCGCTACCCCGNCAAGTCGGCGCTGGAGATGGGCGAGGACGCCGTCATCGAGGCCCTCGCCGACGCCGGGGTCGAGTGGTCGGCCATCCAGGCGCTCTACGCGGGCAGCATGGAGGTCAAGAACCCCGAGGCGATCGTCGGCCTGCTGGGCCTGACCGGCGTGCCGGGCCGGGCGGTGTTCACCGGCTGCGCGACGGGCGCGACCTCGCTGGCGATGGCGGCGCACTCCATCCGCCTCGGCGACGCCGACATCGCGATCGCCATCGGCCTGGACAAGCACCCCCGCGGCGCGTTCTCCGACCACCCGTCGGTCTCCGGCCTGCCCGGCTGGTANGGCGAGGCCGGCCTGTTCCTCACCACGCACTTCTTCGGCATGAAGATCAACCGCTACATGCACGACTTCGGTATCACCCCGATCACGCTGGCCCGGGCGGCGGCGAAGGCGTTCCGCAACGGCGCGGCGAACCCGCGGGCATGGNGGCGCACCCCGATGACCGCCGAGCAGATCCTCGAGTCGCAGTACCTGAACTACCCGCTGACCCAGTACATGTACTGCTCGCCGGACGAGGGCGCCGCCGCGGTCGTGCTCGCCCGCGCGGACCTGGCGTCGAAGTACACCGACAAGCCGATCTACCTGCGCGCCAGCACCCTGTTCTCCCGCCGCGAGGGCGCCTTCGAGCTGCTCAGCCCGTCGCTGCCGCTGGAGACGGCCCCGAGCCCCACCGTCTTCGCCTCCCAGGCCGCCTACGAGCAGGCCGGCATCGGCCCCGAGGACGTCGACGTCGCCCAGCTCCAGGACACCGACGCCGGCTCGGAGATCATCCATCTGGCCGAGAACGGCTTCTGCAAGGACGGCGAGCAGGAGACGCTGCTGGCCGAGGGTGCCACCGAGATCGGCGGGAAGCTGCCGGTCAACACCGACGGCGGGCTGCTCGCCAATGGTGAGCCGGTCGGCGCCTCCGGGCTGCGCCAGATCCACGAGCTGGTCACCCAGCTTCGCGGCCGCGCCGGGGACCGCCAGGTCGCCGGCAGTCCGCGGGTTGGCTACGCCCATCTCTACGGCGCCCCCGGCACCGCCGCCGTCACCATCCTGTCCACCTGAGCTGACTGACCCGACGACGAGGGTGATGGCGTGAGTGTCGGTGCTGGCATGAGTGTCGAGAGCGGGAAGCTGGCGGAGCTCGTCGAGCCGGGCAGCCGGGTGGCGCTGGCCGACGGGATCGGCGCGCCGCGGTCGGTGTCCGGCGAGCTCGCCGCCGCGGCTGCCGCGGCGGGCGGGGTGCGGCTGCTGCTCGGCTGGCTGCCCGTCGCCGACCGGGAGCTCGACCTCGCCGCCTTCGCCGACGTCCGCGCGGTGATGTCCGGCTGGGGGCTGCGTCGGCCGGTGGACGACGGGCGGGTCCGCGCGCTGCCGGTGCGGCTGTCGGCGGTGCCGTCGCTGCTGCACGGTCCGCTGCGCCCGGACCTGCTGGTCGCCACGGTCGTGCCGGCTCCCGGCGGCGGCTACGCCTTCGGTACCGAGGTGGCGTGGATGCACGCCGCGATCGCCGCCGGCGCCCGCGTCGCCGGCGTCGTCGCCCACGCCACCCCGCACTGCGACGCGGGCCCCCCGCTGCCCGCCGACCGGCTCGTCCTGGTGGGGGAGACCGACACCCCGCCGATCGCGCTGGAGTTCAGCCCCCCCGGCGACGAGCACCGGGCGATCGCCGAGCGGGTCGCCGCCCTCGTCCCCGCCGGTGCCCGGTTGCAGGTCGGGCCGGGGGCGCTCGGCGTCGCGGTGCTGGAGGCGCTGCGCACCCCCGTGCACATGGACTCGGGCCTGCTGCCCGAGGGCGTCGTCGACCTCGACCGCCGCGGCCTGCTCGCCGGCACCCCGGTCACGACCTACCTGGCCGGCGGTCCCGGCCTGCTGGCCTGGGCGGCGGGCCGCCGGCTGCTGCATCCCATCGAGCACACCCACGACCTGGGCCGGCTGTCGAGCGGGCTGCCGTTCGTCGCGGTGAACACCGCGATCGAGCTTGACGAGCAGGGCCAGGTCAACGTGGAGGGCTTCCCTGGCGCGACCGTCGGCGGCGTCGGCGGCCACGCCGACTACGCCGCCGCCGGCGCCCGCTCGCCCGGCGGCCTGTCCATCATCGCCATGCCGGCGACCCACCGCGGCCGCCCCACCCTCGTCGAGCGTCTGTCGGCCCCCGTGAGCACCCCCGGCCACGACGTCGACGTCGTCGTCACCGAACACGGCACCGCCGACCTGCGCGGCCTGGACCGCCGCGAACGCGCCGCCGCCCTCCACCACCTCTGGGACCGCCCGGCGTCATCCTGATCTCCGCGTGCCCGAATTCCTCTGGTGGGTTCGGCGTCCGGTTTGGCGCTGAAGTAGGACCCGGATGGTCCGTTCCCACGCAGGCCTCTCGCACCGGCCGGCCGACCCCGACCCGGATCGGCGGAGATGACCGAGACGCCACAGCAGTGACCGGGACGAGCTCGCCCGAGCATCAGACAAGGCCCGAGCGCAGCGCCAGCCGCAGCGGAACCGACGCAATCACGCGCCCGCCCTGCGGCGCAGGCACGATGACCGTGACGCGGTTCCGCGGAACACCAAGATCGTCTTTGGGGTGCCGGCTTGGTTGCCGGCCACGCCGCCGGCTTGGTCGCCGGCGTGGCTTCCAGGCGCCGTTGCGGGTCTGCCGCCGGCTGGTGCGGGTTCCGCGGCATTCCATGTTCGGACGCCCTGATGCCCTGATGCCCGGACGCCGTGCTGCAAGCCGGGTTCCGTGTCCGGGGCGGGGGTGCGGGTCGGTCGCGGCGGTGTGTGGGCGTTGCCGCCTGGTTGATCTTGGTGGGTTTTTGTCGGTGGGGGGTGGGACGATGTTCGAGTCCTGTTCGACGACACCCCTGGCCCGGTGATCATGATGGCTGTTCCTGTGTTCCCCGNTTCCGCCGATCCTGCCGCCTCCTCGGCGCTGGGGGTGGATGTGGAGTCGGCGTCGTTGGGGGAGGTGGAGGAGGTGATCTGCCGGTGGGCGGGGCGGATCGCGGCGGCGACGTGTGCCTGGCTGCTGGCGGTGGCGGCGTTCGATCGGCGCCAGGGCTGGTCGGGGATGGGGCTGGGGT
>NZ_LJFZ01000024.1:0-121147 GCF_001420875.1 Frankia sp. AvcI1 | reverse complement strand
ACCCACCACCGACAAAAACCCAACCCAAGATCAACCATGGCGGGGTGCGACGCCGGAAGCCCACACCCGGCGGCGCAGCCGAAACCCCAGCCGACCCCGAACCCAGAATATGATCATGGTGTTCCGCGGAACCGCCCGCACCGCCGGACCGCAGGCCGGACCCCGCCGATCATGTCCGGAGCAGAGTCCCGCCCCGGCAGCAACACCGGCACCGCACGGGCGTGGAGCCCGCGGCGGGACGCGAAACCAGCAGAAAAACATCATGGTCCGCGGAACGGAACCCATCCGGTGCCAGAACCGCGCCCCGCCCTGACCTCGACACCAGGAAACGATCATGGTGTTCCGCGGAACAGCCGCGACCCGACTCCGACAGTCGATCATGATGTTCGGAGATTTAGGACCGGGGGCCCAACCCGATCCTGGATGCGACGTTGACAGGGCCTACCGTCAGTACCGTTAGGCTGAATGCCGTGGGGGAGCTCGACGCGGCCGGGATCACCGATCCCCGGTTGCGCGCGTCGTATGCACGAGCCCGCGCCCTCAACGCCGCCCACGGGCGCACCTACTACCTGGCGACCCTGCTGCTGCCGCCGTGGAAGCGGGCGCACGTACATGCCCTGTACGGCTTCGCCCGCCACGCCGACGACATCGTCGACGACCTCGACTCGGCGCTGACCGGCGACGAGCGGGCCGTCCGGCTGCAGGCCTGGAGTGGCCGCTTCCTCGCCGCGCTGCGCGACGGCGTGCCCGCCCACGCCGTCGACGCCCAGGTCTCGGGCGAGGACGGCGGTCAGAACGGGGCGGCGAGCGAGGTGTCGGTGCTGCCGGCGGTCGTCGACACGATCCGTCGCTTCGCGCTCGACCCCGACCACTTCGCCGCGTTCCTGTCCTCGATGGCGATGGACCTGACCGTCACCGGGTACGCGACATGGGAGGACCTGCTGGTCTACATGCACGGCTCAGCCGCGGTCATCGGCCTGCAGATGGTGCCGCTGCTCGAACCGGTCGACGACAGCGCGCTGCCCTACGCGCGCGACCTCGGCCTGGCCTTCCAGCACGCCAACTTCATCCGGGACGTCGGGGAGGACCTGCGCCGCGGGCGGGTGTACCTGCCGCAGACGTCGCTGGCGCTGTTCGGCGTCACCCGGGAGCATCTGGCCGCCGGGGTCGTCGACGGGCCGGTCCGCCGGCTNCTGGCGTTCGAGATCAGCCGGGCCCGGGAGCTGTTCCGGGCGGCGGCGCCCGGTATCCGACTGCTGCACCCCACCTCGCGGGACTGCATGCGCACCGCATTCGTCCTCTACCGGGAGATCCTCGATGAGGTGGAGCGGGCCGACTACCGGGTGCTGGAACGCCGGGTGGCCGTCGGGCTGCCGCGGCGCCTCGCGGTGGCCGGGCCGGCCCTGGTCCGGGCCGCCCGGGAGCGCCGCCGCGGCGGCGCTCAGATCAGCTCGCGCCCACCCAGGTAGGGCCGCAGCACCTCGGGGACGCGCACCGCGCCGTCCGCGGTCTGGAAGTTCTCCAGCAGCGCCGCCAGCAGTCGGGGGGTGGCCACCGCGGTGTTGTTCAGTGTGTGGGCGAAGCGGATCGTGCCGTCGGGGTCTCGGTAGCGCAGGTTCGCCCGGCGGGCCTGCCAGTCGTGCAGCGTGGAGCAGCTGTGCGTCTCCCGGAAGCGCCCCAGCGACGGAAACCAGGTGTTGATGTCGTTCATCCGGAACTTGCCGACGCCCATGTCCCCGGTGGCGCACTCGACGACCTCGTAGCACAGCCCGAGGTCGGACAGGATCCGCTCGGCGGTGGCGAGCAGCTCGGCGTGCCAGCGGGCCGACTCGGCCTCGTCTGCGGCGCACAGGACGAACTGCTCGACCTTCTCGAACTGGTGCACGCGCAGCAGGCCGCGGACGTCCCGGCTGGCGCTGCCGATCTCCCGGCGGAAGCACGGCGAGATCCCGGCGTAGCGGATCGGCAGGCGGGCGGCGTCGAGGATCTCCCCCGCATGCAGGCCCACGAGGGCCACCTCGGCGGTTCCGGCCAGGTACAGGTCGTCCTCGGGGATCGCGTAGATCTCCTCCCGGGCCTTCGGCAGCATCCCCGTGCCGATCAGCGGCTCCTCGCGGACGAGCGCGGGAACCGCCACCGGGGTGAACTCCCGGCCGCGCAGCAGGTCCAGCGCGTAGGAGTGCACCGCCCGCTCCAGCATCACCATGTCGCCGACGAGCGCGTAGGCCCNCTCGCCGGCGACCTTGCGGGCGCGGGCGAACTCGGCCCAGCCGCGCTTTTCGGCGAGCTCGGTGTGGTCGAGCGGGGTGAAGTCGAACTCCGGGGGCGTGCCGACGGTGCGCAGCACCACGTTGGCCGCCTCGTCCGGCCCCACCGGCGCCCCCGACCAGGGGATGTTCGGCGTCAGCAGCATCAGCTCGGACAATCGCGCACCCGTGCGGGCGAGCTGCTCGCGCAGGTCCTTGAGCTGGGCGTCGAACGCCTCGTGCTCGACGCGCAGCTCGGCCCGGCGGGCCTCGTCGGCCTTGGCGAACTGCTTGGCGAAGCTCTTGCGCCGGGCCTGCGCCTCGTCCACCTCGAACTGCAACTTGCGATTGTTCTGGTCGAGCTGGAGTAGTTCGTCGACATCCAGGTCAATGCCCTTGACCGCGACCGCGTCCCGCNCGGCCTGCGGATTCTCCCGGATAAAACGCTTATCGAGCATGAATCGCGTCAGCCCCTGATCGGTACCGCACCTCACCTTGCGGCAACGCTACCAGCCACCGCCGACGCCTCCGGCGCACAGCGGGCGCACAGGCGGCTTCGGCATGCTCGCCACAGGTGCGCTGCCCAGCCGGGCGCCGCCCAACGGTTACGGTGCACAGACCACATGTGTCCACCGCCGCGGGACGGACGGGACGCAACAGCGAGGAACCTGCCAGGTTCGGGATGTGAGGAGGCCGGCGACGGTGGCCAGTTCCAAGGAGCGACGGCAGCGCGAGCTCGCCGAGGCTCGCGCGGCCCGGCAGGCGCAGCGACGGCGGGTCGCCCATCGCCGCCGCCAGCAGCGACTCGCGATCGTGGCCGGCTTCGTGACGATCGTGGTCGCGGCGTCGGCGATCGCCGCGATCCTGCTCACCGGCAAGGACGACAAGTCCGACGTCACCGCCGCCGACGCGGCCAGCACCGCGGCCCCCAGCGCCGCCGCGGCGGCCACCAGCAAGGTCGGCGCCTGCACGTACACCGCCAACGGGGAGACCCCGGCCCGCGGCGCCACCCTGCCGAAGGCGGCGGCCACCGTCGACACCTCCCCGGCCACCATGACCATCACCACCGACGCCGGGACGATGACGGCGAGCCTGGACGCACAGAAGGCGCCGTGCACCGTCCACGCGCTGCGCACGCTCGCCGACGCCAAGTACTACGACAACACGCTGTGCCACCGGCAGACCGGCGGTGCCGAGGCGGGCATCTCCGTGCTGCAGTGCGGCGACCCGACGGGCACCGGCAGCGGCAGCCCCGGCTACGGGTACGCCAACGAGAACACCGAGGGCGTCACCTACGACCGCGGGGTGCTCGCGATGGCGCACAGCTCCGCGCCGAACAGCAACGGCAGCCAGTTCTTCATCAACTACGCCAACCCGACGCAGCAGGGGGCGGCGGCGCTGGCCGGCGGCTACACCGTCTTCGGCAAGATCACCACGGGGCTGGACGTCCTCGACAAGCTCACCAAGCCCGGCGTGCAGGGCGGCGGCTCCGACGGCGCCCCGGCCAGCAAGGCGAAGATCCTGTCGATCGCCATCTCCCAGGGCGGCTGACGCGGCGGCTGGGCCGGCCCGGGCAGCCGTCAGCCGGCCCAGCGGCGGATCGTGTCGATGCGGGCCTGCAACTGCGCGGCGCTGGCCTGCCCGCTCGGCGGACCACCGCAGGACCGGCGCAGCTCGGCGTGAATCATTCCATGCGGCTTGCCGGTGCGGTGGAAGTGCGCCCCGACCAGCCGGTTGAGCTCCTTGCGCAGCTCGGCGATGACCTCGTGGACCGGTCGGGTCGTCGGCTGCGCACCGTCGCGGGCCGCCGGCACCTCGGGCTCGGGCTGCCCGGCCGCCCGGGCGGCGGCCCCGCGGCGCGCGGCCGCCTGCTGGGCGGCCTCCCGCTGGCGCAGCAGGGTCGCGACCTGGTCCGGCTCCAGCAGGCCCGGCAGGCCGAGGAAGTCCTCCTCCTCCACCGAACCGGGCGCCGCGGGAGTACCGAACTCGCCGCCGTCGAAGATCACCCGATCGAGGTGGGCCGACGAGCCCAGCGCCGTGAACAGCGTGTCGGGCTGGTCGGGGGTGTCCCTGCGCCGGTTGGCCTCGCGCAGCGCGTCGTCGTCGAAGGCGTCGGGGTCGCGCGGCTGCTTCTCCAGCGCGTGGTCGCGCTGGATCTCCATCTCCCCGGCGAGGGCGAGCAGGGTGGGCACGCTCGNCAGGAACACCGAGGCGGTCTCCCCCCGACCCCGACCCCGGACGAACCGACCGACGGCCTGGNCGAAGAACAGCGGCGTCGAGGCCGAGGTCGCGTAGACCCCGACGGCGAGGCGGGGCACGTCGACACCCTCGCTCACCATCCGCACCGCCACCATCCACCGGTCCGCGGACTCCCGGAAGTTGGCGATCTTCGCCGACGCGGTCGGGTCGTCGGACAGGATGAGCACCGGCGACGTGCCGGTGATCCGGGCCAGCAGCCCCGCGTAGGCCCGCGCGGCGGCGTGGTCGGTGGCGATGACCAGCCCGGCGGCGTCGGGCATGCCGCCGGCGCGCACCTGCGACAGCCTGGTGTCCGCCGAGGCGAGCACGGCCGGCATCCAGTCCCCGCCCGGGTCCAGGGCGGTGCGCCAGGCGGCGGCGGTCTGCTCGCCCGTCAG
Source organism: Frankia sp. AvcI1 (assembly GCF_001420875.1). Classification (NCBI taxonomy): domain Bacteria; kingdom Bacillati; phylum Actinomycetota; class Actinomycetes; order Frankiales; family Frankiaceae; genus Frankia; species Frankia sp. AvcI1. Next base: position 116,265 of record NZ_LJFZ01000024.1, on the reverse strand, counting down.
CGGTTCGCCGAGCCGGGCCNACAGCTCGGCGCCGGCGCTGGTCCGCCAGGACATCTCGCCGGAGTAGGCGAGGAAGAGCACCGGGCGCACGACGCCGTCGCGCAGGGCCTCGGCGTAGCCGTAGGAGGAGTCGGAGATGCTGCGCAGGACGCCGTCGGGTCCCGGCAGGTAGGTGACGAACGGGATCGGGTTGACGTCGGAGCGGAACGGCGTCCCGGTCAGGGCGAGGCGTCGCGCCGCGGGAGTGAACGCCTCCCGGGTCGCCTCGCCCCAGGACAACGCGTCGCCCGCGTGATGGATCTCGTCGAGGATGACCAGGGTGCGCCGGGCGGCGGTCCGCGCCCGGTGCAGCGCCGGGTGGGCCGCGACCTGGGCGTAGGTCACCGCGACGCCGGTGTAGTCGGACGACGTCGCGCCGGCGGAGTTGCGGAAGTCCGGGTCGAGGTCCACCCCGACCTCCGCGGNGGCGACCGCCCACTGCCGCTTGAGATGCTCGGTGGGCGCGACGACCGTGATCCGGCTGATCTCGCCGGTGCCCAGCAGGTCGGTGGCGACCTGCAGGGCGAAGGTGGTCTTGCCGGCGCCCGGCGTCGCCACCGCGAGGAAGTCCCGGGCCCCGGACGACGAGCGGGACCGGTAGACGTCGAGGGCCGCCCGCTGCCACGCGCGCAGCGGACGGCTCGGGGCACCGGATCCGGGCGGTCGAGGACGTCGGTCGAGGGGTCCGGCTCTCACGCCCTCACTCTAGAAGGCGACGCCCGTCGGCGGAACGCAGGCCACCCGCGCGCCGGGAAGACCACATTTTTGCCCTAGCTGGTCTCGAAGGGACCACAGTGACTATGACCGTCTTATCTCACAGAGGGTTAAGCTCCAGGAGTCAACCGATTGACTTCGGAGGCCCCGATGCAGCTCACGACCGGTCCCTCGGCAGCTTCCCGGGCACCTGCGGCCTCCGGACCATCACCTGACGTGTCGAAGTCCAGCCGTGCGCCCGCGACCCGCACACCGAACGCCCGACTACGGCTGAGCCGGGAGGAGCGGGGCTGGTCGCAGGAACGCCTTGCCACCGAGATCCGGCGCTTCTCCGTCATCCACGAGGGTCGCGAGGCCGGGGTGACCGGAAACATGATCTGTAAGTGGGAGAAGGGCGACAAGAAACCGAGCCTGCGTTATCAGCGGCTGTTGCGGGCTCTATTCGGCCGATCTTCGGTGGAACTGGGTTTCGTGGACGACGAGACGCTTCCCTCCGTCGCCGGAGCAATGCGGACGGGAATGGGTCGGGGTATCGCCCCGGCCGGGCCCGGCGGTCCGCAGCAGGCCGGCCGCGAGGTGGTACCCGGCGGAACGTTGGTCCTGCAGGCGGACGCCGAAGTGATCGACCCGAATGGCATTCCCGTGGAGCGGCGCGACTTTCTGCGGCTGTTCGCCGCGGCGGGTGGCGTCGCGGTGGTGCCGATCGCCGCGGCCGCGGACACCACCCCGCCCTGGGAGCGGCTGTCCTCGGCGCTGCGCCGGCGGGCGAGCGTCACCCCGGAGCTCGCCGAGGAGCTGGGGCAGCGCACCGCGGGCCTGTACGGCCTGGAGGAGCGCGTTCCCGCCCGGATCCTCATGCAGCGGGTCACCGACCACCTCGGGCGGCTCACCCAGCTGCTGGAGTCGACGAACCGCACGCCGGTGCGCCGCGACCTGACCTCCACCGCCGGCGAGACCGCGGCGCTGGCGGGCTGGCTGGCCTTCGACATGAACGACCTGCCCGCCGCGGTGGCGTACTACCGGGTGGCCATCGAGGCCGCCCGCGAGGCCGACGACAACGCGCTGTGGGCGTGCGTGCTCGGCTACGAGAGCTATCAGACCGCCAGCCAGGGCCGTCACGACCAGGCGTGCGTGCTGCTCGGCGAGGCCCAGCGACGCGCGGCGACGGGCAGCACCGTCATGACCCGGGCGTGGCTGGCCGCCCGCGAGGCCGAGGAGCAGGCGGCGCGGGGCGAGGGCCGGGCGGCGCTGGCCGCGCTCGACCGCGCGCAGGAGGCCTTCGAGCGGGGCGAGAGCGACGGCGACCGGGTCTGGACCCAGTTCTTCGACCGGGGCCGGCTGGACGGGCTCAAGGTCACCACCTACACCCGGCTGCGCCGACCGGCGGCGGCCTACGCGGCGGCCACCGAGGCCCTGCGGGCCACGGCGCCGGGCGCCACGAAGAAGCGGTCGCTGCTGATGAGCGACATCGCCGAGGTCCACATCCAGCGACGGGAGATCGAGGCGGCCTGCCACTTCGCCGCCGAGGCGCTGTCGATCGTGGCCCAGACGGACTTCTCCCTGGGCCTGGCCCGGGTCCGGCGGACCCGGGAGCACCTGCGGCCCTGGCAGCACACCCAGGCCGTGCGGGACCTCGACGACCAGCTACGCGTGCTGGTCTGAGCGCGGCTCCCCGGGTCCGACGCCGCCGGCCGGAGACGTCACCGCCGCCGACATGACGTCCGGTCGCCGCCCCGGCCCCGCCAGAGTCGGGGCGGCGACCGGACGTCAGCTCCGCACGGCGGGCGCGGTCTCCGCACTGATCCACTGCAGATAGTCGGCGTGGCCCGCAACTATCGGCGTGGCAATGATCTCGGGATTCTCGTACGGGTGCAGGACGACCAGCCGCTCGCGTAGCTCGTCGAATCGCTCGGTGGTGGTTTTCGCGAGACAGAGCCATTCCTCGGCCTNCTCGATCTCACCCTTCCAGCGGTAGATGCTGCTCATCGGGCCGATCACCTGGAAACAGGCGACCAGGCGCGCCTCCACGAGCGCACGGCCGACACGCTCGGCGCCTTCCCGGGAGTCGATACTCACGATGACCTGAAGGTGACCCACGCGCACTCCCATCTGGAAACGAGGGATACGCGAGATACTCTACATCGATCAGTGGCGGTCGCCGTTGAATTTACGGCGCCCGGAAGGGTGGCGGGTATTCTCCCGGCGACAATCCACCCTTATCGGCCCGGATGGGGCAGTTTTAGGCACCTTCCGTTTACCACCGGTGGATGCGGAGGGCACTTTCCGGGGTGGAATCGCCACGCTGCGCGCCGGTATCGGTGGCGGTTCTCGCCGACCGGGCCCCCTTCGACGGTCGGGTCGGCGGGTCGTGCCCGTACGGGGTCGCCCGACCCGGCCGCGGCTCGGGTCAGGTGGCGGCGCGGGCGGGCGGGTCGACGGTCGGCGACGCCTGGGACTGACACACGCGGTAGCAGTCGTACACGCCACCCACCCGGCGGACCGCCGAGAGCACGCTGTCGAGCTGCTCGGGCCCGGTGACCTCGATGGTGAAGCGGGCGTGGGCGACGCGGTCCTCGGAGGTGGTCGTCGACGCGGCCCGGACCGACACCGACGTCTCGGACAGGACCTCGGTGATGTCGGCCAGCAGGCCGTAACGGTCGAACGCCTCGACCGCGATCTCGGCGGGAAAAATCTGGACATCGGGAGCGGACCACGCGGTCACCACGACCCGTTCCCGGTCGGCACTCGCCTCGGCGGCGTTGCCGCACTCGCGCCGGTGCAGCGACACAGCGCTGCCATGGGTCGTGAAGCCGACGACGGCGTCACCGGGCAGCGGCAGGCAACATCGGGCCAGCCGGACGGGCATGCTCGCGCCCGACCCGTCGTCGGCCACGGCGGCGAGGCTGGGCACCCCGCGCCGGGCCAGCTGCCGCGCCGGTGCCGCGGAGGTGCCGCCCGCAGCGCCCCCCGGACCGCCGCCAGGGTCGCCGGTCGGGCCGCCGCGGGCGCCGGCGTCCGTCCCGGCCGCCGGGCCGGACTGCTCCGGTCCCTCGGGCAGGCCGGGGCCGGCAGCGGCGTCCCGGCGCTGCCGGGCAAGCCGGCGGCGGATGCGCACGCGGGCCCGCGAGGTCTTCACGAACCGCAGCCAGTCCTCCGACGGCCCGGCACCGGGCAGGTTGGAGGTCAGGATCTCGACGACGTCACCGTTGCGCAGCCGGGTGTGCAGCGGGACGAGCCGCCCGTTGACCCGGGCGCCGATCGCCCGGTGACCGATGTCGGTGTGCACGGCGTAGGCGACGTCGACGGGCGACGACCGGGGCGGCAGGGCGATCATCCGCCCCTTGGGGGTGAAGGCGNGCACCTCGTCGGAGTCCAGATCGGACGACAGCGACTCCAGGAACTCGTCGGAGTCGATCGTGTCCTCCTGNCAGTCCAGCAGGCTGTGCAGCCAGGACAGGCCCTCCAGCCGGGCGCCGTCGGCGCCGGGGCCGACCGGGCGCGCGACGATGCCGGTCTCCGCCAGCCGGTGCATCGCCGGGGTCCGGATCTGGATGTCGATGCTGCGCCCGGTGTCGTCGACGACGGTGGTGTGCAGCGACTGGTACATGTTGAACTTCGGCGTCGCCACGAAGTCCCGCAGCCGGCCCGGCACCGGGCGCCACAGCGCGTGAATCACCCCGAGGGCGGCGTAGCAGTCAGTCACCTCGTCGACGAGCACGAGGACGCGGACGATGTCGGTGTAGTCCTGCGGGGCGCGGGCCCGTTCCTGCCCCCGCTTGTAGATCGAGAACAGGTGGNTGGCGCGGACGGAGACCTCGCTGTCGATGCGGGCGCCCGCCAGGCCCGCCCGCAGCCGCGCGACCAGGCCCGCAAGCGAACCCGACGCCTGCTCCGCGGCGGTGAACTCGTCCACGATCCGGGCGGTGCGCGCATGCTCGGCCGGATGGAGCACGGCGAACGCCCGGTCCTCCAGCTCCCGTTTGATCACGCTGACGCCCAGCCGGTGGGCCAGCGGCGCCAGGATCTCCAACGTGACCCGGGAGATCTTCACCTGCTTGGGTGGGGACATGAAGTCGAGGGTGCGCATGTTGTGCAGCCGGTCGGCGATCTTGATAACGAGAACCCGGTAGTCCTGGGCGAGCGCCACGATCAGCTTGCGCAGCGTCTCGGCCTCGGCCGCCTCACCGAAGCGCATCTTGTCCAGCTTGGTGACCCCGTCGACGAGGTTGGCGACCTCGCCGCCGAACTCCTCGACGACCGAGTCGAGGGTGTAGCCGGTGTCCTCGACGGTGTCGTGCAGCAGGGCCGCGATCAGCGTGGTCGTGTCCACTCCGAGCTCGGCGAGGGCCTCGCAGACGGCGAGCGGGTGGCTGATGTACGGGTCCCCGCTGCGGNGCATCTGGCCGGCGTGCAGCCGCTCGGCGACCCCGTAGGCGTGCACGAGGGCGCCGATGTCGGCCCGCGGGTGGTAGTCGCGGTGGGCCTCGACGATGTCCCGCAGCTCGGGGGGCACCTGCGACATGCGCGGCGTGGCCATCCGGCGGGCCAGGTGCGCCAGGCGCACGCTCGCCTGCCGCGCCGCCGACAGGGCCCGGGAGGCGTCGTCGGAGGAGTCGCCCCGGGAGTCGGCCCGGGACAGCGCCGGGGTCAGTCCGCCGCCCGCCGGCAGACCCGCACCTACGGTCTCAGCATCCACGGCGCCCCCTTTGTCCCGCTAGACCTGTATGCCTGAGGTGACGCGAAAACAGTCGTAGACCCCGTCGATGGATCGCACGGCACTCAGGATGTGCCCGAGATGCTTGGCATCCCCCATCTCGAAGGTGAAGCGGCTGACCGCGACGGAGTCCCTGGTGGTGGCCACCGACGCGGACAGGATGTTCACGTGCCGGTCGGAGAGCACCCGGGTGACGTCCGAGAGCAGCTTGGTCCGGTCCTGCGCCTCGACCTGGATCACGACGAGGAACACCGANCCCGACGACGGCGCCCACTCGACCTCGACGAGCCGGTCGTGCGGCCCGCCGCGCAGCCCGGTGAGGTTGGAGCAGTCGGTCCGGTGGACGGACACGCCCTTACCCCGGGTGACGAAGCCGGCGATGTCGTCGCCGGGCATCGGGGTGCAGCAGCGCGCAAGCTTCGTCCACACGTCCGGTGCCCCGGTAACCAGCACGCCCGGCTCCCCGGTGGAGCGGCGCAGCGTGCGGATCGGCAGCTCGGTCTCGCCGGCGTCCTCCTCGGCGCCCTCAGGGCCACCGAGCGCCACCAGCAGCTTCGAGACGACCGACGGGGCGCTGACGTGGTTCTCCCCTACCGCCGCGTACAGCGCGGCGACGTCGGCGTAGCGCAGGTCCTTGGCCAGGTTGAGCAGCGCGTCGCCGTTCATCAGCCGGGACAGCGGCAGCCCGTGGCGGCGCATGGCCCGGCCGATCGCGTCGCGGCCGGCGACGATCGCGTCCTCGCGGCGCTCACGGGCGTGCCACTGGCGGATCTTCGCCCGGGCCCGCGAGGAGCGGACGAACATCAGCCAGTCCTCGCTGGGACCCGCCGAGTGCGCCCGCGAGGTGAAGACCTCGACGGTGTCGCCGTTGTCGAGCTCGGTGTCCAACGCCGCGAGCCGGCCGTTGATCCGCGCGCCGACGCAGTGGTGACCGACGTCGGTGTGCACCGCGTAGGCGAAGTCCACCGACGTCGACCCGGCGGGCAGCGGGATGACGTCGCCCTTCGGAGTGAACACGAAGACCTCGTCGGTCTCCGCGGCGAAGCGCAGGCTGTCGAGGAACTCCCCCGGGTCGGCGGTCTCGCGCTGCCAGTCCAGGACCTGGCGCAGCCAGCTCATGAGGTCCGGCTCGGGACTGCCGCGACGCCGCCCGGACCGGCCGCCGCCGCTGTCGACGGCGGCCGCCGACGGGCGGGCCGCGACGCCGTCCTCCTTGTACTTCCAGTGCGCGGCGATGCCGTACTCGGCCCGGTTGTGCATCGCGTGCGTGCGGATCTGCAGCTCGACCGGCTTGCCCTCGGGCCCGATGACCGTGGTGTGCAACGACTGGTACATGTTGAACTTGGGCATCGCGATGTAGTCCTTGAACCGGCCGGGGATCGGCTTCCAGTTCGCGTGGACGGTGCCCAGGGTGGNGTAGCAGTCGCGGACCGAGTCGACCAGGACGCGGATGCCGACCAGGTCGTAGATGTCGTCGAACGACCGGCCGCGCACGACCATCTTCTGGTAGATCGAGTAGTAGTGCTTGGGTCGGCCGGAGACGACCGCGCGGATCCGGGCGTCGCGCAGGCCGGCCTGCACCTGGNCGATCACCTCGGCGAGGTAGACGTCGCGGCTGGGCGCCCGGTCGGCGACGAGGCGGACGATCTCGTCGTAACGCTTCGGGTACAGCGCGGCGAACGCGAGGTCCTCCAGCTCCCACTTCAGCGAGTTCATCCCGAGCCGGTGGGCGAGCGGGGCGTAGACCTCCAGCGTCTCGCGGGCCTTGCGCTCCTGCTTGTGCTCGGGCAGGAAGCGCAGGGTGCGCATGTTGTGCAGCCGGTCGGCGAGCTTGACGACCAGGGCCCGCGGGTCGCGGGCCATCGCGACGACCATCCTGCGGATCGTCTCCGCCTGCGCCGCCTCGCCGACCTTGACCCGGTTGAGCTTGCTGACGGCGTCGACGATGAGGGCGATCTGGTCGCCGAAGGTCTCCCGGATCGCCTCGGCGGACAGGGAGGTCTCCTCCAGCGTGTCGTGCAGCAGCGCCGCGGACAGCGTCGGGGTGTCCATCCCGAGATCGGCGAGGATGCTCGCCACGGCGATCGGGTGGGTGATGTAGGGATGCCCGGAGAAGCGCACCTGGCCGGCGTGCGCGGCGTCGGCGACCTCGAAGGCCTGCTGGACCTGGTCGATGTCGGCCCGTGGGTGGTTCGCGAGCAGGCCGCGCAGCACTGGGTCAAGGGCCGACGAGGGAGTGGCCCGGTGCGTCGAGAGGCGCGACAGGCGCCCGCGCACCCGGCGCGGCAGGGGCGGCGACTCGTGGCCGAGGCGGGGAACGACCGGTGAGCCGTCATCCGGCGGCGCATCCGCCAGTGGCGGACCGGCCTGCCCGGCCGGTTCCCGGGCCGGGGCGGCCCCGCGCGGCTCCCGGCTCGCGGGCTGCGGGCCGGCCGGCTCGCGGACGGCCTCGTCACGGAGGGTGGGTCCGCGGTCCGGGCCAGACGGGGCAGGACGCGCACCATCAGCCGCCGTCCGTGGCTCCCTCGAGGGAGCCACGGCGGGCGACGACGCTCCGGTGGTCACCGGCGCTGCCTCTGGCACGGGCCGCTCCTGCGTGAGGACTAGACACCGAGCCTAACGCCGCGCCGCCCGGAAGCCTTCCGCAGGCCCGGCCGAGGGTAGGTCAAATCGTCAGAAGTGGGACGACATCCAGCGGAGCGACCCGTTCCCGCCCGGGCAGGAACGACAGCTCCATGAGGACCGCGAGGCCCACCACCTCGGCCCCCACGCCGGCCAGCAGGCCGTGCGCGGCGGCCGCCGTGCCGCCGGTCGCCAGCACGTCGTCGACCAGCAGCACCCGCTCGTCCGGGCGCACCGCGTCGGCGTGGATCTCGATGGTGGCGGTGCCGTACTCCAGGTCGTAGGTCGCGCTGCGGGTCGGGCCCGNCAGCTTGCCCTGCTTGCGGATGGGCACCAGGGCGGCGCCGAGCCGGTCGGCGACCGGCGCGGCCAGCAGGAAGCCGCGGGCCTCGATCCCCGCGATCGTGGTCGCGCCGCGCTCGCGGGCGACGTCCACCAGGGCCCCGACGACCACGCCGAAAGCGGCGGGCGTGGACAGCAGCGGGGNGATGTCCTTGAACACGACCCCGGGCTGCGGCCAGTCCTGGATGTCCCGGATGTGGCCACGCAACACGTCGGCGGCCGCGTCGCTCGCGGCGGACCGTCCGGGTGCCGCCTCGTCGATGCTCGTCATCGTCCTGCTCATCCCACTTTCGGGGCTAGTCCGCCAGATCCGTCCCCGGGCGCCGCAGGGCACGGGTACACCGCAGGGCGCGGGTACGCAGGTGTGTCCCTGACGCCCGGTTCACCGACGCTTCTTACCGCTCGGCCGCCCCCGCCGGCCGGGTTTGCGGCCACCGGCGCGTCGCGCGGCACCCGCCGTGGGGGGTCGCCGGCCGGGCCCGCCGAGTCCCGCCCCGGCGGGAACCGGTTCGCGGGCACCGGGGCCGCCGGGCCGACCGACCGGATCGTCCGCCAGCGCGGCACCGCCCGCCGACAGGGCCGCGACCTCCCCCGATACCGGCTCGTCCGGCGCCGGCGAGCCCACCGGCGCCCCCGGGCCGGCCGCGGTCGACGCGACGGCGCGGGCACGCTTGCCCCGTTCCCGGGCGACCCGCGCATCGAGGGCCTGCACCGCCGGCTCACCCCGCTTGAGGTCGACCAGCAGGGGCGTGGCGAAGAACAGCGACGAGTAGGTGCCGGAGGCGATCCCGACGAACTGGGCGAGCGCGAGGTCCTTCAGCGTGCCCGCGCCCAGCAGCCCGGCGCCGACGAACAGCAGCGACGCCACCGGGATGAGGGCGATGAGGGACGTGTTCAGCGAACGGACCAGCGTCTCGTTCAGCGCGTCGTTCGTCGCCTCGGCATAGGTACGGCGGTGGGAGGTCGCCATCCCCGCGGTGTTCTCCCGCACCCGGTCGAACACCACCACCGTGTCATAGAGCGAGAAGCCCAGAATCGTCAGCACGGCGATCACCGTCGACGGCGTCACCTCGAACCCCACGAGGGAGTAGACGCCCATGGTGACGACGAGGTCGTGGATGAGCGCGGCCATCGCGGCCACCGCCATCTTCCACTCGAAGCGCACCGACAGGTAGATCATCACGAGCACCAGGAAGACGACCAGCCCCTGGATGGCCTTGCTGGTGATCGTCGAGCCCCACGAGGAGCCGACGGTGGACACGGCGATGTCGCGGTCCGGGTCGGTCACGGAGAACCGCTTGGCCAGCGCGTCGGTCAGCTTGTCGGTCTGGGCGTCGGTCAGGGTGGGGGTCTGCACCCGGAACTGCTTGGAGGTCTCGAGCTGCTGGACCACGCCGTCCNCCGGGTCGATGCCGACGCTGGAGAGGGTCTGCTCGACCTGTTCGACGGTGCCGCCGTGACTGGGTAGCTGGAAGACCGCGCCGCCGGAGAACTCGATGCCCAGGGTGAAGCCGCGGAAGATCATGCTCACGGCGCAGATCACGAGGATGACGCCGGAGACCGCGTACCAGACCCGGCGGCGGCCGACGAAATCGACGTGGAAGTCGCTGCGGTAGATCCGCCCGAGCAGTGCCATCTGTCAGCTCTCCCGCTTCTGCCCGGCCGGCGCCGGCCGCTTGGCCAGCCGCGGCCTGCTGGGGGCCGCGGCCGGTGGCCCGGCCGCGGCCCGACCACCGATCGTCTTCGGACTCAGGCCGGAGAACCGGCTGACGGAGAACAGTCTGCGCCGCACCAGCAGGGCCACCATCGGGCGGGTGAAGATGAACATGATCAGCACGTCACTCAACGTCGAGAGCCCGAGGGTGAACGCGAACCCGCGCACCGAGCCGATCGAGAGGATGTACAGCACGGCGGCGGCGAGGAACGAGACCGTGTCCGCCGAGAGCATCGTGCGCCGCGCGGCCGGCCAGGCCCGGTCGGCGGAGGCACGCACCGTCCGGCCGGCCTGCACCTCGTCCTTGATCCGTTCGAAGTAGACGACGAACGAGTCCGCCGTGACGCCGATCGACACGATCAGACCGGCGATGCCGGCGAGGGTCAGCGTGAAGCCGATCGCGGCGCCCAGCAGCACCACCGAGGCATAGATGATCGCCCCGCTGACGGCCAGCGAGGCGACCACCACGATGCCCAGCGCCCGGTAGTACAGGAACGAGTAGGCGACGACCAGCACCAGCCCGATGGCCCCGGCGAGCAGCCCGCCGCGCAGCGAGTCGCGGCCCAGAGTCGGCGAGATCGACTCGGCCTGAGAACGCTCGAACGCCAGCGGNAGCGCGCCGTAGCGCAGGACGTTGGCGAGGTCCTCAGCCTCGGACTGGCCGAAGGACCCGGAGATCTGCGCGGTCCCGGCGATGCGCTCGTTGGTCTGCGGCGCCGACTGCACCACGCCGTCGAGCACGATCGCGACCTGCTTGCCGATCGTCTTCTCGGTGAGCTTGGTGAACTTGTTCTGGCCGGAGCCGGTGAAGTCGACGTTGACCACCCACTGGCCGGTGGTGACGCCGGTGGTNCCGCCGCCGCCCTGCAGGCCGGCGGAGGCCGTCTTCACGTCGGTCCCGACGACGGACGCCGGCTTGAGCAGGTACTTGGTCGCCCCGTCCCGGTCGCACGCGGCGGTCCAGTCCTGGGGCCGGTCGGTGCTGACCGCCGCCCTGCGCACGTCGGTGGCCGCGCAGGTCAGCGCGTCGTACTGGGCGACCGCGGCGGCAGGCGGCGTGTCCGCGGCGGCGGCGGCGCCGGCGACGGGCGCCGGAGACGACGGCGCCGGGGACGCCGACGCGGCCGGAGCCGCGGAGGACGCCGCAGCAGGGGAGGCCGCGGCGGGAGAGGCCGGCGCGGGGGGAGCCGCCGAGGCCGCGGTGAGGACGCCGGCGGCGGTGACCGCCTTGCCCGTGCCTGCGGCCTTACCCGTGCTCGCGGCGAGCGCCACCGGCTGCGCGACCAGCCCGGAGCCATCCCCGAGCGCCACCGGCTTCGCGGCCGGCCGCGCGCCGTCGCCGAGAGCGGCCGGGCGGTTCGACGCCGAGGGGCTCGGCGCCACGGAGGGGGCCGCCGACGGCGTCGCGGGCGGTGTGCTCCCAGCCGCCGGCGACGGCGTCGCGCCGGACGCGGGGGTCGGTGCGGCCGTGCCGGCGGGGGTGCGCGAGGGGACCGTCTTCGCCGGCGTCGCCGCGGCGGCCTCGTAGACCTCCCGGAAGCGCAGCTCCGCGGTCTGCCCCACCAGGTCGACCACGTCGCTGCGACCGCGGCCGGGGACCGAGATCTCGATCTGGTTGCCGGTGCGGTGGACCTCGGACTCGGCCACGCCCAGCCCGTCGACGCGCTGGCGGATGATCTCCACCGCCTGGTCGACCGCGCCGGAGTCGACGCTGCTACCGGTGGTCNCCCGAGGCGTGAGGATCACGCTCGTGCCGCCCTGCAGGTCCAGCCCCAGCCGCGGGGTCCAGTTCCCGGTGGCGGCCATCAGGCTGTAGAGGACGACGAGCAGACCGCCGAGTACCCCCAGCCGGGTCCAGACGGAGCTTCCCGTGGATGNCCGTGCCGAGCCGCGTGCCACGTGCGAGTCCCTTCCTCACGCGCCGGAGGCCGGCGCTCGTTCGTCTCGCCGTTGCCCGGACCGGCGGTGCCCAACGTACCCGAACGAATGTCACCGAGGGTACGTTCCAAACCCCCGCTGGTGACGCTCCGGTGGTCCGTCGACCTGCTACAGCTCCTTGCGTGGCGGGTGGGGCACGCCCTTGCCCTCGCCGTCGGAACCGTCGGTCGCGGACGGCCCCCCGGCGCCCTCCTCGCCGACGGCGGTGCCCGCGCCGGGTGCCGTCCCCGGAGCCGTCTCGCCGGTGGCGATCGCGGAGTCGGNCGGACCGTCGTGCGCGGCGCCGTCCGCCGACCCGTCGTCGTGCGTCTCGTCGGCGTCCGGCGAGCTGATCACCCGGGCGATGGCGCTGCGGGTGAACCGGCAGACCACGTCGGGGGCGATCTCGAGCAGGACGTCGCCGTCCTCCAGCTCCACGACAGTCGCGTAGAGCCCGGCGGTGGTGATCACGAGGGTGCCGGGCAGGAGCTGGGACACCTGCTGCTGTTGAGCCTTGGCGCGGCGACGCTGCATCGAGAAGATGTAGACGACCGCCAGGACGAGAAGTAGCGGAATCAGGAAACCGCCGATGGAACTGCCGCCGTTACCGTCGGCTGCCGTCGCCGCCGTCACAAGTCCGCGCACGTCCTGCCCTCCTGATGTGTTGCGGCGATCGTACGTATCGAGCGGATGCCGCCGGTGGGCAGGGCCGTGGTGTCCGCTTTATACCGGCGCCGTGGCGCCGCGCGGTGGGCGGGGGTGGGCCGCCCGGTGGGCCGCCGCTCAGCCGCCCCCGGGGTGCAGGCCGTCCTCGGAGTGCGGGCCGTCCTCGGGAAGCAGGCCGCCCTCGGAGTGCAGGCCGTCCTCGGGAAGCAGGCCGTCCTCGGCGAGCAGGCCGGTGTTCGAGAAGAGCGGGGCCTGGCTGCGGCCGAGCGGGTCGGCGACCGGTTCGAGCCCGAGGTGCTCGAAGGCGGCGGGGGTGGCGATCCGGCCGCGGGAGGTGCGGATCAGCAGACCGGCCCGCAGCAGGAACGGCTCGGCCACATCTTCGACCGTCTCCGGCTCCTCCCCCACCGAGACGGCCAGCGTGGTGAGCCCGACCGGGCCGCCGCCGAAGCGACCCACGAGCGCCTCCAGCACGGCACGGTCGAGGCGGTCGAGCCCCAGCCCGTCCACGTCGTAGATCCGCAACGCGGCCCGGGCGACGTCGCGGGTGACCACGCCGTCGGCGCGCACCTCCGCGTAGTCGCGTACCCGGCGCAGCAGCCGGTTGGCGATGCGCGGGGTGCCCCGGGAGCGCCCGGCGACCTCGGCGGCGCCGTCCTCGGTGAGGCTGACGCCGAGCAGGCCCGCCGACCGGGTCAGCACCCGGGCGAGCTCGTCGGGGGCGTAGAAGTCCAGGTGGGCGGTGAACCCGAAGCGGTCGCGCAGCGGCCCCGTGAGCAGCCCCGACCGGGTAGTGGCGCCCACCAGGGTGAACGGGGCGACGTCGAGGGGGATGGCGGTCGCGCCGGGCCCCTTGCCGAGGATCACGTCGACCCGGAAGTCCTCCATCGCGGCATAGAGCAGCTCCTCGGCGGGACGCGCGATCCGGTGGATCTCGTCGAGGAACAGCACCTCCCCGGGGGACAGCGCGGTGAGGNTCGCGACGAGGTCGCCGGCCCGTTCGATCGCCGGCCCGCTGGTCATCCGCAGCGGCACCGCCAGCTCCTCGGCGATGATCATCGCGAGGCTGGTCTTGCCCAGACCCGGCGGGCCGGACAGCAGGACGTGGTCCGGCGGGCGCCCTCGGGCCTGCGCCCCCTCCAGCATGATCGAGAGCTGCTCCCGGACCTTGCGCTGACCGACGAACTCGGTGAGCGTGCGGGGGCGCAGCCCGGCCTCGAACGCCTGCTCCTCGGCACTGGCGGCGGCCGAGACGAGCCCGTCGGCGCTCACGCGCCACCCCCGGGCGCCCGGCCCGCGGCCGGCGCGGCCTGCTCCGGCGCGGCCTGCTCCGGCGCGGTCATCGGCGCAGCACTGCCAGGCTCGCCCGCAGCAGCGTCGCCGCGTCGGCCGCGCCCTCGATCGGCGCTGCACCCGCGGACGGGGCCGCCGCAGACGGCGCCACCGCGGACGGGGCAACGGCTGACGCGTTCCCGCCTGGCCGGTCCGGACCGCCGGGGTCGCCCGAAGGCGCGGCCAGCACGGCCAGCGCGCGGGACACCGCGTCGTCGGCCTCCCGCGCCGAGTAGCCCAGGCCGATCAGCGCCTCACGCACCGTGTCCGCGACCGCGCCGGCCTCGCCGGGACCGGCCGCCCCGACCCCGCCGGCGCCGAGATCGGCGCCGCCCGACCTGGGCCCGGGCACGGCGGCGCCGCGCGGCGGGCCGAGCCGGTCGCGCAGGTCGAGGACGATCCGCTGGGCGCCCTTGCGCCCGATCCCGGGCACCTTGGTGAGCGCGGCGAGATCCTCCTCCGCGACCGCCCGGCGGACCGCGTCCGGCTCGTGCACGCCGAGGACGGCCTGGGCGAGCTTGGGCCCCACCCCGGCGGCGGACTGCAGGATCTCGAAGACGTCGCGGGCGTCGGCGTCGGGGAATCCGTAGAGGGTCAGCTCCGTCTCGCGCACGACGAGGGTGGTGGCGAGGCTGGCCGGCTCACCGATGCGCAGCCGGGCCAGCGTCGCCGGGGTGCACTGGACGAGCAGGCCGACGCCACCCACCTCGACGACGGCGGACAGCGGCCCGAGCGCCCGGACGGTGCCGGCCAGCGAGGCGATCATGACGCCCCCGCCGGGCGGCGGGCAGGCGCGGCGGGCCGCGGCGAGCGGCGAGCGGGCGTTGCGGGAGCCGGGCGGCTGACAGGCGCTGCGGGAGCCGCCGCGCGCAGCCGGGCCAACGCCGGGCCCCGCCAGAGGTGACACAACGCCAGCGCCAACGCGTCGGCGGCGTCGGCCGGCCGCGGCACCTCGGCCAGCCCCAGCAACCGGGTGACCATGAACCCGACCTGGGCCTTGTCGGCCCGGCCACTGCCGGTGACCGCGGCCTTGACCTCGCTGGGCGTGTAGAGGCCCACCGGCAGGTCGCGCCGGGCGGCGAGCATGATCGCCACCGCGCCGGCCTGGGCCGTGCCCATCACCGTGCGCACGTTGGCCTGGCTGAAGACCTTCTCGACCGCGACCGCGTCCGGGCGGGTGCGGTCCAGCCAGGCGTCGATGCCGTCGGCGACGGCCCGCAGCCGGTCGGCCACCTCGGCGCCGGCCGGCGTGCGCACCACTCCCGCCTCGACCAGTCGGGCGCGGGAACCCAGGGCGCCGTCGACGACCCCCAGGCCGCACCGCGTCAGCCCCGGATCGACGCCCAGCACCCGCATCCACCCTCCCGACCACGCGCCCGCAGGCCCGCTCGCTCACGGGCCCGCTCGCCCGCAAGAACACTCGTTCGATGGTAGATCGGTCGGCGCAACCGGACATCCACGACACGCCCAACAGATCGTCCCGGACGCGGTGGCGTGCGGCCCGTCAGCTGCTGACGAGCTCCATGACGTCGTCGGAGATGTCGCCGTTGAACCACACGTTCTGGACGTCGTCGAGGTCCTNGACCGCCTCGACGAGCTTGAGCACCTTGGCCGCGGGCTCGGCGTCCAGCGGCACGCTCACGCTCGGCAGCCAGGAGATGTCCGCCGAGGTGATCTCCAGGTCGGCGTCACCGGCCGCCACCCGCACCGCATGCAGGTCGGTGGCCTCGGAGATGACCTCGAAGACGTCGCCGAGGTCGTTGACCTCCTCGGCGCCCGCGTCGAGCACGGCGAGCAGCACGTCGTCCTCGGTGAGCCCGGCGGCCTTCGTGAGCAGCACGACGCCCTTGCGGTTGAACAGGTACGACACCGAGCCGGGATCGGCCANCGTGCCGCCGTTGCGGGTGATCGCCACCCGGACGTCGGAGGCGGCCCGGTTGCGGTTGTCGGTCAGGCACTCGACGAGGATCGCGACGCCGTTCGGCCCGTACGCCTCGTAGGTGATGTTCTCGTAGTTCACCCCGCCGGCGAGCTCACCGGACCCGCGCTTGACCGCCCGCTCGATGTTGTCGTTCGGCACGGACTGCGACTTGGCCTTCGCGATGGCGTCGGCCAGCGTGGGGTTGCCCGCCGGGTCGCCGCCGCCCGTCTTGGCGGCGACCTCCACCGTCTTGATCAGCTTGGCGAACAGCTTGNCCCGTCNGGCGTCGATGACCGCCTTCTTGTGCTTCGTGGTCGCCCACTTGGAGTGACCGCTCATGTCCTGCCCCTCTTACTCGCGATCACCGACCGGATCCGGAAGATCGCACAATGTCGACGAATAGCCGGTGCATCCTGGAGTCTCCGGTCAGCTCCGGATGGAACGCGGTGGCCAGCAGCGAGCCCTGACGGACCGCCACCGGCGCCTCGGCGACACGAGCCAGGACCTCGACCGCATCGCCCGCCTTTTCTACCCATGGTGCTCGGATGAAGACCGCGTGCACAGGCGGTCCCTCCACCCCGTCGACGTCGAGGTCGACCTCGAACGAGTCGACCTGCCGGCCGAAGGCGTTGCGCCGGACGACCATGTCCAACCCACCGATCAGTGGCTGGTCCGGCCGACCGTCCACGACGTCCCGCGCAAGCAGGATCATGCCAGCACACGAGCCGAACACGGGCAGCCCCGCCACGACCGCGGCCCGCAGCGGCTCCAGCAGCTCGAACACCTGCAGCAACCGGCCGATCGTCGTGGACTCGCCGCCGGGCAGGACCAGACCGTCCACCTCGGCGAGCTGCGCCGCGCGGCGAACCTCCACCGGCTGCGCGCCGACGTCCGTCAGNCCCCGGGCGTGTTCCCGCACGTCCCCCTGCAGCGCGAGGATGCCGATCCGCGGGCCGCTCACCAGCCGCGGTCGGCGTAGCGGGCCGCCGACGGGAGCTCGGCGACGTTGATGCCGACCATCGCCTCGCCCAGGCCCCGCGACACCTTCACCAGCACGTCGGGGTCGTTGAACATCGTGGTCGCCTCGACNATCGCGCGGGCACGCCGCGCCGGATCCCCGGACTTGAAGATCCCCGAGCCGACGAACACCCCGTCCGCGCCGAGCTGCATCATCAGCGCCGCGTCCGCCGGGGTGGCGATGCCGCCGGCGGTGAACAGCACGACCGGCAGCCGGCCGAGCCGGGCCACCTCGGCGACCAGGTCGACGGGGGCGCGCAGCTCCTTGGCCGCGGCGTAGAGCTCCTCCGCGGGCAGCGCGGCGAGCCGGCCGATCTCGGCGCGGATGGTGCGCATGTGCACCACCGCGTTGGACNCCTCGCCGGTACCCGCCTCCCCCTTGGAGCGGATCATCGCCGCGCCTTCGGCGATGCGGCGCAGCGCCTCGCCGAGGTTGGTCGCCCCGCAGACGAACGGGACCGTGAACGACCCCTTGTCGATGTGGTGGTGCGGGTCGGCCGGGGTGAGCACCTCGGACTCGTCGACGTAGTCCACCCCGAGGGCCTGCAGCACCTGGGCCTCGACGAAGTGCCCGATCCGCGCCTTGGCCATGACCGGGATGGAGACCGNCTCGATGATCTCCGAGATCATGTCCGGATCGCTCATCCGGGCGACGCCACCCTGGGCGCGGATGTCGGCGGGCACCCGCTCCAGGGCCATCACCGCCACGGCGCCGGCGTCCTCGGCGATGCGCGCCTGCTCGGCCGTGACCACATCCATGATCACACCGCCCTTGAGCATCTCCGCCATGCCGCGCTTGACGCGGGCGGTGCCGGCGTGCCGGGCGGAGTCGGTCGCCGGGCCGGTGGCGGCGGCAGTCTGGCCCTGGGACATGATGTGCCGTCTCTTTTCGCTCCAGTCGGGCGCCACGGCCGGCCGGCTCCGCCATGTCAGGGACACCTGCATGTCGGATACCCAGCCAGGTGAATCCCGTGCGGGTGGGTCGGTTCCCCATCGTACGGCGCAGCTCGCGCCGACCGGGCGGCTCAGGAGGCCAGGCCCGGCCGGTCGCCGTGCCCGAGCGGCCCGTCGCGCCCCGACCGGTCCTCCCGGCCGGGGATGTCGCGACCGGGCAGGTCGCGAACGGAGGCGTCGCGGCCAGGAACATCGCGGCCAGGGGCGTCGCCGACGGGGGCGTCGCGGACGGAGGGGTCGGCGTCATCCGCCGAGCCGCCCTCGACGAGGCGCGGCCAGGGTTCCTCGCGAGCCGGCAGGGCGTCGTCGATCTCGAAGTAGCCGGGCGGCGGGCGGCGGCCGGACAGGTGGAGCACCCGGACCACCCGGCGGCCCGCGAGCGCCCGCTGGTCCCGGACCGCGTCGTTGTGGAACTGGCGGGCCAGCGCCACCCGGGCCGCCCCGGAGTCGACCGCGTGCAGCTCGACGGGAAAGCGCTGCCCGGCCGCCGCGACCTCCGCGGAGCGCAGCGCCCGGCTCAGCGCGTTCTCGGTCAGCTCGACCGCGGCGTCCAGGGGGGCGCCGGCGAGCAGGGCCGGGTAGGTGGCGCGCGCGCGGGCGGCGCTGGCCGCCAGCTCGTCGAGACCGCAGCGCTCGGCGAGCCGCGCCGCGGCGTCGGCGCGAGCGACGAGCTGGGTGACCAGACCGCCGCCGGCGTCCGACACCCGGGCGGCGAGCCGATCGAGCCGGCGGGCCAGCCAGGTCAGATAGGTCGCAGTCGCCACCACCAGGGCAACCACCACCACGAGGACGGTCATCTCGCGCAGCGTAGTCAACGGGCGGATGTGACCTGGCGCCGGTACCGGCCACCGGGCTCGGCACCGGACTCGTCGCCGCCCACCCGGCTAGGCCGGCGCGAGCGACACCCGCCGGTCCCCGGAGACCATCTCGTAGACGCCGACGATGCGCTCGGCGATGGTCCGCCAGTCGTACGTCTCGACGACCTTCCGGCCCCGCCGGATGAGCCCCGCGGCCCCGACGGGATCGGTCAGCACGTCGGCGAGGGTGGCGGCGAGCTGCGCGGGATCGCCGACGTCGAACAGCCGCCCGGCGCGGCCGTCGTCGAGCACCCGGCGGAACGCGTCGATGTCGCTGGCCACCACGGCGGTCCCGGCCGCCATCGCCTCCAGCAGGACGATTCCAAAGCTCTCCTGGCCGGTGTTCGGGGCGCAGTACACCTGGCCGGAGGCGAACACCCGCGGCTTGTCCGCATCGGAGACGAGNCCGAGCAGCTCGACCCGGGACCGCAGCTGCGGATCCAGCCGGGCGCGCACCGCCGCGGCGTCCCCGGGCCCGGCGACGAGCAGGCGCACGTCGTCGATCCGGGCGGCGAGCGCCGGCATCGCGGCCAGCAGCACGTCGAGGCCCTTGCGCGGCTCGTCGATGCGGCCGAGGAAGGCGACGGTGGGCCGCCCGTCGTCGTAGCCGGGCAGCGGCCGGGCGTCGGCGAAGTGCTGCACCGCGACCCCGTTCGGGATCAGGATGGCGTCGGCGCCGAGATGCTCCACCAGCGTGCGCCGCGCCGCCTCGGACACGGCGATGCGGGCACGCAGCTTCTCGAAGGACGGCTGCAGCGCGCCCTGCGCGGCGGTCAGGAACCGGGAGCGGGGGTTGGCGGTGTGGAAGGTCGCCACGATCGGCCCGTCGGCGAGCATGCAGGCCAGCAGGCTGACGCTCGGCGCGCTGGGCTCGTGCACGTGCAGGACGTCGAAGTCGTGCTCGCGCAGCCAGCGGCGGACCCGGGCGGCGGAGACCGGGCCCATCAGCAGCCGGGCGACCGAGCCGTTGTACGGCACGGGCAGTGCCCGACCGGCGTCGACGGCGTGCGACGGCAGGGTCTGCTCGTCGTCGACGGGGGTGATGACGGAGACCTCGTGCCCCGCCGCGAGCAGGGTCTCGGCGAGGTCCCGCACGTGGACCTGGACCCCGCCGGGGACGTCCCAGGTGTAGGGGCAGGCCAGGCCGATCTTCACGGCGCCGCCGTGGCGCGACCGGGCGGGCTCACGCCTCGTCGCNCCAGACGCGCTGGAGCATGTGCCAGTCGGCGGGGTGGGCGGCGATGCCGGCGGCGAAGGCGTCGGCGAGGTCCTGGGTCATCGTCGCGACGTCGCTCGGCCGCACCGGGGGGTGGATCCGCGCGCTCCAGCCGTCCGAGTCGAACCAGAGCGTGACCGGCAGCAGCGTCGCCCCGGTGGCCAGCGTGAGCGCGGCGGGTCCGCCGGGCATCGTCGCCGGGGCGCCGAAGAACCGCACGCCGATGCCCGCGCGGGACAGGTCGCGGTCGGCGAGCAGGCACAGCATTCCGCCGGCCCGCAGCCGGTCGGCCAGCAGGCCGAACGGCGGGCTCTCACCGCCGGTCAGCGGGATGACCTCCATCCCGAGCTCGGAGCGGAACGCGACGAAGCGCTCGAACAGCGACTCGGGCCNCAGCCGCTCGGCGACCGTGGTGAACGGGACGCCCGTCGCCGCGAGCCAGGCGCCGGCCTGCTCCCAGTTGCCCATGTGTGGCAGCGCCAGGATCGTGCCGGTGCCGCGGGCGTGCGCGTCACGCAGCAGGTGCTCGTCGAGGACCCGCATCCGGCCGACGATCCGCTCGGTACCGAGCTCGCGCAGGCGGAAGACCTCGAGCCAGTAGCGCGCGTAGGAGCGCATCGCCGCCCGGGTGAGCCGATCCAGGTCGGTGCCGGGCGGTGCCACCCGGCTCAGGTTTGCCCGCAGCCGGCGCACCCCCCGCCCGCCGCGCCGGTAGGCCGCGTCGGCGCCCAGCCGGAACGCCGCGGCGGCGACCGGTTCCGGCAGCAGCCGCACGCCGCGCCAGCCCAGCGCGTAGCCGAGATCCGTGAGCCGCCCCTCGCTCACGGCCGAGCCCCGGTCACGACCGAAGTCCGGTCACCGTCGAAGTCCGGTCACGGTGCGCAGCCCGAGGACGGTGCGCAGCCCGATGACGGTTGGACCACGGTCACGGCCGCCGCGCGGGCCCGGCCGGCGCGGCCCCGGAGGGGACGGTGGGGGCCGCGGTCGACGCGGACGGCGACGGCGGGTCACCTGCGCGGTACCACTGCCGGTACACGTGCACCACGCGCTGCACGACGGTGAGCGAGGTCGCGCCGACGAGGAACCACAGGGCGGCGGGCAGCAGGTAGGGCACGCCGAGGCCGTACAGCCCGGCGGCGACCAGCAGGACCAGCAGCCGCTCGCCGCGCTCGGCGAAGCCGACGTCGCAGGTGAAGCCGAGCCCCTCCGCACGTGCCTTGACGTAGGAGGTGATCGAGCCCGCCACCAGGCAGATCAACGCGGCCACGACGAGCGGCAGCGAGTCGCCGTCACCGGCGTACCAGACGATCAGGGAACCGAAGATCGCGCTGTCGCCGACGCGGTCGGAGGTCGAGTCGAGGAAGGCCCCCCACTTGGAGGAGATGCCGCGGGCTCGGGCGATCACCCCGTCGATCAGGTCCGAGAAGACGAAGAGGGTGATCACGATCGTGCCGAGGAAGAACACCCCGCGGGTGAAGAACCCCAGCGCGGCGCCGGCCACCCCGACGGTACCGATGATCGTCACGACGTCGGGCGACACCGACGACCGGGCGGCCCACTGGCTCACCGGGTCGANCACCTTCTGGATCTGCGGTCGTGCCTTGCTAGCGAGCATGTCCGTCCCGTCGTCCCGCGTGTACCCGGCTTCGGGCGGTCTTCACAGTACCGCCGCCACGATCCGTGCATTCCCGACCACGACCCCCCTCGGGCTTGTGCCCCACGTCACCTGGGAGGACTCTGCCGTTACGGACAGGATCCCACCTGCCGATCAAGGAGGCGAGGATGTCGACAGCCTCGTGCGATGTACGCAACGTCGTTCTGGTGGGGCACACCGGCGCGGGCAAGACGGCCCTGGTGGACCGACTGCTCGCCACCGCCGGGCCGCCCGAGCGTCAGAACGGCGACCATCAGCTCGCCCACACCAGCTACGTCGGGCACGCCGACCCCGATCACCGACCGTCCCGGTCGGTCAGTCTCTCCCTGTGCTCGGTCAGCCACCGCGGGCTCACCGTCAATCTGCTCGACACTCCGGGGTACCCCNACTTCGTCGGCGAGCTGCGCGCGGGTCTGCGCGCCGCCGACGCCGCCCTGTTCGTCGTCAGCGCCGTCGACGGGGTGGACGGCGCGACCGGTCTGCTGTGGAGCGAGTGTGCCGAGGTCGGCATGCCGCGCGCCATCGCGATCACCCACCTGGACCAGGCCCGGGCCGACTTCACCGCGGCGGTCGAGGAGTGCCAGCGCGCCTTCGGCACCGGGGTGCTGCCAGCCTGGCTGCCCAGCCGCGCGGCGGGCGGCGGGGTGCGCATGACGGGACTGCTCAGCGGCCGGATCGTCGAGTACGGCCCCGGCGGGCGGCGCGAGTCGGCGGCGGAGTCGGATCGCTCCGACGTGCGCCACGCCGCCGCCCGGGCGGCCCTCGTCGAGGGAATCATCGCCGAGAGCGAGGACGAGACCCTGCTCGACCGCTACCTGGCCGGCGCCGACCCCGATCCGGACCTGCTGCTGGCCGACCTCGAGAAGGCGGTCGCCCACGGCACGTTCTTCCCGGTGCTGCCGATCGGCCTGCTCACCGAACGGCGCGCGGACCACGACCGGGGCGAACGGGACGGCAACCAGCGGGACGGCAACCAGCGAGACAGGAACGGACGGGACAGGAACGGACGGGACAGGAACGAACGGGTCGCGGAGGACCGAGGCCCGGCGCTGGCCGGCGGGTTCGGCTCGACGGAGCTGCTCGACCTGTTCGTCCAGGGCTTCCCCGCGCCGGCGGAGCATCCCCTCCCGGTGCTGACCCGGCCCGACGGCACGGCCTGCGACCCGGCCACCGGCGATCCCGCCGGGCCGCTGGTCGCCGAGGTCGTCAAGACGACCACCGACCCGTACGTGGGCCGGATGTCCGTCGTGCGGGTGTTCAGCGGGACGCTGCACCCGGACGATCACGTCCACGTCAGCGGGCACGGCCGGGCGGCGGCCGGCCACGCCGACCACGACGACGACGAGAGGGTCGGCGCGCTGTCCCGGCCGTACGGCTCGGTGCTGCACAGCGTGCCGGACTGCCCGGCGGGCGGCATCTGCGTGGTGACGAAGCTCGCGACCGCCGAGACCGGCGACACCCTGTCGAACCTCGATGATCCGCGCCACCTGCCCGCCTGGACGATGCCCGAGCCGCTGCTGCCGATCGCGATCAGGGCCCGCGGCCGGGCCGACGAGNACCGGCTGGCCACGGCGCTGTCCCGGCTGGCGGTCGAGGATCCGACCCTGCGGGTGGTTCAGGACCCGGAGACCGCCCAGCTCGTCCTGTGGAGCATGGGCGAGGCCCACGCGGAGTCCGTGCTGGAGCGCCTCGCCCAGCGCTATGGCGCCACCGTCGACCGGGTGCCGACCGTCATCCCGCTGCGGGAGACGCTGCGGGCCCCGGCGCGGGGGCTGGGTCGTCAGGTCAAGCAGTCCGGTGGGCACGGCCAGTACGCCGTCTGCCAGATCGAGGTCGAGCCGCTCCCGCCGGGCAGCGGCTTCGAGTTCGTCGACGAGGTCGTCGGCGGCGCCATCCCCCGCTCGTTCATCCCCTCGGTCGAGAAGGGGGTCCGGGCGCAGATGGCCCAGGGAGTGCGCGCCGGCCACCCGCTGACCGACCTGCGGGTGCGCCTGGTCGACGGCAAGTCGCACAGCGTCGACTCCTCGGACATGGCCTTCCAGATCGCCGGCGGGCTGGCGCTGCGCGACGCCGTCCGCAGCGGCGGCGTCGTCGTGCTCGAGCCGGTGCTCGCGGTCGACGTGTCGGTGCCCGACGAGTTCGTCGGGACGGTGGTCAGCGACCTGTCGACCCGGCGTGGACGGGTCGTCGGCATGGATCCGGTGCCGCCGCCGCCGGGCAGCGCGAGCTCGTTCGCGGCGACGCGCACCGTCGTGCACGCCGAGGTGCCCGAGAGCGAGATGTCCCGGTACGCCATCGAGCTGCGCTCTCTGAGTCACGGAACGGGCAGCTTCCACCGCCAGCCGCACGGCTACGAGCCGATGCCGCCGCAGCTCGCCGACTCGCTGCTCGGCTGAGCCGCCTGCGGCGGCCTCCTCGGCGTCGACCTACTCGGCCTCGGCCTCGGCCGTGGACGTGGACGTGGCCGCGGCGGCCGCCCAGGCGTCGGCGAGCATCTCCCGCGTCTGCCCGAGCAGGGCGGGCAGGACCCGGGTGGCCCCCACCACCGGCATGAAGTTCGTNTCGCCGCCCCACCGGGGCACCACGTGCTGGTGCACATGGGAGGCGATCCCAGCCCCGGCGACGTGGCCGAGGTTCATGCCCGTGTTGAAACCGTGGGCTCCGCTGGCGGTGCGCAGCGCGCGCAGGGCCCGCTGCACGAAAAAGGCCATCTCCACGATTTCTTCGGATTCCATGTCGGCATAGTCGGCCACATGCCGGTAAGGCACGACGAGCAGATGCCCGGCATTGTAGGGATAGAGATTGAGGACNGCGTAGACGGTTTTCCCGCGGGCGACGACGAGCCCGTCCTCATCGGACATGTCGACGATGGAGCAGAAGGGNCATTCGTCGTCGCGCCCGCGCCCCTCGCCTTTGATGTAGGCCATCCGGTGCGGGGTGTAAAGCCGCTGGAAGGCATCCGGGCCGCCGACCCCGGCCTGCTCCTCCAGCGGAACCCCGCCAGGCGAGACCTCGGCGCTCACCGGGTGGTCACAGTGAGCTCGCCGTCCCGGCCTGGCCGGGGGAGCCCGCAGGTGGGAGCGACTGGACGGGACATGGCCGACCGGGCCTGCCCACCGGGGACAACCCTGCCACCTGCATCGGACGATCCCCCTCGAAGGGTGGCCATCATCCCGCCAATTTATCAGGACGTGGACCGATGAGGGGCTCCCGCGAGGGCGATGACGCCCACGCGCAGGTGCGTACCCGCAGATGAAGAGGGAGACTGACGGCGTGGGGGGGTCGCCGCCAGTCTCCCTCGAGTGGCGTATTCGGTTTCGAACCACGGCGTCCCGGCCGNCGCGGCGGCACGCCCGAAGGAAACGTACGAAACGGGAGAGATCTCCCGACGCATCCTGCGCGGCGCCGCACCGACAAAAGGGACCCGCTACGCCCTACCGGATCAGCTTAGCGGGTGTTCAGCCGATCTGTACAGGGCCGGTCTCATGNCGACCGGAACTATCCCGACGAACATCGCCGGCGCCGGACCTGAACCCGTGGGCACACCAACGATCTCACCGAAGGGGCGGGACGCACAACGATGGCGATCCACGATGGGCCAACGGCGACGTCATCGGCCACCGCGGTCGGCCCACCCCGCCCCGTCACCTTCGACTCCGGCCGACGGCGATCCTCGCGCGCCGCTGCCGGGCGACCGACGAGGCGCACCGTCCACCCCGGACCACCCGGGGTAGCCCACCCAGGTGAATTCGATCGTCCGAACCCGGACGGTCTTTCGCGGTCTGGGCCACTCATCTCGACCGGCGGAACCAGAAAAGCGATCGCCCTTCGGCTGGCCAGATCGGCGGACCACACCGGCCCACCCTCGGCGATGCTCACTCTCCGTCACCGTCCGCCGGAAGGCGCCCGGCGCGGTGCGGGCGCCCCGTCCGCGGGCCCGACGTCGAGGACCCCCACCGGCATGGCACCAAAGTGGGGTCGCGAGGAGATTGTTCCGGTCCGACCGACGCCCGAAGCGGGCNGGCGTATCGCGAAGAAAGCGGCATTTGTGCTGGCAGGAAGCGCGCCAACGCCGGACAGGACGATCTCCATCCGATGGCCCGCCGCCGGTCCGCCCCCAGCGAACTCACCGACGCGGCGGTGCCTGGCAGCCCCGGGAACCGACACCAAAGGGGAAACCGCAGCGGATCACCGACGACCGGAACTCAAAGGCGCGAGCATGAGCACGACCCACCCGCACCGGACGCTTCCCGCGCCACCCGCCNGTCTCCACCGAGCCGCCCCGGGACCAACCCCCCGACCAACGACCCGAACACCACCGTCCGAGCCCCTGGTCAGACGTGCCTCCAGGCCCATCGCGAGCGCACCTGGGGCCATCCCCCGGGCACCAGCGCTCACCAGGCCAAGCCCCCGCCCAGCGCGAAGATTCGACATGGCGGCAAGATCGACACCAGCCCGAGCCGCCCCACCGACAACCAGCGCCAAGGCCCACCCACCAAGGGATCCCATGCGCTCAGAGCCAGACTCCCACCCACACCCGCCCATCCACCCCAACCCACCACCACACCCATCGCGGGGGGTCCGGGGGGTCGCCCCCCGGGCAGACATCACGCGGGACCGCGGCAAGCCCCTCGGAAGGGGGCGCAGCATGACAAGCCAGATCGCGTGGGCGTACGTGGTTTCGAACCACGGACCTCTGCCGTGTGAAGGCAGCGCTCTACCACTGAGCTATACGCCCTTGCGGGTGGTGGGACCACCTTACACGGCACCGATCCGGGTCGATGCAGGGGGGTCCCGGNGGACGGATACACCGATGTCCGCCGTCCCGTCCGGTGGGTGGACTGGGTCAGGTTCGCCGCGACTGGCCAAGGTTGAGAACCACCCGGACGGGGAAGGCTCAAAGTGGAACGGCCTTGGCAGGTTGGCCTGACGCTCGGGGGACGTTCGGACGCTACGGATGGTAACCATCCGCCCGCCTGCGGTGGGGGTACATCTCGCGGCCGTCCGATCTACGATCTACCCGGGAAAGGGTCACCCTTCCGGGCCGGTCAACTCGCCCGAACTGCCGTAACGGATGTTGTCTTGGCATAATCTTGTTTCCAACGGGACTCGGAGAGGGAACTATCCCGTTACANGGGTGCTCGCCCGCACCACGCACCATGAGAGGCCGCCCGATGACTATTCGTCACGATTCGATCACCGCCGAACTCGCCCTTCGTCTCGTCGTGCCCGGCGGCGCTCCTGTGCCGGTTGCCGCGACGGTCCGGTACGAGCCGGCCGACCCCTACGCGATCAGCATCGGCTTCCGGACGGGAGCGGACGAGGTCGTGGAGTGGACCTTCGCACGCCAGCTCCTGAGCGACGGCGTGNGTCGTCCCGCCGGGGACGGCGATGTGCAGGTGTGGCCGGCCGCCCAGTCCGGTGGGCGGATCGTCTGCCTGTCCCTGTCCAGTCCGTCGGGGCACGCGCTGTTCGAGATGCCGCGCTCCGAGGTGCTGGCCTTCCTACGGCGGACGTACTCCGCCGTGCCCCTCGGTGGCGAGAGCGACATCATCGATCTCGATGCGGAGCTCGCGTTGCTGATCTGGGGCGGTCCCGAGCGGTGATCTGACCGGGGTCGGGATCGCTGCCCGACCCCGGTCAGCCGGTGCGGGCACTGTTCGACAGGGGGAGCTCCTCCCCCATCGCCTCCTGCATCCGAGGCAGTTCCCATCCATCGCATGCCGAGCATCCACCTGCCTGACGAGCACCCACCCGCCTGGTCGGAGACCCTCCGGCCAGGCGGGTCGTCGTTGGTGCGCCGGCGCGGGCCGGCCGCTCGACCTCAGCCGCTCGCCAGGCCCACCAGCCGGTGGGCCTTGAGCTCGGTCTCGTGCCACTCCCCCAGCGGGTCGCTGCCCCAGGTCACGGCGGCGCCGGTGCCGAACCACAGCCGGTCCGCGCCGAACCAGAAGGTACGGATGCCGACCGAGAGCCATCCCCGGCCGCTGTCGGCGTCCACCCAGCCGATGCCGCCGCAGTAGGGACCGCGCGGCCCCGGCTCCAGCTCACCGATGATCCGCAGCGCGCTCGACNTGGGCGCGCCGGACACGGAGCCGGGCGGGCAGGCGGNTTCCAGCAGCTCCGGCCAGCCCACCCCGGACCGCAGCCGGGNGCGCACCGTCGAGACGAGGTGCACCAGGCCGGGATGATGTTCGACGGCGCACAGGGCCGGCACGGCGACGCTGCCCGTCCGAGCCACCCGCCCGAGATCGTTGCGTACCAGGTCGACGATCATGATGTTCTCGGCGACGTCCTTGTCCCGCAGGTCGCGCACGCTCCGGCCGGTGCCCTTGATGGGGCCGGAATGGACGACGTCGCCGTCCCGGGCCAGGAACAGCTCCGGCGAGGCCCCCGCGATCCGCAGGCCGGCCTCGGGAACGTCGAGCGTGAGCGCGTACGGCGCCGGGTTGCCGGCCGCGAGGATCGCGGCGAGCGCGGCGGGGTCGGGTTCGACCGGCTCGCCGCCGGGGCCGGCCGGAGGCAGCGGCGCGGACAGCAGCCGGCAGAGGTTGACCTCGTAGACGTCGCCGGCGGCGATGCGCTCCCGGATGGTCGTCGCGCCGGCCACGTACGCGGCGCGGTCGAGGCTGGTGGCCCAGGATCGCGCGTCCGGGCCGCGCCAGGGGCCGCGGCTCAGCGCCGCGGCACCCGCGGCGGGCGCCGGACGCACGTCGGCGAACCGGACGCACCGCAGCGCCCCCTCGAAGTCGACGACCACGGCCCAGAAGCCGCCGCGCTCCAGCACCGCGGGATCGTCGCTGATCTCCACCACGCCCGTGGCGAGCCGCTCGCCCGCGAGCAGGTACGACGGTGGCCTGGACCGCGGGACCGCCGCGGACCCGCGGACGACCGGTTCCGGAGCGCCCAGGTTCGTCCGGCTCATTCCGATCACGTTACCGCCCCTCCCGGATCGACACCTCCCTCCCACGGGCTTCCCGATCGGTCTGCCCGGCCGTGGATCCCCTGCCCCGCAGGCGGTCGTCCACGCCCGCGAGACGTGCCGCGAACGCTGCCGCGGGCGAACGCGTGACCCGCGGGCCACGGATGGAGACCGAGCCCGGGGGGTCGACCGGCTCGGTGGACGTGCCGTGGGCGAAACCCGATGTTCACGTGGGACACCTTGACCCAACGCAACATCTCCGCGACGTCTGGCGGGCCATTCGACGCAGGGGCCGTTCGTCCGCTAGAGTGCTACCTGCACCGCCAAGAACTCCTGGTGCAGCGCGGACGTGGCTCAGTTGGTAGAGCATCACCTTGCCAAGGTGAGGGTCGCGGGTTCGAATCCCGTCGTCCGCTCGGGAACAGAGGGGCTTGAGGTCCGTACCAGCGGCCTCCCGCGGCGGAGTGGCCGAGTGGTTTAGGCAAGGGCCTGCAAAGCCCTGTACGCGGGTTCGATTCCCGCCTCCGCCTCTGGATCCATTGCGGGCGATTAGCTCAGTGGGAGAGCGCTACCTTGACACGGTAGAGGTCACTGGTTCAATCCCAGTATCGCCCACCCGCAGTACGGTGTTTTTTCTGTTTTGGCCGGCCACTCCCTGGAGTGGCCGTTTTCATGTTCGGGCGCGGTCGCGCGGTCGTTTCCCAACCACCGCCCGCCCGGATCCGCTGCTACCCAGGCCGGACGGCCCCGCCGCGGCACGATCGCGAGGAGCCGGATCAGCGGGTCGGCGCCGCCGACGGCGAACCCGAGGCCAGGAGGAACGCGGTCACACCGTCGGCGATGCCGCTCGCCGCCCGGGCCCGCCAGGCCGGATCGATGATTTCCGCGGCGTCGGTCCGGTTGCGCATGTTCCCGCATTCGAGGAACACCTTCGGGACACGGGAGAGGTTCAGGCCCCCCAGGTCGGACCGGATCGTCATCCCCTCCTTGCCGAGATAGTCGGCCAGCGGCTGGCCGGTGGCGCGGCCGAACGCCGACCGCAGGGCCCCGGCGAGCCGGCTCGACGGGGTGAGGATCGCCGCGTTGGCCCGGTCGGGACTCAGCGCGGGCGCGATCACGTGGAAGCCGCGCCCCTCGGCGGGCCCGCCGTCGGCGTGGACGGAGACGACCGCGGCCGCGCCGGCGCTGTTGCCGATCTTCGCCCGGTCGTCGATGCACGGNCCCACGCCGTCGTCGCCCGGCCGGGTCAACACGACCCTGGCGCCGCGGGAGCGCAGGATCACGGCGGCCCGTTGGGCGAGATCGAACGTGAAGGCGTGCTCCGGGTACCCGCCGTCGGTCTGCGCCCCGACGGTGTCGCACTCCTTGTCGAAACCCCCGGCGGGCACCAGTCGGTTGATGGCCGCGCTCGCTCGGCTGTTGCCGCCGTCGTGCCCTGGATCGAGCACGACGGTGCGGCCGGCGAGCGCCGCCGGGCCGGCGGCGACGGGCGAGTCGACGGGCCTGGGGACCGGGGCGCCGTGCTGGTCCGAGCCGGTCAGCGCGAACCGCAGACCGAACCCGGCCACCAGGGCGACGGCGACCACGCCGACGATCTGGGCGAGCATCGACGGCCTGACCCACACCGGCATCGTGTCTCCCACCTACGGAGGAGTCGAGCTGCCCCGTCCGCACTCACCGTATGCGAACGCCCGAACCCCGCCAGAACAGGGCGGCGTCACGGCAGCACGGCAGGCTCCCCGGGGCGGCGCGGGGGGCGGTGTCAGGCCGTGACGAAGTCGATCAGCCGCTCCACGGCTCCCAGCAGGCCCACCTCGAGATCGGTGTAGCTGTCGANCGAGGCCAGTACCCGGCGCCACAGATCGACGGGTTCGGCAACGCCCAGCGCCCGGCACACCCCCTCCTTCCACGGCTCGCCGCGGGGCACCGTCGGCCAGGCCGGGATGCCGATCGACGCCGGCTTCACCGCCTGCCAGATGTCGATGTAGGGATGGCCGGTGACCAGCACGTGCTCGCCGGTGANGGCGGCGGCGATGCGGCTCTCCTTCGAGCCGGGGACGAGATGGTCGACGAGGACGCCCAGCCGCCGGCCGGGCCCCGGCCGGAACGCCTCGACGACCCCCGGCAGCTCGTCGACCCCGTCGAGGCTCTCCACCACCACGCCCTCGACGCGCAGGTCGTCACCCCACACCCGCTCGACGAGGGCGGCGTCGTGCACGCCCTCCACGTAGATGCGGCTGG
Organism: Frankia sp. AvcI1; assembly: GCF_001420875.1. Lineage (NCBI taxonomy): Bacteria > Bacillati > Actinomycetota > Actinomycetes > Frankiales > Frankiaceae > Frankia > Frankia sp. AvcI1. The sequence continues at coordinate 85,423 of NZ_LJFZ01000024.1, read as the reverse complement.
CACGGGCGACGCGGGCCCGATGACCGGCGACGGCGAGCGAGCCGGACGCGGTGCGTGCCGGGGCGGCAGGCCCCGCCCGACGGGGCCGCACGAGTGTGACCCGGCGCCCCTCCAGCAGGAACGCCCCGGGTGCGAGCGGGAAGACCCGGCGGGCGCCGTGGCGGTCCTCCAGCGTGACGGCGCCGCGCTCGGTGCCGACCACCGCGCCGCAGAAGCCCGTCGCGACCTCCTCGACCACCAGATCGGCTTCGAGCTCGACCTCCGGCGGCGGAACCGGGCGGGTCCGGGCGGCGGGCGCCAGGACATCTCGGCCATAATCGCGGCTGCGCATGCCCCGAACCTAGGCCGCCAGAACGCCATGATCAGGGATATCGACNCGGGCGTGTCGGGATGCGACAGTGGGGTCAGGTGGGATCAGGTGGGGTCATATCGCCCGCGGCCCGCTCCCGCCCGGCGGCCGGGCCGGCACGAGGATGGCAGCATGAGGCAAGGGGAGCTGCGNCGGTGACTGCGCGTTACGGACCGGGAATCGCCCTGCTGGTCGTGGACGTCCAGAACGACTTTGCCGACCCGGCGGGCAGCCTCTACGTGGCCGGCGGCGAGCAGATCGTCGAGGGGGTGAACGCCGAGGTCGAGGCCGCGGTGGCCGCCGGCTCCCCGGTGTTCTACAGCCAGGACTGGCACCCCGCGCGCACCCCGCACTTCGTCACCGACGGCGGTGTCTGGCCGCCGCACTGCGTGGCGGGAACCGCGGGAGCCGNCTTCCATCCCGACCTGGTCGTGTCGGGCGAGGTGATCCGCAAGGGGGTGGACGGGGCCGACGGCTACTCCGCCTTCTCCGTGCGCGACCCGGCCTCGGGGCACCGGTCGGCGACCGTGCTCGGGGAGCGGCTCGCCGAGCTCGGGGTGTCGACGCTCGTCGTCGTCGGCCTGGCCGGCGACCACTGCGTCCGGGAGAGCGCGCTGGACGCGCGGTTGCAGGGTCTCACGGTGGTGCTGCCGCTGGCTCGAACCAGATTCGTCAACCTGCATCCGGGCGACGGGGAGCGGGCCGTGGCCTGTCTCTTATACACATCGTCCGGGAGAGCGCGCTGGACGCGCGGTTGCAGGGTCTCACGGTGGTGCTGCCGCTGGCTCGAACCAGATTCGTCAACCTGCATCCGGGCGACGGGGAGCGGGCCGTGGCGGCGATGCGGGACGCGGGCGTGCTGGTCGGCTGAGGCAACCCCGTCGGTCGGGCCGGTCGGGGCGTGCCGTCAGCGGGCCCCCGCCACGGCCGTGGCGTGTTGCGAGCCCACGCCAGAGGCCATGCGGTGGAACATCCGAACGCGGTTCCTCAGGCCGCGCAGTCCCGGCAGACCATCCGGCGCTCGTCCACGAGCTGGCTGCGGTGGTGGACGAGGTAGCACTGCGTGCAGGTGAACTCGTCAGCCTGCCGCGGCAGCACCCGGACGTTCAGTTCCTCTCCGGCCAGGTCGGCACCCGGCAGGCCGAGCTCGGTCTCGAACGGGTCGACATCGTCACCGAGATCAGCCGCCGCGTCCGCCCGCCGTGCCTTGAGGGCTTCGAGACTCTGCTCGGAGGCGTCCTCTATGTCAGCCGTACGAGGTGTGTCGTAATCGGTGGCCACTGAATAACTCCCAGAATGGTTGTGCGAGGTCGTGCGCAAGCCACAACGCACGACCGCCGGGGTATGTGCCCGTCAGACCCGCGCTACCCGGGTGTGGGCTTCACCACACCCTCGCAACCATCTCCGCGCCGATGCGTCGTAGGGCTTTGACCATCCGCGACGCGCGCCCACCCGGTGCAGGTCCGGGGCCCCGCGGGCCGGTCGGCGGCGGGTCTTCAGCCGGTGCGCCGCAGCCAGGTGACCGGGGCCCCGTGGGCGCCCCGGCGCAGCGGCTCGAGGACGTCGTCCCACGCCGTCCCGAGCAGACGGTGCAGGCCACGGGCGAGGGTCTCCCGAGCCTCGCCCCGTTCCAGCAGCGCCCGCAGGGCGGCCTCGCCGACCACCACGTCACCGTTCGCGGCGATCGCGGCGCGGTGCAGGCCGAGATCGGGGGTATAGGAATAGCGCTCGGCGTCACACCCGGGCGAGGGCCCCTCGACGGTCTCGAAGGTGATGTGACCGAGCCTGCGCAGGGCGCCGGCGACTCGGCCCGCCGTACCCGGGGACGCGCGCCACTCCAGCCCGGCGAAGAGGAATCCGGGCATGCCGGGCTGCGCCGTCCAGGTCAGCGACACCGGCGACGACAACACGCCGGACACGCCGAACTCCAGATGCGGGCACAGGGCCGGNGGACAGGCGAGCACCGCCAGCTTGCCCGGCACGGCNAAGGACGACGAGCCGGATGACAGCTCACGAGCTGTCGAGGACATTGCGACCACGCGGGACCTCCGTCGACGAGGGACGCCTTCCCCTGCGCCTGTCGACCCGCCCCCGTATGGCTGAACAAATCGTCCCATGGTCCGGCTCGGCGGACTAGCCCCACCCCCCTCCGGAAGTATGACTAATTGGGCGGAACCCCGGTTCGGGNCAACCACGCTCCCCGCCTCGTGGATGGTTCATCCGGGTGAGTCAGTCCGACGCGGCATGAGGCCGCTGCGGCGCGGCGCCGTTGGGCCCGCCGCGGGCGGGCGCGCCGTCCTGGCCGGTGGCCGGCCCGCCGGTGCCCAGCAGACCGCCGAGGCCGCTGCCGAGGCCGCCGAGCACGCCGGTCAGCTCGCTCGGCACGATCCACAGCTTGCTCGCCTGGCCCTGGGCGATCTGCGGCAGCGTCTGCAGGTACTGGTAGGCCAGCAGCTTCTGGTCGGCGTCGCCCTCGTGAATCGCCCGGAACACCGTGCCGATGGCCTTCGCCTCGCCCTCGGCGGTGAGGATCTGCGCCTCGCGCTCGCCCTCGGCCCNCAGGATCGCCNCCTGCTTCTCCCCCTCGGCCCGCAGGATCTCGCTCTGCTTCACGCCCTCGGCGGTCAGGATCGCCGCGCGACGGTCCCGCTCGGCCCGCATCTGCTTCTCCATCGAGTCCTGGATGGACCGCGGCGGGTCGATGGCCTTCAGTTCCACCCGGTTGACCCGGATACCCCACTTGCCGGTGGCCTCGTCGAGCACGCCGCGCAGCTGTCCGTTGATCTGGTCGCGGGAGGTGAGCGTGGCCTCCAGGTTCAGCCCGCCGATGACGTTGCGCAGCGTGGTGACGGTGAGCTGCTCGATGGCGCGGATGACGTTGGCGATCTCGTAGGTGGCCGCCCGCGGATCGGTGACCTGGAAGTAGATGACCGTGTCGATCCCGACGACGAGGTTGTCCTCGGTGATCACCGGCTGCGGCGGAAAACTGACCACCTGCTCGCGCAGGTCGATGCGGTCGCGCACCCGGTCGACGAACGGGACGACGATCGCCAGCCCCGGGGTGAGGGTGCGGTGGTACCGGCCGAGGCGTTCCACCACCATCGCCCGCGCCTGCGGCACGATCCGCACCGCCCGCGCCAGAAAGATCAGCAATACCGCCGCGACCACCACGGCGACGATGACACCTGCCATGACGAACCCCTCCCAGTCGGACCCGCGGGCCTTGTGCCTGACCCCGCCGACGCCGGGAGCGCCGGGCCGTGGGGTCAGATCTCGAATCGATGCACGATGGCGGTCGCTCCGTCGATGCGCAGGACGTGCGCCTGGCTGCCGACCTCCAGCACGGTCGTGGTCGGGTACGACCGGGCCGACCAGACCTCCCCCTTGATCTTGACCCGGCCGCCGTCGCCGCTGACCTGTTCCACCACCAGGGCCTGCTCCCCCACGAGCGCCTCCGTGCCGGTGCGCAGTTCGGGGCCGCGCTGCAGGTGCCGGCGGGCCACCGGGCGCAGCCCGAGGCCGAAGCCACCGGCCGCCACGACGAACCCGACGATCTGCCAGGCCACATCGACGCCCAGCACCGCGACGGCGGCGCCCACCAGCGCCGCCAGCGAGAACATCACCAGCGTCAGATCCAGCGTGAGCAGCTCGCCGACGAGCAGGGCGCCGGCGACGACGACCCAGATCGCCCAGTCGGCCATGAGTCCATGCTAGGNCCGGCCGTCAGCCGCCGATCAATGAAACCTCAATGATCACCAAAGCTCTGACCTCACATTTCGTGCGCCCCCGGATCAGAGCATCCGTCCTGGCCGTAGGCTTCGTTCGTATGTCGCAGGTATGGCCGGGCAGCCCTTATCCCCTGGGCGCCACATATGACGGGTCGGGGACGAATTTCGCGCTCTTCTCGGAGATCGCCGACCNGGTCCAGCTCTGCCTGTTCGACGACGCCGGCAAGGAGGACCAGGTCGATCTCAAGGAGGTCGACGCCTTCGTCTGGCACGCCTACCTGCCGGCGGTCGGGCCGGGGCAGCGCTACGGCTACCGGGTCCACGGGCCCTACGACCCCGCCCACGGCGCCCGGTGCAACCCGCACAAGCTGCTGCTCGACCCGTACGCCAAGGCCGTCGACGGCGAGGTCGCCTGGGACCAGGCGGTCTTCCCGTACACCTTCGGCGACCCGGACAGCGTCAACGACGCCGACTCCGGCCCGCACATGATGAAGTCGGTCGTGATCAGCCCGTTCTTCGACTGGAACGGCGACCGTCCGCCGCGCACGCCCTACAACGAGTCGGTGTTCTACGAGGNGCACGTCCGCGGGCTCACCAAGAACCATCCCGGNCTGCCCGAGGAGTACCGCGGCACCTACGCCGGCGTCGCCCACCCGCTGATGATCGACCACTACCGCAAGCTCGGCGTCACCGCGATCGAGCTGCTGCCCGTGCACCAGTTCGTCCACGACGAGCACCTGGTCAGCAAGAACCTGCGCAACTACTGGGGCTACAACTCGATCGCCTTCCTCGCCCCGCACAACGGCTACTCCGCCTCCGGCGGCCACGGCCGGCAGGTGCAGGAGTTCAAGGGCATGGTCAAGAACCTGCACGAGGCCGGGATCGAGGTGATCCTCGACGTCGTCTACAACCACACCGCCGAGGGCAACCACATGGGGCCGATGCTGTGCTTCCGCGGCATCGACAACGCGGCCTACTACCGCCTCGTGGACGACGACCCCCACTACTACATGGACTACACGGGCACCGGCAACAGCCTGCGGGTGCGCCACCCCCACGTCCTGCAGCTGATCATGGACTCGCTGCGGTACTGGGTGANCGACATGCACGTCGACGGCTTCCGCTTCGACCTGGCCGCCACGCTGGNCCGGGAGTTCTACGACGTCGACCGGCTGTCGTCGTTCTTCGACCTGGTCCAGCAGGACCCGGTCGTCTCCCAGGTCAAGCTGATCGCCGAGCCGTGGGACCTCGGCGAGGGCGGCTACCAGGTCGGGAACTTCCCCCCGCTGTGGACGGAGTGGAACGGCAAGTACCGCGACACCGTCCGTGACTTCTGGCGCGGCCAGGACCACGGCATCGCCGAGTTCGCCTCCCGCCTCACCGGGTCCAGCGACCTGTACGAGAACAACGGGCGGNGTCCCTGGGCGTCGATCAACTTCATCACCGCCCACGACGGGTTCACGCTGCGCGACCTCGTCTCGTACAACGAGAAGCACAACGAGGCCAACGGCGAGGACAACCGGGACGGATCCGACGACAACCGGTCGTGGAACTGCGGAGTCGAGGGGCCGACGGACGACCCGGACGTATTGTCCCTGCGGACCGCGCAAACCCGTAACCTGCTCACGACGCTACTGCTGTCCCAGGGGGTGCCGATGCTGGTCGCCGGAGACGAGATGGGGCGCACCCAACACGGCAACAACAACGCCTACTGCCAGGACAACCCGATCTCCTGGCTGGACTGGGCGGATGCCGAGCGCAACNCGGACCTGGTCGAGTTCGTCGGCCTGCTGGCCAGGCTCCGCAAGGATCACCCGATCTTCCGCCGACGCCGGTTCTTCAAGGGGCTCTCCCTGCGCGGGCAGGGCACCGCGNCCNGCGGCGCCGCGGGCGACGACCCGGCCGCGAGCGACGACCCGGCCAAGAAGGACATCGCCTGGCTGCGGCCCGACGGCACCGAGATGTCCGACGTCGACTGGGAGTCCGGCACGGCCCGCACCCTGGGCGTCTACCTCAACGGCGACGGCATCCCCGACCCGGACGCGCTCGGCCAGCCGATCTCCGACGACTCCTTCCTGCTGTACTTCAACGCCCACTTCGAGCCGGTCGCCTTCCGCGTGCCGGCACCGAGCTTCGGCGCGACCTGGGAGACGGTCATCGACACCCGCAAGTCCACCGCGGAGATCGACGCCACTCTGGAGGTCANCCCCCTGGCCCACACCGCCCTGGATCCCACCGACGTGGGCAAGGTGGTCAAGGCCGGCGACCCGATNGAGATCGACGCCCGTTCGACGGTCGTGCTGCGCCGTGTCGACTGAGCCGACCGCCCCGCCGCCGGGCGGCTCCCGAGGCGAGCGGGTGGTCCCGACCTCGACCTACCGGCTGCAGCTCAATCTGGACTTCTCCCTCACCGACGCGGCCGTGATCGTCCCCTACCTGGCGGCGCTCGGCGTGTCGCACCTGTACCTGTCGCCGGTGCTGGAGGCCGCCCCCGGCTCGACGCACGGCTACGACGTCGTCGAGCACGGCCAGATCAACCCCGAGCTCGGTGGGACGGGCGGCCTGCGCCGGCTGACCGCCGCCTGCCGCAAGGCCGGCCTCGGGATCGTCGTCGACGTCGTCCCGAACCACATGTCCGTCACCCCGGCGGCGGCGAACGCGGCCTGGTGGTCGGTGCTGCGGGAGGGCCCCGACTCCCCCTACGCGACCTGGTTCGACATCGACTGGGCCGCCCCCGACAACCCGGGCCGGGTGCTCGTGCCGATCCTCGGCGCCGGCCTCGCGGACTGCCTGGCCGCCGGGGAGATCTCCGTCGAACAGGACACCGAGGGCGCGTGGGTCGTCGTCTACTACGACCACGTGCTGCCGACCGCGCCCGGCACCGCCGACCCCGACGACGTCGCCGCGACCCTCGACGCCCAGTACTACCGGCTGTGCTGGTGGCGGGTCGCCGCGAGCGAGCTGAACTACCGCCGCTTCTTCGACATCACCACCCTCGCCGGGCTGCGCCAGGAGGAACCCGACGTCTTCGCCGCCACCCATCGGCTGCTCATCGAGCAGGTTCGGGCGGGCACGTTCGAGGGGCTGCGCATCGATCATCCGGACGGCCTGNCCGACCCGGAGGGCTACCTGCGGCGGCTGGCCGACGCCTCCGGCGGGGTGTGGACCGTCGTCGAGAAGATCCTGGAGAACGACGAGGACCTGCCGGAGACCTGGGCCTGCGACGNCACCACCGGCTACGAGGGCATCGCCCGGCTGACCCGGCTGTTCCTCGACCCCGTCGCCGGGCATCCCCTCGCCGCGCTCTACCAGGAGATCACCCGCGCCGATCCGGACTACGAGGCCGAGGCCCGGGCCGCGAAGCTCGACGTGCTCGCCGGCGTGCTGCAGCCCGAGGTCGACCGGCTGACCGCGCTCGCCCTCGGCGAGGCCCGGGAGGCCCGCGCGGACCTCACCCGCACCGGCCTGCGCGAGGCGCTGTGCGAGGTGCTGGCCGCCTTCGACGTCTACCGGGCCTACATCCGCCCGGACGGCACCCCGAGCCTGGAGGCACGCGGCCACGTGGTGCGCGCCTGCGAGCAGGCCCGCTCGTACCTGCCCGGCCGCTCCACCGAGGTCGACCTGATCGAGGACCTGGCCCTCAGCGGCCCGCCCGAGTTCGTCACGCGCTTCCAGCAGACCTGCGGCCCGGTGATGGCCAAGGGCATCGAGGACACGGCGTTCTACCGCTACTCCCGGCTCATCGCCCTCAACGAGGTCGGCGGCGACCCGGCGCGCTTCCCGGCGTTCACCACCGGGCATCCGCGCAGCNCCGTCACCGAGTTCCACGAGGCGAACCTGACCGTGCAGCGCAACTGGCCGCTGACGATGACCACCCTGTCCACGCACGACACGAAGCGCTCCGAGGACGTCCGCGCCCGCCTCGCCGTCCTGTCGGAGGACCCCCGCGGCTGGGCGGAGGTCGCCGGCCGGCTGGTCCGCCTCGGCGAGCGCCACCGCGACACCGAGCAGGGCTGGCCGGACCGGTCCACCGCCTACTTCCTGCTGCAGACCCTCGTCGGCGCCTGGCCGCTGTCCACCGAGCGGGCGACCCAGTACATGGTCAAGGCCGTCCGCGAGGCGAAGGTCTACACGAGCTGGACCGACCAGGACCCCGCCTACGAGGCGGCGCTGACGAACTACATCGAGTCGGTGCTGGAGGACGAGGAGTTCCTCGCCGTGCTCACCGGCTACGTCGCCACCCTCGTCGAGCTCGGNCGGCAGAACTCGCTGGCCCAGAAGCTGCTCCAGCTCACCGTCCCCGGCGTGCCGGACGTGTACCAGGGTCAGGAGCTGTGGGACCTGTCCCTGGTCGACCCGGACAACCGCCGCCCGGTCAACTACGGCGACCGCACGAAGCTGCTCGCCGAGCTCGGCGCCGAGCCGGGCGCGGACACCGGCGGGCCACGCCGCCCGCCGCTGCTCGACGACTCCGGCGCCGCGAAGCTGCTCGTCGTCGCCCGGACGCTGCGGACCCGCCGCGAGCACCCCGAGTGGTTCGGCGACCGGGCCACCTACCGGCCGCTGTGGGCGTCCGGCTCGGCCGCGGAGAACGTGGTCGCCTTCGCCCGCTCCGAGTCGGTGGTCACCGTGGTGCCGCGCCTGGTCCTCGGCCTGCGCCGCGGCGGCGGCTGGCGCGACACGACCATCCCCCTGCCCGAGGGCCGCTGGACCGACGTCCTGACCGGCCGCAAGCACGACGGCGGCACCGCCTACGTCCNGCGCCTCCTACGCGACTTCCCCGTCAGCCTCCTCGTCCGCTCCTGACCGCGGGCCCGGCTCCCCGAGGCCTTCACCACGCTCCTGACCCGGCGCGANCGGGCCCCTCCCACGGATCGACCTTCGCCGCCGACGGACGTCCGCACGAGGCGGGACGGCGCGCGCCGCCAGACGCTGATCACGGATCTCACCTGGCGTGTCCGCGGCCATGAGACCGGTCACAGGGGGCCGTCCCGCCCGGTGAAACCGGGTCCTGCGGGCACCTTCGGTGGGGGCCGTTGTCACGGACACGGCATGTCGGCCGGCGGCGGAAGGTAGACAGGAGCTATGAGCACCTTCCGGCTGTGGGCCCCGGACGCGAAGACGGTCAGCCTGGTCGTGGCGGATTCCGCCGGCGACGCCACCCATGAGATGTCCGCCGGGCGGCGGGGCTGGTGGTGGGTGAACGTCCCCTCCGCGAAGCACGGCACGGACTACGCGTTCCAGCTCGACGGGGGCAGCGAGGAGCTGCCCGATCCCCGCTCGGTCTGGCAGCCGGCGGGGGTCCACGGCCGGTCCCGGCTCGTCGACCACGGCGCGTTCCGCTGGTCGGACGCGAGCTGGCGGGGCATCGCACTGGCCGGCAGCGTGCTCTACGAGCTGCACGTCGGGACGTTCACCCCGGAGGGCACCTTCGACGCCGCGATCGGCCGGCTCGACCACCTCGCCGAGCTCGGCATCGACGCCGTCGAGCTGCTGCCGGTCAACGCCTTCCCGGGGCATCACGGCTGGGGCTACGACGGGGTCGGCCTGTTCGCCGTGCACGAGCCCTACGGCGGGCCGGAGGGGCTGAAGCGGTTCGTCGACGCGGCACACGCCCGCGGCATCGGCGTGATCATGGACGTCGTCTACAACCATCTCGGCCCAGACGGGAACTACCTGGGGCAGTTCGGGCCGTACTTCACCGACCGGTACATCACCCCGTGGGGGCCGGCGGTCAACCTCGACGCGCCCGGCTCGGACGAGGTCCGCGCGTTCATCCTCGACAGCGCCCTGTCCTGGCTGCGGGACTTCCACTGCGACGGGCTGCGCCTGGACGCCGTGCACGCCTTCCAGGACAGCCGGGCGATGCACCTGCTCGAGGAGATCGCCGAGTCGGTNCACCGGCTCGGGGCGCAGATGCGCCGGCCGCTGTTCGTCGTCGCCGAGTCCGACCTCAACGACCCGAAGCTGGTGGTCGCGCCCGAGGCCGGCGGGTACGGCCTGGACGGCCAGTGGTGCGACGACGCCCACCACGCGCTGTGGGCGACGCTGTCGGGCGAACGGCAGGGCTACTACGTCGACTTCGGGTCGATCTCGACGCTCGCCCACGCGCTGACGAAGGGCTTCGTGCACGAGGGTGGCTACTCGTCGTTCCGCGGCCGCTCCCACGGTCGGCCGATGCCGCCGACGACGCCGGCCTACCGGTTCGTCACGTTCCTGCAGAACCACGACCAGATCGGCAACCGGGCGGTGGGTGACCGGTCGTCGGCGCAGCTCAGCGACGGGCTGCTGCGCATTGGCGCGGCCCTGCTGCTCACCTCGGCGCTGACCCCGATGCTGTTCATGGGCGAGGAGTGGGGGGCGCACACCCCCTGGCAGTACTTCACCGACCACCTCGCCCCCGGGCTCGGCGACGCGGTGCGGGAGGGGCGGCGGGCCGAGTTCGCCGAGCACGGCTGGGGGCCCGACGACGTTCCCGACCCGCAGGATCCGGCGACGTTCGAACGGTCGAAGCTGGACTGGTCCGAGCCGACCCGCCCGGGCCACGGCAGCCTGCTCGACTGGCACCGCCGGCTCATCGGACTGCGCCGCAGGCTGCCGGCGCTGACGGATCCGGCGTGGGCGTCGGTGGAGTGCACCTTCGACGAGGAGGCCCGCTGGCTGGTGGTGCGCCGGGGGGACGTGGCGATCGTCGTCAACCTCGCGGCGCAGCGGCAGGCGGTGCCGCTGGACGGCGTCCCGTTCGACGCGCCGGCGGCCTCGGCCCCCGGCTTCACCTACATGCCCGGCCGGGTCGAGCTCGACGGCGAGTCCGTCGTGATCACCCGCCTGCTGCCGCCCGCCGGCTGAGCGCCGCCGCGCCCGGCCCGCCGGTCATCGTCGGATGCGGCCGCGGGACAGCAGGAAGTACAGCGCGCCGAGCACCGCCAGCCCCACCAGCAACACCATGACGAGCAGCACGACGTAGGTTCCCATGCGTCCATCGTCGCAGGCCTCGCCGACGATCGCGGCGGTCCGGTCCCTGATGTCCGTCCACCTGACGGGCAGCCGGTTCGGGAGCGCCGCGAGGCCGGCGTCCGGGATGGAAGGTGGCAGGACTCGGGCGGCAGGACTCGGGCGGCAGGACTCGGGCGGCAGGACTCGGGCGGCAGGACTCGGGCGGCGGGACGCAGGCGGCGGGACGCGGACGGCGAGGGTCAGGCGGCGGTGGTGAGGTGGGCGCCGTCGCGGGCGAGCGCGGCCAGGCGCGACACCGCCCGCTGGTACTTCTTCCGATGCGGCCCGGCGAGCAGCTCCGCGCCGAACAGCTCCCCCAGACCGATGCCCGAGGCGACGACCGGTATCGACCGGTCGTAGAGCCGATCGGCGAGCACCACGACCCGCAGCGCCACGGCCTGGTCGGCGACCGGCGTCACGCCGTGNAACGCGACCAGCCGCACCCCGTCGACGAGTGCCCCGTAACGCGACGGGTGCAGTCCGGCGAGATGCGCGCAGAGCGCCGCGAAATCGTCCTCGCTGGCCCCGTCGTGGGCGGCGGCAAGCGCCGCGACCTCGCCGTCCGCGCGTGGCGGGGGCGGGGCCGGCAGTCCCCGGTGCCGGTAGTCGGCGCCGTCGACGCGCAGGACGTCGAAGCGGGCGGCCAGGCCCTGGATCTCGCGCAGGAAGTCGGCCGCGGCGAACCGGCCGGCGCCGAGATCCTCCGGCTGGGTGTTGCTCGTCGCGGCCAGCGCGACGCCGGCGTCGGCGAGGCGGGTCAGCAGGGTCGACATGAGCACCGTGTCGCCCGGATCGTCGAGCTCGAACTCGTCGACGGCGAGCAGCCGCATCCCGCCGAGAGCGCGCACGGTCGCCGCGAAGCCGAGCGCTCCCACCAGGGAGGTGAGTTCGACGAAGGTGCCGTAGGCCTTCGGGCCCGCCACCGCGTGCCACAGCGACGCGAGCAGGTGGGTCTTGCCGACGCCGAACCCGCCGTCGAGGTACACCCCCGGCCGGGCCGTCCCCGCACCGCGGCCCGCACCACCCGACCAGGCCCCGCGGACGCCGCGGCCGAACAGCCCCGACCGGCCGCTGCGGGCCCTACGGGCCGAACCGCCGCCCCTGGCGGGGCCGGCATTCACTCGGTCGGCGAACGCGGACAGGGCGGTGACGGCGGCGCTCTGGCTCGGTTCCGCAGGATCGGGCAGGTAGCCGGCGAAGCGGACGGCGTCGAAGCGCGGCGGCGGGACGAGCGCGGCGACCAGCTCCTCGGGCCGCACCTGCGGTCGGCGGTCGACGAGGCGCTGCACCACCCCGCCAGCCTACGGAGCAGGCCGGATCGGGCCACCCGTCGTGCGCCGCCGGGACCGAACTCACAGTGCCCGGGCCGATCGGGCCGGCACAGGGGTCGTCGCGGCGCCGCCCGCGGGGCAGGACGCACGGCGCNCAGAGCCGCCCAACGGGGCAGGACACAGGGCTCTCGCAGCCGCCCCTCGGGGCAGGGCCCACCCCTCTCGCAGCCCCTTCAGGGCAGGGATCGAGGGCCGGGCGAGCCGCCGATCGGGGCAGTAGGAACAGGCTGGTCGGCCGCACGTCACAGGACGAGACGAACCGGATGAGCCCTCGCCGACCGGCTACAGTCGGCTCGGTGCGACGCATCCTTCCGGTTCCCGGCCCCGCCGACAGCCCAGGCACGCCCGCGCCGGTCGCGACGACGACGGCGGATGCCGCCGGTGCCGGTGCCGGCACGGACGGTCCGGTCGCCGCCGGCGGCGACGAGATCGCGGCGAAGGCGGTCGAGGTCGATCTCGACGAGGCCTACGCCTACCCGCCCGCAGCCGGGCAGACCAGCTACGTCCGGGCGAACTTCGTCAGCTCCGTCGACGGTGCCGCCGAGGTGGGTGGGCGGTCCGGCCCGTTGGGCGGCGAGGCGGACCGACGGGTCTTCCAGCTGCTGCGCTGGCTCAGCGACGTGGTGCTCGTCGGCGCCGGCACCGTACGCCACGAGAACTACGGGCCGGTGATCGTCCCCCCCGAACGGCGGGATCGGCGGCAGGCCGCGGGGCTCGCCGCCGTCCCCCCGATCGCCGTGATCACCGCGACCGCTGGCCTCGATCCCGGCGCCCGACTGTTCGACGCCGAGGTCCGTCCCATCGTCCTGACCTGCGACGCCGCCCCCCCGGCCAAACGGCAGGCGCTCGCGGCGGTCGCCGAGGTCGTCCTCTGCGGTGAGACGACCGTCGACCCGGCGGCGGCCCTCGCGGCCCTGGCCGAACGGGGGATGACCCGGGTACTCACGGAGGGCGGGCCGCTGCTGCACGCCCAGCTTGCCGGTGCCGGTCTGCTCGACGAGCTGTGCCTGACCGTGGCGCCGATGNTCGCCGGCCCCGGCCGGATGGGCATCGTGGAGGGCCCTCCCTGGCCCGAACCGGCCACGATGAGGCTGGTCCAGGTGTTCGCCGAGGACGGCAACCTCTTCCTGCGCTACCAGCGCTGAGGCCGCCGGCGCCGGGCCCGTGTGCGCCCGGTCGGTGCGGCGGGGCCGGGGTGGCTCTCGCTTCATCCACAGGTCGGCAATTCCCACAGCCGTCATCCACAGGATCCGAGGACGATCAGCGCGAGCCGCCGGGAAGTTGTTAGCGTCGCCGCACCGAACCTGACCCCGATGGCGGTGGTGTGCGGATGACGATCTTCGATGGAGCCGGGACGACGGCGGCCGCTGCGGTGGCGCGCACCCGGCGAGACGTGACGACGGCCCTGGACCGGGTGACGGCCGCCGGTGCCGGGGCGTGGGACGGCCGGGCGGCACAGCAGTGGGCCAGCCGGATTCGGCGCCTCGCCGCCGAGGCGACCGCCCTGCTCGACCGGTGCCTGCTGCTCTGCGAGCAGGCCTGTTCCGGCCCGGCCGGGCCGTCGGCGGCGCCCGGCGCCCCACCGCGGGCGATCGGCTGACGCTGTGGCGAGCTTCGGTGATTCCGTCCCCCTCACCGCGGGCCATCCTCCCGGGCACGNCACGAGTGCCGCCCGGGTGTCCTTCGATCCCGCCCGGCTGCGGGTGCTCGCGGCCGCGGTCCGGTCCGCCGGGGAGGCCCTGCACACCGGCGCGCGGCTCGTCGCCCACGCGCTGGCTCAGGTCGGCGGCCCGGGTGGCTGGGCGGCACGGCTGGCCCGGCTCGGCGACGAGCTCGACGCCGATGCCGCGATGCTGCGCCGCCGGCTCGCGCTGGCCGAAAGCGCCGACGTCGCGGGACGGTCGATCCTGCCGGCGGCGGCCGTCATCGTGCCGGCCGTACAGCACTCCCGGTCGTTCGACGGTGGGGCTGATCCCGGGGCGGACGTCGCTGCCGGTACCGGAGCCGTCCCCGTCGGGGGCGGCGGACCCGCGGCGCGCGCCGCGGGTCGGGCCGCGGCGCGTTCGCTGCTGTCCGATGGCGGCCCGGCGGGAGCGCAGGGCGCGGCCGGCGACGTCGCCGGGTCGGCGGGGCGTCCGGCCCGCGCTCTCGGTGCGGGCGCCGGGCGGCGGCTGGGTTCACCGGGCGGCCACGCGTCGGNAGGCGGCGGCGCATCCGCGGGCAGCCTGCGGGAGGCGCTGAGCGCGTTGCGCTCACGCGGCGGCGACCTGGACTTCGTCGCCGGCTTCTACGACGGGCTCGGGCCGGCCGGGCTCGCGCACCTGCTCGCCGGGGTGACGGAACGCTCCGGGGGGCCGATGGTCAACCGGCCGGCACCACCGGCCGGGGTGAACCGGCGCGACGCCGAGGGGATTCTCGGGCGGACCTTCGCCGCCTACAGCCGCGGCCGGGCATTCGACGACTCCTGGCTCGGCCGGTTCAACACCCAGGGCCGCCACGACCGGGCCGAGACCGTGCTGCTGATTCCGCTGTTGACGGCCGGTCGCATCGACAGCGCCCTGCTCGACCGGCTGGGTCGCCTGGCCTTCGGCCCGGGGTCCGGACCGGCGGCTCGGCGGGAGCCCGCGGACGGTCGCGGGGCGGCTGTGCTGCGCGAGGCGCCGGCGGACCGCGGTTACCGGGTCGCGTTGCTGGCGGCGATCGCCGCCGAACCGGCGCTGGCGGCCCGGTTCGCAACCCGGTACGTCGAGGCGATCCTGGCCGGCGCCGCCGTCGGGGACCTCGCTCTGCCGGTGGCGGTCGGCCTCGTCGGCGCGACCGCGCGGGCATGGTCCGGGCTGGTCGCCGCGGCCGGCGGCACGGCGGCACGGCGGGCGGATCCGCGCGCCTCGGCGGAGTTCGTCGCCCGCCTCGCCGGGGCCGTGCACGCCGCCGACGGCCCGGCGCTGCCGTCGCACCTGCGCGCGGCCCTCGTCCCGGCGCTGCACACCTACCGGGAGGAGATGTACGACGCGGTGACGGCGGTCGTTGCCGGGCCGGTCTCTTCGCCGCCGGCGGCGGCCAGCCGCGAGATCCCGGTCGCGGCCTGGCAGACGCTGCTGCGGGAGGGCCTGCGCGGCGGTGCGCTCGCCGGGCTGCTCGGGCGGGACGCCGCGGCCTACGCGATCGGGCTCGACGAGCGGGTGGCGAGACGCACGCGGGGCTGGAACGCCGGGACCGGCGGCTATCCGTCGAGCCCACGGGCACTGGGCTACCTGCGGGGTGCCCGGGCGCAGGCCTTCTTCAGCGGCGCTCTCGGCGACGCCGCCGACGCGGTGCTGCGCGAACACGCCGACGCCGGGTCCGCCCACCGCCGGCGGCAGGCGGTGATCCTTGATCTGCTCGGCACGGTGGCCACGTCGATCGACCCCACGGATCCGATCGCGACGTTCGCCCATCTCGGCGTCGGGATCACGGTGGACGTGGTCGAGGCCCTCGTCCGGCAGCGCTACCGCGATGTACCCACCACCCGGCCGGAGTGGATCCTCGCCCGGCTGNGGGAGGCCTCGCGGGTCGGCCCGGGGTGGGCCGCGGCCTACGAGTCGAGCGCCCGCCAGCTCTGGGCGCGCCGCGACGGGGACCCACTGCGGCCGATCACGGTGACCGGCGGCGACGGGCGGCCCCGGGTGTACACCGCAGACCCGCGCCTCGACGGGTACATCACCGGTCCGACGACGGACTTCCTCGACCCGGGCGGCAGNCCGCGGCCGAGCGCGGCGATGACGCCGGCGCAGCGCGGCGCCTACCTCGCCTGGCTGGAGAGTCCGGCGCTGGTCGCCAACAACGACCGGCTGCCCGTCCTGGCCGGGGCGGTCGCGCTCGGCGAGACGCGGATCCCGCCGGACGCTGCCCTGCGGCCGGGCGGATGACGATCAGGTGGACGGATGATCGAGCGGAGGACGATCCCGCGGGCGCTGCCCGCCTCACCGCAGCACGTCGGCCAGGTCGACGCGCACCGGTCGTTCGAGCTGGGCGAAGGTGCAGCTGTGCGGGTCACGGTCCGGCCGGAACCGCACGAACTGGGTGGTGTGGCGGAACCTCGGGCCCTCCATGTGGTCGTAGCGCACCTCGGCGACGAGCACCGGGCGCAGCGGCACGAACGACAGGTCCCGGCCCGCCGCCCATCTGCTCTCCCCCGCGTCCCAGGGTGTGCGTGTGCCGCCCGACCCGGCGGGAGCCCAGGGATGCTCGTCGATCGGGATGACCAGCGGCGCGAGCTCGCTCACCAGCTCGCGCCGCCGGGCCATCGCAAACGCCGACGTCACGCCGACCGCGGCGAGGCCGGCGCCGGCGAGCGCCGAGCCGCCGGCCGGATCCCCGGCGCCGGGCCCGGCATCGGCGTCGGCGGTGGTGCCGGTGCCGTCCGGGTCCGGGTCCGGGTACAGGCCGAGCAGCAGGGAGCCGACGGCGCCGGCGCCGGACTTGTGCGGGCGATAGCCGGCGACGACGCAGTCCGCCGTCCGCTCATGCTTGATCTTGAACATCGTGCGCCGGTCGGGTTCGTAGCCACCTGTCGGCGGCTTGGCGATGATGCCGTCGAGGCCGGCGCCCTCGAACTGGTCGAACCAGCGTCGGGCAAGATCGAGATCGTCGGTGGCCGGCGTGACGTGCACGCGGACGCCGGCGGCGTCCCCCGGGCGCAGCAGCTCGGCGAGCTCCGCGCGGCGGCGGGCGAACGGCTCGTCGAGCAGCGCCCGGTCCCCGACGGCGAGCAGGTCGAAGGCGACGAACGACACCGGGGTCTCGGCGGCCAGCCGCGCGACCCGACTCGCCGCGGGATGCACCCGTTGCTGCAACGCCTCGAAGTCGAGGCCGTGCTCTCCGGCGACGACGATCTCGCCGTCGAGGACGCAGCGCGCCGGCAGCACGGCCCGCAGGGCCGCGACGNGCTCCGGGAAGTAGCGCGTCATCGACTTCGTGGTCCGCGAGGTGATTTCGACGGCGTCGCCGTCGCGGAACACCAGGGCCCGGAAGCCGTCCCACTTCGGCTCGTAGACCAGACCCGGCGGGATCTCGGCGACGGCACGCGCCAGCATCGGCTTCACCGGCGGAACAACGGGCAGGTCCACCGCTCGATACTGCCCCATGCGCCCCGCCGGATCGCCGCGGCGGGCCGGGCGCCGCTAGAGGATCATTCCGGCGCCGAGGGTCGTTCCGGTCGCCTCGTCGATGAGCAGCGCGCTGCCCGTGGTGNGGTTGCGGCGGTACGGGTCGTAGCACAGCGGCGTGGTCGTCCGCAGCGCGATCCGGCCGATGTCGTTCAGGCCCAGCGTGTCGACGCTCTCGTCCCGGTGCAACGTGTCGATGTCGACGCGGTAGCTGACGTCGGTGACCATCGCCCGCACCGATCGGGTGGTGTGCTTGATCCCGACCCGGGCCCGCCGGCGCAGCGGCGCGTCGACCATCCAGGACACCATCAGGTTGAGATCCTGGCCGACCGTCGGCTGGTTGTTCGGCCGCGCGATCAGGTCGCCGCGGGAGACGTCGAGGTCGTCCTCCAACCGGACGATGACCGACATCGGGGGAAACGCCTCCTCGACCGGCCCGTCGTAGGTGTCGATCCCGGCGACCCGCGAGGTCAGCCCGGACGGCAGCACGATGACGTCGTCGCCGGGCTTGAGCACACCGCCGGCGACCTGCCCGGCGTAGCCGCGGTAGTCGTGCAGCTCCTCGCTGCGCGGCCGGACCACCCACTGCACCGGGAACCGCACGTCGATCAGGTTGCGGTCGGAGGCGATGTGCAGCTCCTCCAGGTGGTGCAGCAGCGAGCTGCCGTCGTACCAGGGCGTGNTCGGCGAACGGGACACCACGTTGTCACCGGTCAGCGCGGACACCGGGATCGTGGCGACGTCCACGATCTCCAGCTTGGCGGCGAAGCGCCGGAAGTCCTCCTTGATCTTCTCGAAGACCTCCCGGTCGAAGTCGACGAGGTCCATCTTGTTCACGCAGAGCACGAGGTGGGGCACGCGCAGCAGAGAGGCCAGGAACGCGTGCCGGCGGGTCTGCTCGACGACGCCCTTGCGCGCGTCCACGAGCAGCAGCGCAAGGTCGGCGGTCGAGGCACCGGTGACCATGTTGCGCGTGTACTGCACGTGCCCCGGGGTGTCGGCGAGGATGAACGACCGCCGCGGCGTGGCGAAGTAGCGGTAGGCGACGTCGATGGTGATGCCCTGCTCCCGCTCGGCCCGCAGNCCGTCGGTGAGCAGCGCGAGGTCGACGTAGCCGTCGCCGCGCTCCCGGCTGGTCCGCTCGACGGCCGCGAGTTGGTCGGTGAACAGCGACTTCGTGTCGTAGAGGAGCCGGCCGATCAACGTCGACTTCCCGTCGTCGACCGACCCCGCGGTCGCCACGCGCAGCAGCTCGGCCATCAGAAGTACCCCTCCCGCTTCCGGTCCTCCATCGCCGCCTCGCTGACCCGGTCGTCGGCCCGGGTCGCGCCCCGCTCGGTGATCCGCGTCGCCGCGACCTCGGCGATGACCTCGTCGACGGTCGCCGCGGTCGACTCGACCGCGCCGGTGCAGGTGATGTCACCGACCGTGCGGTACCGGACCTGGCGCGGCACCACGGCCTCACCGGCGCGCGGCTGGGTCAGCGGGGTGACGGCGAGCAGCATGCCGTCCCGTTCGAAGGTCTCGCGGCTGTGCGCGTAGTAGATCGACGGGATCTCCAGGCGCTCCTGGGCGATGTAGCGCCAGATGTCCAGCTCGGTCCAGTTCGACAGCGGGAAGACCCGGATGTGCTCGCCGGGGCGGTGCCGGCCGTTGTAGAGCGACCACAGCTCGGGGCGCTGGTTCTTGGGATCCCACTGGCCGAACTCGTCCCGGAAGGAGTACACCCGCTCCTTGGCCCGGGCCTTCTCCTCGTCGCGCCGGGCGCCGCCGAACACCGCGTCGAACCGGTTGTCGGTGATCGAGTCGAGCAGCACGGGCGTCTGGAGCTGGTTGCGCGACGCCCCGGGCCGGGTGTCCTCGGTGAGTTCCCCGGCGTCGATCGCCGCCTGCACGGAGCCGACCACGAGGCGGGCGCCGAGCTCGGCCGCGCGGCGGTCCCGGAACTCCAGCACCTCGTCGAAGTTGTGGCCGGTGTCGATGTGCAGCAGCGGGAAGGGCAGCTTCGCGGGCCAGAACGCCTTCTCGGCCACCCGCAGCATGACGATCGAGTCCTTCCCGCCGCTGAACAGCAGCGCGGGACGTTCGAACTCGGCCGCCACCTCACGGAAGATGTGGATGGCCTCGGCCTCGAGCATCTGCAGGTGGGTGAGCTCGTAACCCGTCACAGGCACGCGAAAACCCCTCGTCTCGCCGATGTATCAGTCCAAAGTAGCCGACCCGGCTCTCCCACCGGCGGTTTCGTCGACGTTAACCGGCTCACCCGTGACCCAACTCCACCATCCCGCCACACGGGCGACACGACGGACACCGGCCGGTCGCGGTCGGCACCCGGCCGCCCCGCCTGCGACGCCGGGCGACCACCACGGGTGGCCTCACGGCCGTGGGTCGGCCGCCCGGATCGCCGCGAGCACCGCCGGGGCCAGGCTCGCCTCACAGATGACCAGGTCGGGCAGCAGGAGGTCGGGCTGGTTGTACCGCAGGGGGGAGCCGTCGAGGCGGCTGGTGTGCAGCCCCACCGCCCGCGCGACCGCCACCGGGGCCGCGGAGTCCCACTCGTACTGCCCGCCGGCGTGCAGGTAGATCTCCGCCCGGCCGCGGATGACCGCCGCGGCCTTCGCCCCGGCCGACCCCATCGGGACGACGCTGGCGCCCAGCGCCTCGGCGACCTCCCCGACGATCCGCGGCGCCCGGGTGCGGCTGGCGACGATCCGCGGCGGACCCGCCGCGGCGGGCCGGGCCGCGGCCGGAGCATCGCCGCCGGCCGACAGCGTCACGTTCAGCGCCGGCAGGGCGACCGCGCCGGCGATGAGCTCGCCGGCGCGCCACAACGCGACGTGCACCGCCCAGTCGGACCGGCCGGGTTCGGCGAACTCACGGGTGCCGTCGAGCGGGTCGACGATCCAGACCCGCTCGGCGGACAGTCGGGCCGGGTCGTCGGCGCCCTCCTCCGACAGCACCGCGTCCTGCGGGCGGTGGCGGGCCAGCGCCCGGGCCAGGAGCTGATGGGAACGCGCGTCGCCGGCGTCGCGCAGGGTGGCGGGCTCCGCGAACCCGACCTCCTCCCGGATTCTGAGCAGCAGTTTGCCTGCATCCGTGGCCAGTCGCCGGGCCAGGACGTCGTCGTCGAGTTCGTCGGTCGCGATGTCGACGGGGACGGTGGCCGGCCGGCGGGTGTCGTCGGTGTTCATCGGGACGGAGTCTGTCACCCGTTACGGTCGCGGGTGTGAGTGCCACCTCTCATCCGGATCCCGATCCCGACCGCCTCCCGAAGCCGGGCGCCACGGGCGCAACCGACCCGTCGCACGGGCCCGCCGCCGACGATCGGCTGCTGCGCCTGGTGACGCCGGACCGCGCCGCGGAGCTGACGACGGCCTCTCTCGGCTGGCCGTCGCTCACCCTGACGCCGGTGCAGCTCGCCGAGCTGGAGCTGCTGCTCGTCGGCGCCTTCGGTCCGAACCCCGGCTACCCGGCGGCGCAGGAGCTGGCCGGCGTGCCGGTGCCCATCCTCGCCGTGCCGGCCGCCGACGCCGAGCCGCTGGCGGCCGGGGACACCGTCGCCCTGCGCGACCCGGAGGGGGTGATGATCGCCGCCCTGCACGTACGCACCCTGCTGCCGGCCCCGGCCGGGTCCACCGTGCGCCTGGTCGGCACGCTGGACGGGGTGCGCCTGCCGCACCACCCGGACCACCCGGCGCTACGGCTGACCCCGGACCAGCTCCGTGCCGAGCTGCGCGCCCGCGGCTGGACCGGTCCGCAGGTGGGAGCCGGGGCGGCGTGGGCGGTCTGGGCCGATGGCCTGCTGCACACCGCGGACGTGGGGCGCATCCGCGCGCTGACCCGGCAGGGCAAGCGCTGCGTGGTGCTCGCCCCGGTGGGCGGTGCCGACCCGGCGGATGCCGGGCATCACCTGCGGGTCCGTTGCCTGCAGGCCGCGCTCGACGCCGTGGACGCGCCGCTGCGCCCGAGCGAGGCGACCCTGGCCTCCGAGGCGGTGGCCTCCGACGCCATCGCGGCGGGCGCCGCCGGCCGCCGCCACGAGCCGGGTCCCGATCCCTACCGCCGCCCGGGCACCGGCGACCACCCGCCGCGTCACCGCAGCCTGCTGGTCCTCGTCCCGGCCGTCCCCTCGGCGCTGCTGGCCACCCCCCGGGAGCCCGGGATGAGCGCGACGGTCCTGCCGCCCGCCGGCGGCACGCGCCATCCGCTGGCCCCCGGCCCGGCCGGCTTCGAACCGGCCGGCTTCGAACCGAGCGGCCTCGAACCGAGCGGCTTCGAACCGAGCGGCCTCGAACCGAGCGGCCTCGAACCGGCGGCGCTGTCGTCGGCTGGCCCGGCACCGGCCGGGGTGGCCCCGGCGGCCATTCCCCTCGAACCGGACGGCGGCGCCGCGGGCGCAACGCCGTCGGCGAACGCAGACGCCGAGGTGCTGGCCCGGCTCACCGCCCAACGCGCGCACCTGGCCAGCAGCTACGGCCTGTCCGGCAGCCTGATCGGCCCGGCGATCGGCGCGCCCGGCCGCCAGGAGCTGGCCTCCCTGCTCGACGCCGGCGGGCCGATCCCCGCCGAGCTGACCCCGCCCGCGGTGGCCGCGGAGCTCGCCCGGGCGATCCCCCCGCGCTCCCAGCGCGGGCTGACCATCTTCTTCACCGGGCTGTCCGGGTCCGGCAAGTCGACCCTGGCCGGGCTGCTGGTCTGCCGGCTGCTCGAGCAGGGCGGACGGCGGATCACCCTGCTCGACGGGGACGTCGTGCGCACCCACCTGTCCCAGGGCCTGGGCTTCTCCCGCGCCGACCGGGACCTCAACGTGCGCCGCATCGGGTTCGTCGCCGCGCAGGTGGCCGGGGCGGGCGGCACCGCGGTCTGCGCGCCGATCGCGCCCTACGCGCGGGTGCGCACGCAGGTCCGCGAGATGGTCCAGGCGGCCGGCGGCGGCTTCGTCCTGGTTCATGTCTCGACGCCGCTCGAGGTCTGCGAGGCGCGCGACCGCAAGGGCCTCTACGCCAAGGCCCGAGCCGGCGTCATCCCCGCGTTCACNGGGGTGTCGGACCCGTACGAGCAACCCGCCGACGCCGATGTCACGGTGGACACCGCGCAGCTTTCCGGGGACGAGGCCGTCGACCGCATCCTCGATCACCTACGCGTCGCCGGCTGGCTCACCCCCGCGTAGTCCGTCGGGCCGCCCGGCCGCTCCCGGCCGGAAGCCCGCCAGCCGGTCGGTCGGTCGGGCCGGCCGGCCGGGTCAGGTCAGGCCAGCTCAGTAGGCGCCTTCGCGGCGCAGGACGGCGAAGACGGTCCGCCAGAGGATGACGAAGTCCATCGCCAGCGACCAGTTCTCCACGTAGCGCAGGTCGAGGCGGACCGACTCGTCCCACTCCAGGTCCGAGCGTCCGCTGATCTGCCACAGGCCGGTCAGACCGGGCTTCACCATCAGCCGGCGGTGCACGTCGTCCTCGTAGCGGGCGACCTCCGAGGGCAGCGGCGGGCGCGGCCCGACCAACGACATGCTGCCGTTGAGCACATTGATCAACTGTGGCAGCTCGTCGAGCGACCACTTGCGCAGGAACTTCCCGACGCGGGTGATCCGAGGGTCGTCGCGCATCTTGAACAGCAGGCCCTCGGCGCGCTCGTTACGCGACTCCAGCTCGGCCTTGCGCGCCTCCGCGTCCACGTACATGGACCGGAACTTGAACATCGTGAAGTGNTCGCCGCCCCGGCCGACCCGGATCTGCTTGAACAGCGCCGGGCCGCGGCTGGTGAGCCGGACCGCGATCCCGAGGCCGAGCAGGACCGGCAGGAACAGCAGGATCACCGTGCCGGCGACGCAGCGGTCGAACACGCCCTTCATGACCCGGCGGGTCCCGCTGAGCTCCGGCTCCTCGATGTGCAGCAGGGGCAGCCCGGCCACCGGGCGGATCGAGATCCGCGGGCCGGTCACGTCGGTCAGCGCCGAGGAGACGAGCACGTCGACGTCGCTGCCCTCGAGCGTCCACAGCACCCGGCGCAGGGTCTCGCCGTCCATCTGCGGGCAGATCGCGACGGTGGTGGCGTGGGTGGCGGTGATGGCGGTGTGCAGGGTCTCCGAGGTGCCCACGATCGGCACTCCGAGCAGGTCGAACCCGCTGCGCTCCGGGCGGTCGTGNCTGTGCCGGCCCGGCGAGCGGTCGAGCACCACGCCGACCACGGACCAGCCCGACGTCGGGTCGCGCTGGGCGAGGCGGACCAGCGTGGCGGCGGACTCGCCGGCACCGACCACGAGGACCNGGTGCAGGCAGCGCCCGGCGCGGCGCATCCGATGCAGGATCCCCCGCCCGATGACCCGGCCGGCCACCGACAGCAGGGTCGCCGCGGGGAACGCGATGAGGACGTAGCTGCGGGCGATCTCGGCCTTGGTCGCGTACGAGATGATCGCGAGCGCGGCCGTGAACCTGGCCGCGGCGTTGACCACCCGGCGGAACTCCTCCGACCCACCGCCGAGGAACCGGCTCTCGTAGGCCCGGTTCAGCGACATGGCGAGCACCCACGCGACCGGCAGCAGCACCGTCATGAGGATGTACGGCTTGATCGACACCGGCTTGGTCTCGAAGTCGACGAGGTCGCCGAACCGCACGAAGAACGCCAGCCCCGCGGCGACCACGCAGGCCGCCGCGTCGAACAGGATCAGTAGCCGCACGTAGCGGCGCTCCCAGGTGACCTGCGCCCGGTAGGCCACGTTCTCCAGCGCCGCGACCGAGTGCGCGCGGGCGACGCTGTGGCGGCCGCCGGTGCCGGTCCAGCCGGGCTGCCCGCCCGGGGGCGTCGCGGCGTGGTCCGCCGGTGCGGCGGCCCCGGGCCTGGTCTGCGGCGGGTAGGGCGACGGGCCGGGCCGGGTGCGCGGGACGAAGTTCGACCCGGCGGAGGCGCGGGCGTCCCCCGACATCGTCTCCGTCACGCGTGGCCCTCCCCGGGAGCGTGACCCGCGGGACAGCGCCGCCCGACCGGTCCGCCCGAACGACGACTCCCGACGGAACACCCCGCCGTCGCCTCCGCGGCGACAGTCGCCTGAAATGTACGAATCGAACAAACTGTCCGAATCGTCCGCCCTGGTCGCATGGTGGGGGTCATGACGATGCCCCGAGCTGCGCCGATCGTCGACCGCTCCGTGGTCGCCACAACGCGTCGGATCTCGGGTGCGGTCCGGGCCCGACCCCATCCTGCCGCGGTTCTCGGTATGCCTCGCGTGGACGGCCGAGAGCTCAACCATCGGTGATGCATCGACCGGACCTCCAGCGATCTTCCCCCGCCACTGACTGTGGGCCACCGCGGACGGCGGGCCGGCTGTTCGCGCACTGCCCGGCGTTGCGTCGGGGTGCACACCGGTGCGAACCGGACCGCCGGCCACCGACGCGGCCGGCACTCCTGGTCACGGGCAACGTTACCGGCTCTCCTCAGCCGATCTACCGGGGGCCCGCGAAGCAGGTGCCGGACGACGCCGCGACCGCCGACTGTTGCGGCGGCGTCATCCGTCCGTTTGTGGCGACTCAAGGTAGCAGAGATGACGTCGATCGCCGGTAACCCGCCGTAGCGAAATTCCCGCGTTCAATCGTGGATACCGAAATTCCGGACAGCACACGCCGGCCGCACGCTGCGTATACAGGAAGCGGCTGGACTGCTACTGTGCGTCATGGCTCTTCGGCTCCGGCCGGGGAGCCGTCGGCTGCCCGGCCCGTACGGGCGCCGTCGGGGTGGAAACTGTGCGATCCGGCTCGCGCCTGCGCGAGCCGGGGGGCACGGATACGGGACGGTCGGCGCCTGCCGGACGGGTGGGGGCGCCCAGGCAGGCGCCGGCTGCGGGTGTCAGCCGGCCCCGGCGGCACGCGCCGCAGACAGGACCGACGGCGCCGCGCGCCGGAGGGACGGCACGGTCGCGCGGCGCAGCGTCGTGGCGGGGCTGTGCGGGCGGCTCAGCGCGGCCGCCACCGGGTCAGGGCAGGGCGGCGACGATGTCGGCGAGGGACTTGCGGGCGCCGCTGTAGAACGGGGTCTCCAGCCGGGTGTGCCGACGGGTGGCGCTCCCCCGCAGGTGGCGGATGCAGTCGACGATGCGGTGCAGCTCGTCGGCCTCGAACGCGAGCAGCCACTCGTAGTCGCCCAGGCCGAACGCGGCGACCGTGTTGGCCCGGACGTCCTCGAACTCGCGGCCCATGATCCCGTGCTCGGCGAGCAGCCCGCGCCGCTCGTACTCCGGCAGCAGGTACCACTCCAGAGACCGGTTGAACGGATAGACGCAGATGTACCCGCGCGGGTCCTCCCGGCGGACGAACGCCGGGATGTGGTTGCGGTTGAACTCCGCCGGGCGGTGCAGCCCGACGGCCGACCACACGGGCCGCAGATGGNCGCCCAGCGCCGTCTGGCGGAACCGCTGGTAGGTCTCCTGCAGCAGGTCGGGGTCCGGGCTGGTCCACCAGACCATCAGGTCCGCGTCGGCCCGGTAGCCCGAGATCTCGTACGTTCCGCGGGTGTAGACGTCCTTCGCCAGTGCCCCTTCCAGCAGGGCGTCGGCCTCGTCGATCAGGGGGGTCCGATCGGNGGGCAGCGGGCGGTCGGCGGCGAAGACCGACCACCCGGTGTAGAGGAGCTCGGCGTTGAGCTCCTGAACGGACTTCGTGGACTCCGGCATACCCGTCTCCTCCATCACCCCGCACCGACCGGACCGGCCGGTGCGGGTCGTTCCTCAGACTCCCGGGCCCAGCGGACCCACCGGCCCCACCGGATCGGTCGGCTCCACCGGATCGGTCGATCCCACCGGATCGGTCGATCCCGACGGCTCCGCCGGACTGCCCTGGGCCGTCCGGACGGCGCGCAGCACCGCGGCGGCGGCGGCCTCCCCGGAGCGGATGCAGGCCGGGATGCCGACGCCGTCGTAGCCGGCGCCGGCGAGCGCGAGGCCCGCGGGCAGCGCCCGGCGCACGCCGGCGATCCGGCTCAGATGGCCCGGGAGGTACTGCGGCAGCGCGCCGCCCCACCGGCTCACCCTGGTGGCGATCGGACGCGCCGTCAGCCCCGTGATCTGGGCGATCTCCGCCGCGGCCACGCCGGCGAGCTCGGTGTCGCCGCGCTGCAGGTCGTGCTCGGCGCCGGCGCGGCCGATGCTGGCCCGGACCACCGTGAACCGGCCGGCGCGGACATGCGGCCACTTCGTGGTCAGGAAGGTGGCCGCCTTCACCGACGTACCCGCCCGCGCCGGCACCAGGAAACCGCTGCCCGGCGGCGGGGTGACGTCCCGGTAGACCAGCGTGATCAGGCCGACGGAGGCGTAGGGGACACCGGCGAGCGGGGCCGCCGCGTGCGGGGCCAGCGGGCTCAGCAGTGTCCGGGCCACCCCGGCGGGCACGGCGAGGATCACCGCGTCGGCCGTCAGCGGCTCGGGCTTCTCCCCGCCGCCGACCCGGTCGCAGACGACCCGCCAGCCTCCGGCGGTGCGTTCCACGGCGCGCACCAGCACGCCGGTGCGCACGGTCGCGCCGGACCGCTCGGCCAGCCGCGTCGCGAACGACCCCAGGCCGCCGCGCAGGCTGGCGAACAGCGGCGTCGTCGACGCCGACGCGGCCGGGGCGGTGCGGGCCCGCACCCGGTGGGCGCCGAGCAGCAGCGACCGGTCCTCGGTCAGGATCGGGACGAGCTGCGGCACGGTGGCCCGCAGGGACAGCGCGTCGGCCCGCCCGGCGTACACCCCGCCGAGCAGCGGGTCGACCAGCAGGTCGACGACCTCGCGCCCGACCCGGGCGCCGACGAAGCCGCCCACGGTGGGGTCGTCGGGGAAGCGGGTGCGCGGCAGGGCCAGGTCGNCCGCGGCCCGCAGCAGCCCCCAGGGGGACAACACCCCGGAGCGGACCAGGCCGAAGGCGTCGGTCGGCACGCCGAGCATGGTGTTCGGCGGGATCGGCCGCAGCCGGCCCCGGATCCACAGCGACGCCGAGGTCGTCGCCGGATGCACGATGTCGTGGCCGAGGCCGATCTGCCTGGCCAGCCNCAGACCGTCGGGGACGCGAGCGAGGAACGACTCGGCGCCCTCCTCGACGTCCATCCCCTCGATCGGGGTGGTGCGCAGCTTGCCGCCGACGCGCTCCCCCGCGTCCAGGACGGTCACCTCGGCGTGGCCGGACAGGGCATGGGCCGCGGCGAGCCCGGCGACTCCCCCACCGACGATGACAACCCGCACGTTCCTGCCGCCCTTCACGATGAGTGGTGCCGTTCCACCAGGATTCACCATCGCGTCGCGCCCGCCCGCAGGCGGGNCGCGTCCCGGCGGCGGATCACGCTGTGGTGGCGGACCGGGCCCCGATGGTGGTGGAGCTGTAACCGGCCGTCGGTCGCCGGCCGGATCAACCGGCGTGGACGAGGTCGACGATGTGCGCGAGCACGCCCGGGTCGGTCTCCGGCAGGACGCCGTGGCCGAGGTTGAACACGTGCCCCTCCGCCTTCGCGCCGCGGGCCAGGACGTCGCCGACCTTGGCGGCGAGCACGGGCTCGGGCGCGAACACCGCCGCCGGGTCGAGGTTGCCCTGCACCGCCCGGCCCGGCCCGATCCGGCGCGCGGCCTCGTCGAGGGGAACCCGCCAGTCGACCCCGACGACGTCGGCACCCACCTGGCCCATGGCGGCGAGCAGCTCGCCGGTGTTGACGCCGAAGTGGATACGCGGCACCTCGCCGGCGAAGGCCGCCAGCACGCGCGCGCTGTGCGGTGCGACGTAACGCCGGTAGTCGTCCTCGCTGAGCGCACCGGCCCAGGAGTCGAACAGCTGCACCGCGTCGACGCCGGCGTCGACCTGGACCCGCAGGAAGGCGGTGGTGATGGTGGCCAGCCGGTCGAGCAGCTCGTGCCAGAGCTCCGGCTCGCCGTACATCATCGCCTTGGTACGCAGGTGGTTGCGGCTCGGGCCGCCCTCGACGAGGTAGCTGGCCAGGGTGAACGGCGCGCCCGCGAAACCGATCAGCGGGGTGCCGCCGAGCTCGCCGAGCAGGTCGCGGACCGCCTGCGTGACGTAGGGGACGTCGTCCGGTTCGAGCGCACGCAGTGCCGCGAGCCGGGCGGAGTCGCGCACCGGCTCCGCGACGACCGGCCCGACCCCGGCGACGATGTCGATGTCGAGCCCGATCGCCACCAGCGGCACGACGATGTCGGAGAAGAAGATCGCCGCGTCCGGCCGGAAGCGACGCACCGGCTGCATGGTGATCTCGGTGATCATCGCGGGGTCGCGGCACGAGTCGAGCATCGGCACGTCGGCGCGCAGCGCCCGGTACTCGGGCAGGACGCGACCGGCCTGGCGCATGAACCAGACGGGGGTGGTCTCGGGCTGGTCCCGTCGACAGGCCCGCAGGAACGGGGCGGTGCTGGCGAGGCCGGGCCGGCGCGCGTCCGCCGAGCGCGCGGCGGCGCAACGGGGTGCGACGCCGGCGCGCGGATCGGCCGCCTCGGCACACGGGTCCGCGGCACCGGCCCGCAGGGCGGCGTCGGTGAGCGGGAGGCCGGTGGCCGAGGCGAGCCGACCGGGGCGGTGGAGGGTGTCGCCGTCCCGCGAGGGCGCGACCCGCGCCGAGGCGACCGCGACGCCGCTCGGCGCGGTCTGGACGCTGGCCGACCCGGACCCGGGCCCGGCGTCGATGTGGACGACAGACATGCCTCGATCGTTGCATGCCCGCCGCACCTGTGCCGGTGCGACCGGGGTCACTCCGATCGGCACGGGCGGGTGATGACCGGCGTCGGGGTGGTCACGGTCCGGGCCGATCGGGTCCTCCGGCGTCAGCTATCTTCTACTTTCAGTAGAAGAAGTTGCTGGTCCAGCCGGTGCCCGCCGGTCCGGACCAGCCCGAACAGCCGGGCTGACCAGGCCGACCGCAGACCACTCGGATGTGACGAAATCCGCTGTCCGCCCAGGTGAGCGGCCGGCGTGTCCGGGCGGCACCTCAGGTCCGGCGATGGTCACGATCTCGCCATGACGACCGTCCGACCGCCACGACGATTGAGGACTTGAGATGACCGATCAGGCCCCGCACGGCGGATCCCGCGTCCTGACCGCGGNCCGCGCCGTCTCGTTCGCCGAGGCGACGTCGTTCCTCCTGCTGCTCATCGCCACGGGGATCAAGTACGGCGCCGACCATCCCCAGGGGGTGAAGATCCTCGGCCCGATCCACGGCACGCTCTTTCTCGCCTACTGCGCACTCATCGGCTACCTGGCGTTCGCCGGGCGCTGGCCCCGCCGGCGCACCGTGCTGGCCCTGANCGCCTCCGTGCTGCCGGTGGCACCGTTCTTCGTGGAACGGCACTGGCTGCGCGGTGACGCCGGCCTCGCGGGCGGCACGACCCCGCCGGCCGGTCCGGGCTCGCGGCCCGTCTCCCGACCCGCCGCCCGCCGGAGCTGACGCCCCGGGCGCGGCTGCCCCGCGCGGCTGCGCGCTGCGCACCCAAGCGGGGCGAGTCGCGCGACCAGGGATCTCCCGCCCACACCCCCTCGAGACGGGCGCACGCGACACGCCGGAGGGAATGCGCGGACATCTGTCCGTCCCGTGGCACCGTCAGTCCGGTCGGAATGAGGGCAGAGGGTGCGCGTCGTCCGCGTTCCCCCTCGGCCGGCAGTCGCGGGGGCGCGGGATCCGTGGTGCAGCGCCCACCGCATCCGAGGGGACGCAACACGCAGCAGCCGTGCGCGGGGAGTGGTGTTCGAGTGGAACTGGTCCGGGTGGGCGCCGACGATCTCATCGTTCTGACCTGCACAGAATGCGGTGACGAGCGGCCGTTCGAGCAGCCGCCGTGCGCCGACGGGCACGGGGCGGACTGCCCGGAGTGGGCCTGCACCGAGTGCGGTGCGGCGGTACTCCTGGGACCGGTCCCGCTCGGGGCGCAGGCCCCGGCCGGAGGGCAGGTCCCGGCGGCCAGGTCGGCGGCGCACCCGCGAGCGGGCCGGGAGGCCGGCGCCGGGGCGCGGGATCATCGCGGCCGCGAGCGCGCCGCCGCCCGGATCCCGGCGTGAGTCTGCACAGTCCCGCCCCGCGTCCCGACTACGGCGCCGCCGCGGGCCGTCCCGCACCCTTCGGCGAGCCCGCCGCGGCGGAGGCGGTCCCCGGGCCCCGGGAGGTTCCGGTCCTGCGGGACACGGCGCACCGTTCCGGCCATCGCCTCATCGGCGTCCGTCCGCACGCAACGGGGTCGAAGCCCCACGCTCCGGCGTCTACCCAGCGCGATCAAGGTCGACGTCCTAACGTTGCCGTCATGGGGGCGGCGCAGTCGTACGAGGCGAGCCCGCCGATCTTTCTCGCCAGCACCGACGCCCTGCGCGACGGGATCGCGCGGCTGCGACCGGAGATCAGCGTGCACGAGGTCGCCGCGCCGACCCGGCTCGCGCCCCACGCCTTCGCGCTCGCCGGCGGACTGACCGGCGACGCCGCCGACCTCGCCGCCGGCCGGCTGATCGTCCTGATGGATCCGGAGGGACAGCCGGCCTGGCAGGGCAGCGCCCGCATCGTCTGCTACGCCCGGGCGAGTGTCGACCCGGAGATCGCCACCGATCCGTTGCTGGCCGACGTGGCCTGGTCGTGGCTGCGGGAGTCCCTCGACGCGCACGGCGCGCAGGTCCGTGCGCTCGGCGGCGCGGTGACGACGACCTCGTCGCGGCGGTTCGGCCTGCTGCGGGCCGAGGGGGACAGCTTCGACGTCGAGCTGCGCTGCTCCTGGTCGCCCGACTGGGCCGAGACCGCGCTCGGCGCCGGCCCGGGCGCCGCGGGCCCGCACGGCCCGGAGCCGGCTCGACCTGCCTGGAGTCCCGCCGGGGCGGCGGCCCACCTGCTGGCCTTCGGCGACCTGCTGGCCGCCATGGCCGGCCTGCCACCGGCACTGTCCGGCGTCGTGCCGCTGCCCCAGCGCCGGAGCTGAATCCGCCGGTCGCGGCCCCGCCGCGGGACCACAGCCAGGGGATTCGCGCTACCCCGTTCGGCTCGGGAGCCGGCCACCCTACCCGGTGGCGGTGTCACGATGCGTATAATTAGCGTGATTCGCTGAACAGCGCGGCTGCCTCCGCGAGGATTCAGACGTACGATCGCCGATCGTGACGTCGACGGTTCCTGAACCAACACAGCAGGTCAGCGGGGGTGTAAGCGCAAAGGTGGAGGGAGAGCCCAGCACCAGCGCCCGCGAGCCCATCCCGCTGCTCGCTCCTGTGGACGGCGTCCCACCGGTCATCGTCGACGCCGCAGCGCTCGCCGCCGCGGCCGTTCGGCTCGCGGCCGGGACGGGTCCGGTCGCCTTCGACGCCGAGCGGGCGTCCGGCTACCGCTACAGCCAGCGCGCCTACCTCGTCCAGATCCGCCGGCGGGGGGCCGGTTCGCTGCTGATCGACCCGGTCCCGCTGGGTGACCTCACCGTCATCCAGGAGGCGGTGGGTGACGCCGAATGGGTGTTGCACGCCGCCAGCCAGGACCTGCCCTGCCTGGCCGAGCTCGGGCTGCGCCCGGCCCTGCTGTTCGACACCGAGCTCGCCGGCCGGCTGCTGGGCTACGAGCGGGTCGGCCTCGGCATGATGGTCGAGCGGGTGCTCGGCTACGGCCTGGAGAAGGGCCACTCCGCGGCGGACTGGTCGACCCGGCCGCTGCCCGAGCCCTGGCTGCGCTATGCGGCGCTCGACGTCGAGCTGCTGGTGGAGCTGCGCGACGCGCTCGAGGCCGAGCTCATCGAGCAGGACAAGCTCGAGTTCGCCCGGCAGGAGTTCGCCGCGATCGTCGCGGCGCCGCCCCGGGAACCCCGCGCCGAACCGTGGCGGCGGACCAGCGGCATCCACCGGGCGCGGTCCCGGCGCCAGCTCGCGGCGGTGCGCGCCATGTGGACCGCCCGGGACCGGATGGCCCGGACGCGTGACGTCGCCCCCGGTCGGGTCCTGCCGGACAGCGCGATCATGGACGCGGTCCTCAACGCCCCCGCCGACACCGCGGCGCTGATCCGCCTGCCCATCTTCTCCGGGCCGCGGATCCGGCGGACCGCGAGCACCTGGCTGGACGCGTTGCGCAGCGCCGCGGCGCTGCCCGAGGACGAGCTGCCGGCNCCGGCCGGCCCCAGCGGCGACGGCCTGCCCCCGCCCAACCGGTGGGCCGAGCGCGATCCGGTGGCCGCCGCCCGGCTTGCCCGCGTGCGGGCGGAGCTGTCCGCTCTCGCCGCCACGTACACCATGCCGGTGGAGAACCTGCTCGAACCCGCGCTGTCCCGCCGGATCGCCTGGTCCCCGCCCGACCCGCCGACCGAGTCGGCAGTGGAGGAGACGCTGCGCGCCAGCGGCGCCCGCGCCTGGCAGCGGGAGCTGACCCGTGCGGCCCTGAGCTCCGCGCTCGTCGACCCTGAACCCGACCCGGTCGACGAGGCCGCCCCGCCCGCGCCCGAGCGTGCCGGGCGGCGGGCGGGCCGCGGCGGCGGGTCCGGGGGAGCCGGCGGCGCGGATCGCCCTCGTTCCCGCGGTGGACGCGCGGGCACCGGCCGGTCGGTGCGCGGGGCGGCCGGCCGGGCCACCGCCGGCTCTCCGGTCGGCGCGACGTCGTCGGACGGCGGCGGTGCTTCCTCCGTCGGCGCGGCTCCGGCGGGCGGCGGTCCCACCGACGCTGCCGCGCCGGGCGGCGGCGCGGCGAAGCCGTCCGCCGGGTCGGGCCCGGCCTCGGGCCCGCCGGGTGGCGCCCCCACCGCCCCCACCCACGAGCGGTAACCAGCCAGGCACCGGACTCCCCCGGCACCCGCGGGGCCCGGGGCCGGGGCTGGTGCGGCGCGCCGTACCCGCCTCGACGCGACACCGGGGGCAGACGGGACGAGTGTCCTACCGGCCGGTAACCGCTGCCGTAGGCTAACCGGTGCCGGCGGTGTCCGCGCCGGTGCTGACCGTCCGCACGGTCCCGTCGGGCCGGCGCGGGCAGTCGGTGTCCCACGCGAGGTGCCGACGGCCGCGAGCCGCCGGTGGGGAGGCCACCGTGTTCGGTTCAGCCCGCGGTTCGGTCCGTGACGTGGTCTTCGTCGACGGCGTCCGCACGCCGTTCGGCAAGGCCAAGGGCGTGTACGCCGAGACCCGGGCCGACGACCTGATCGTCCGCGTGATCCGGGAGCTGCTGCGGCGCAACCCGTCCCTGCCGCCCGAGCNCATCGACGAGGTGGCGGTCGNGGCCACCACCCAGATCGGCGACCAGGGCCTGACGATNGGCCGGATCGCCGGCGTGCTGGCGGGGCTGCCGGAGTCGGTGCCCGGCTACGCCGTCGACCGGATGTGCGCCGGGGCCGTGACCGCGGTGACCACCACGGCGTCGTCGATCGCCGTGGGCGCCTACGACGTCGCCGTCGCCGGCGGGGTGGAGCACATGGGCCGCCATCCGATGGGCGAGGGCGCCGACCTCAACCCGCGGTTCGTCGCCGAGCGGCTGGTCGACCCGTCCGCGCTGATCATGGGACTGACGGCGGAGAACGTCCACGACCGCTTCCCGGCGATCACCCGGCAGCGGGCGGACGCCTACGCCCTGGCCTCCCAGGAGAAGGTCGCCAAGGCGTACGCGAACGGCCAGATCCAGCCCGATCTGGTCCCGATGGCCGCCCGCCACGCCGACAGCGGCTGGGAGCTGGTCACCGCCGACGAGCCGCCGCGCCCGACGACGACCCTCGACGGGCTGGCGGGGCTGCGCACCCCGTTCCGGCCGCACGGCCGGGTCACGGCGGGCAACTCCGCCGGCATCAACGACGGCGCCACCGGGTGCCTGCTCGCGGCCGCCGAGGTGGCCGCGGAGCTGGGGCTGCCGGCGCGGATGACGCTGGTCGGCTACGGCTTCGCCGGGGTCGCGCCGGAGGTCATGGGCGTCGGCCCCATCCCGTCGACGGAGAAGGCGCTCGCCCGCACCGGCCTGACGATCGACGACATCGGGCTGTTCGAGCTGAACGAGGCGTTCGCCGTGCAGGTCCTGGCCTTCCTCGACCACTTCGGCATCGCCGACGACGACCCCCGGGTCAACCAGTACGGCGGGGCGATCGCGCTGGGCCATCCGCTGGCCTCCAGNGGGGTGCGGCTGATGACCCAGCTCGCCCGGCAGTTCGCCGAGCATCCCGAGGTGCGCTACGGCATGACGGCGATGTGCGTGGGTCTGGGCATGGGGGCCACCACGATCTGGGCGAACCCCCACCACGACGCCGCCACCGCGGCGGCGAGCTGACCGGGCGTTGCGCGAGATCCCATCCCAGGAGAGGGCGGCATGACGATCGACGAGGTGACCCTGGACTACCCGGACGAGGTCGTCACGGCCGCGCACGTCCGGTACGTGACGCTGCCCGGGGTGGCCGGCCCGGTCGCCCTCGTCACCCTCGACAACGGCCACGACCACACCCGGCCGAGCACCTTCGGCCCGGCCGGGCTGCGCCGGCTGCTCGCCGCCGTCGACGAGATCGAGGCGCACGATCCCCCGGTCGCCGCGATCGCCGTGACCGGCAAGCCGTTCATCTTCAGCGTCGGGGCGGACCTGGGCTTCCGGTCGTCGATCACCGAGGCGGACCGGCTGCGCCCGTCACTGGACGCGCTCGGCCGGCTCGGGCACGACGCCTTCGCCCGGCTCGGCTCCGGTCGCCTCGGCGGGCGCAGGGTCCCGACCTTCGCGCTGGTCAACGGGGCGGCGCTGGGCGGCGGCCTGGAGCTGGCGCTGCACTGCGACTACCGGGCGCTGTCCGCCGGGATTCCCGCGCTCGCCTTCCCGGAGGTGTTCCTCGGCCTGGTGCCGGCCTGGGGCGGCACCCAGCTGCTGCCGAACCTGATCGGCGCCGAGGCGGCGGTGTCCGTCATCGTCGACAACGCGCTCAGCCAGAACCGGACCCTGCGCGGGCCGCAGGCGTTCGAGCTGGGCATCGGGGACGTGCTGCTGGCGCCGGCCGACTTCCTGGAGGAGGCGCTGGCCTGGGTGGGCCGGGTGCTGCGCGGGGAGATCGACCCGGTCGCCGAGCGCCACCCGGTGCCGCGGGGCGCCGCCTGGGCCGAGGCCGTCGCCCGCGGCCGGGCGCTCGCCGACGCCCGGCTGCACGGCGCCGCGCCGGCCGCCTACCGGGCTCTCGATCTGATCGAGCTCGCCGAGACCGCTGATCGCGCCAGCGGTTTCGCCGCCGAGACCCAGGCGCTGGCCGACCTGTCGGTCAGCGGTGAGCTCGCCGCCGGGCTGTATGCGTTCGACCTGGTCCAGAAGCGGGCGAAGCGGCCGGTCGGCGGCCCGGATCCGGCGCTGGCCCGCCCGGTCACCAAGGTCGGGGTCGTCGGCGCCGGGCTGATGGCCGCCCAGCTCGCGCTCGTGTTCGCGCACCGGCTGGAGGTGCCGGTCGTGCTCACCGACATCGACGCCGAGCGCCTCGACGCCGGCGTCGCGAACGTCCACCGCGAGATCGACAACCTGCTGCTACGCCACCGGATCTCCGCCGACCAGGCCAACCGGTACAAGGCCAACGTCACCGGCTCGCTGACTAAGGACGCCTTCGCCGACGCCGACCTGGTCATCGAGGCGGTCTTCGAGGACCTGGCCGTCAAGCAGGCGGTGTTCGCCGAGCTGGAGGCCGTGGTGGCGCCCACCGCGGTGCTGCTGACGAACACCTCGGCGCTGTCGGTCACCGAGATGGCCACGCACCTGGAGCATCCCGAACGGGTTGCCGGCCTGCACTTCTTCAACCCGGTGTCCGTGCTGCCGCTCGTCGAGGTGGTCCGGGCCGTTCGCACGGACGACGCGACGATCGCGACGACGCTCGCGGTCGCCAGGAACCTGAAGAAGGACGCGGTGCTCGTCGCGGACGCGCCGGCGTTCGTCGTGAACCGGCTGCTCACCCGCTTCCTCGGCGAGGTGCTCGGCGCCGCCGAGCGGGGCGCCCCGATTGACCAGGTCGACCACGCCCTGGATCCCCTGGGGCTGCCGATGTCGCCGCTCGTCCTGCTGTCGCTGGTCGGCCCGGCGGTGGCCCTGCACGTCGCGCAGAACCTGCACGCCACCTTCCCGGACCGGTTCCGGGCGCCGACGAGCCTCGCCCGGCTGGTCGAGGCGGGCCGGGGCTCGGTCTACACCACCGGCCCGGACGGCACCCAGATCGTCGACCCCGAGGCCGCCGCGGCACTGCGCGCGGACGCCCAGGCGCAGCCGCCCACGCCCGCCGAGGTGCGCGAGGCCGCCCTGCGGGCACTCGCCGAGGAGATCCACCTCATGCTCGCCGAGAAGGTCGTCGCCGAGGCCGCCGACATCGACCTGTGCATGATCCTCGGCGCCGGCTGGCCGTTCCACCTCGGCGGGATCACCCCCTACCTGGACCGCACCGGCATCAGCGAGGCCGTCACCGGCGAACGCTTCGCCCCGCCCGGCGTCGCCACCCCGCCCCGCTGATCCCAACGGCTACCGGGCTGAGTGCAGCACCGTCCGCGTCCGGTCGATCCAGTTGCCGATGTCACCACCGAGCGCGGTACTGCGGGCGAAGGCATCCCGATCGTGCTCCCACGCCGCCGGGAGCCTCTCGCCCACCGCGGACGCGACTGCCTGCAGATCCGCCCCGGTCAATCGGCGATCAAGACCGGCCGCGATAGGCCAGCGCCGCCACCGTTTCGAACGTGCCCTCGTACTTCGCGTCCGGATACTTGTCCCGCACCTGGNCGAAGTCCTCAATGTGAATCGCCGTCCGATCCCCTTCGCCGTGTCGGTCGAAACGGCGAACCGCGTACGCCCATTCCTCGGAGTTCGGCCACATCCGGGACGGCAGGCCCTGAAGATCGTCCCGGTGGACGAGCCGGACCTCGGGTACGTCGAGCCCGACCTCGGCGGCGAGCGACATCATCACGAATTCGTTCAGCGGCACGTCTCCAAACCGCTGGTCGGGGAACTTCACCAGCCAGTCCCCGTGCTCGCCCACGGCCGGCACGGTGAGGCGATCACCAGTGGCCAGCATCGAGAACTTCAGCGCGACCCCGGCAAGCGAGAACCGCCACGGCGACACCGTGGCCGCGGAAAAGAATCCGCTCGATCTGTCCAAGCGCTCAGCAGGCCATTCGAGGGCCTCCGCGACGGATTCCATCGGGACAACCTGGACGGCCCCGGGGAGGTCATGCCCGACCTGGGCGAGCAGTTCCATCTCCCGGTCGAGCGCGACATCCCGGTCCGCCGCGATCCACTCGCGTGGGGGACCCTCAGGCAGCAGGTTCGAGAACCACCGCGGCAGGCGCAGCGCGGCCGCATACGGACCGCGGAGATCCTCCTCGAATCGGAGCCCGAGTACGGGACGGGACTCGTCGGCCAGATACTCCTCGGTGAAGGTGAACATCGTGTGGTCCCCGCGTTGCCGCAGGACACCGATGTGTCCCCTGTGCAGCAGTACCGCGTAGTGATGCTCAGTCGNAGACACTGGTCTACTCGTCCGATTCTTCCAGTTCGAGGGAGTCCAGCTCGTCCAACGCGAGGGAGTCGAGGGAAGGGGTGTCCTCGAACTCCCATTGCGCCATTCGATCGATGAATGCATTGAGNCCGACATCGATCGCGGCCTGTCGGACATCCAGAAACTCTTCGCGCCGCCCAGAGTTGAACAGTTCAATCAGGTCATCGCTCAGACAGTAGGACCGAAGGACCTCCGCACGGTCCCGCTCGTCGACGAGGACGGACGGCGAGGTCACCGACTCAAGAAAGCTGGCGACCGATTCCGCCGCGTCCGGGACGAAAAGCCGATTCGCCGCCCAGAACTGCTGCCGCTTGGGCACACCGCGCCGATAGATTCTGTGCACGGAGATGGCCGCCGTCGACTGATCGTTCAGCAGCTCCGAGAGATCACCGGCCCCCAGCCGCTCGCCCGTCAATGGCGACCTCGGCCCCAGTGCCCACCAAGAGCAGAGTATGATCTTCCCTACCGCCTCGTTCGTCCGGAAACGCCGCGCGTTCGGAAGAGACCACACCGAGGATTCCATCGACTTGGTGAGCCCCTGAACGGATTCCTCTTCCCGGCCGGGCTTCACGACGGCACAAAGGATTCTACTCATCTGCGTGAAGCTGCCCTTGAACACTCTCGGCCCGCTGACGGCCGCCCGCCAGTAGAATCGACGAAGGAGCTGGCGGTTCCAATCCCCGTATCGGGGAAGTGGCCGAAGAAACGGACGAGTACCACGAGTAGCGCGCGATAGGTCAGCAGCGAAAGATGTGGCACACCGGCGTCGTCCTGGAGGAAACGCACCGCCCGCACCTGCGCCGCCTCCCCCTCTGCGTACGCCGCCTCCTGCGACTCGTCGGAGAAGTCGGCGGTCCGGCGGTTGTCCGGAGAGAATTCGTTTCGGATATCGCGCATCGGATCCGGGCCCCGACGGGCGAGAATCGAGTGCAGCACCGTGTTCGCGTCGATCAGACCGAAACCGGTCTCCGCGTCGACCCGTTCAGCGATGCGTGCGAGCGACAGCCGCTCCGCCGCCCCCTCCACGGGGCCGGCGAACAGCGCCGAGAATATCTCGGCCCGACTCAACCGCTTCCCGTAGTTGTTCATCCGGTCGAGGATGTCGGTCAGGATCTTCTCGTCATCTTGCCNGACAAGATAGGCCGGGATCTTGTAGGTGCGAAGCACCTTGGCTATGCGCTGTGCTTCCGGAAAATACTCACGCGCGCCACGGGCAGGGTCGGCAAACCGGTCGAGCAGTCTGATCAGGTCAAAGAGAACCGGCAGTGGCAGATGATGCTCCTCGATCTCCCTGGGGCGATCGACGAACCGCTGCTCCTTGAAGTCGTAGTACACTGCGAATGGCGCATGGCGATTACCCTCCGGATGTAGAGCGTTCGCAATGCTGGTGATGCGCTGCTGACCGTCAACCACCCAAAGCGTATTCTCGCCCGCCGGGNCTGAGACTTTAATCCTGCCGATGGTGACCGCCTCGGCACCCGACTGCCGCACCCACAGCAGCATGCTGCCGATCGGATAGCCCTTGATGATGCTGTCAAAGAGGCGA
Organism: Frankia sp. AvcI1; assembly: GCF_001420875.1. Classification (NCBI taxonomy): domain Bacteria; kingdom Bacillati; phylum Actinomycetota; class Actinomycetes; order Frankiales; family Frankiaceae; genus Frankia; species Frankia sp. AvcI1. The sequence goes on along the minus strand of NZ_LJFZ01000024.1, from coordinate 45,901 downwards.
ACAACGTCCTGGCTGCCCCACCGAAAGTCACGTTGGAAGTGCGGANCCCGGACCCGCCCCTGCCAGGTCTCGTTGACGAGATCTTCCAACTCGTAAGTCGCCGCGCTCGGCTGGATTGCCAGTCCATCAGTCGACAGGGCAACCATCCTTCACGGTGCGAGCGAGCAGCCGCGCCCGCACCCGCACCCGCACCCNCAACGGGCCCCACAGGGCCCATGTCGGGCACAACGACGCAGCGAGTGATGACCACCTTACTGGCCCGCTGGACGCCGCAGTCCGCCCGATGCCGTCGACAGACGAGGCACGACTCATGCTGGACAAGGTAGTGAGTGGCCACTACCTTAGGGGCATGGCGACGCGGGCAGAGGGCGGCGGGCGGATGAGCGCCGAGCAGCGGCGGGCGAGCGTGCTCGCCGCGGCCGTCGTGGAGTTCGCCCACGGCGGGCTGACCGGCACGTCGACGGAGTCGATCGCGCTGCGGGCCGGCATCTCCCAGCCGTACCTGTTCCGGCTGTACCCGACGAAGAAGGCGCTGTTCCTCGCCGTCATCGCCGACACCTTCCACCGGACCGCCACACACTTCGAGCAGGCCGNCGGCGAGCTGACCGGCGAGGCCGCGCTGGACGCGATGAAGGAGTCCTACCAGGAGCTGCTGGCGGACCCCGCGTACCTGCTGAACCAGTTGCAGGCCTACTCCGGCTGCTATGACGCCGAGGTCCAGGCCGCGACCCGCACCGGATTCCACCGGCTGTGGGACNCCGTGCTCCGCATCACCGGCCTGNCCGTCGACGACGTCCGGCAGTTCTTCGCCTACGGCATGCTGTTCAACATCATCGCGGCGATGGACCTCGCCGTCCTCGACGAACAGTGGGCGCAGATGATCTGCCTCGCGGCACCGCCGGGCTCGGCCGCCAGTGTCCTGAGGCCCGACGCACCCAGCCTCGACCGTCCGGCGCCCGGCGCCCTGGGGCCCCACACCACCTGATCCGGATCGACCGCGGCACGCCGGCTTCCGGCGGGNCTCGGCCCGGTGCGCACGCCCAAGGTAGTGACTGGTTACTACCTGCCGTAGATAGTGAGTGCTCACAAGAGACGGAAGGAGAACTGCCGTGTCTCGACGCCCCAGCACCGCCTGGACCCTCGTCGTCACCTCGCTGGCCGCGTTCATGGTGTCCCTGGACAACCTGGTGGTCACCACCGCGCTGCCGCAGATCCGCGAGGATCTCGGCGCTGGCCTGGAAGGCCTGGAATGGACGGTGAACGCCTACACCCTGCCGTTCGNCGTCCTGCTGCTCACCGGGGCGGCGCTGGGCGACCGGCTCGGACGTCGGCGGGTGTTCCTCGCCGGTCTCGCCGTGTTCACCCTGGGCAGCGCGGGTGCCGCGCTCGCGCCGTCGATCGGCGTCCTCATCACCGCCCGCGCCGTGCAGGGTGTCGGCGCCGCCTTCGTGCTGCCGCTGACCCTCACCCTGCTCGCCGCAGCCGTGCCCGAGGAGCGCCGGGGGGCCGCCCTCGGCATCTGGGGGGCCATGACGGGACTGGCCGTGGCGGTCGGCCCGCTCATCGGCGGCGCGGTCACCGAGGGCGCCAGCTGGCAGTGGATCTTCTGGGTCAACGTGCCGATCGGCCTCGTCGCGCTGCCCGTCGGGCTGCGTGCGCTCGCCGAGTCGCGGGTCCGCTCGTCCCGGCTCGACCTCACGGGCGCCGCGTTGGTCAGCGCCGGGCTGTTGGGCGTCACGTTCGGCCTCGTCCGCGGGGAGGGGCACGGCTGGACCAGCACCCCGGTGCTCGGCGCCCTGGTGCTCGGCGGCCTCGGCGTCGCCGCGTTCGTCGCCTGGGAGCTGCGGGTCGCCCNCCGGGGCGGGGCGCCGATGCTGCCGATGGGGTTGTTCCGCGTTCGTGGCTTCGCGGCCGTGAACGCCACCGCGCTGCTGTTCTCGATGGGCATGTTCGGCTCGATCTTCCTGCTGGCCCAGGCGCTGCAGAACGTCTACGGCTACTCGCCGCTNCAGGCCGGCGTGCGGACCCTGCCGTGGACGGCGATGCCGCTGCTCGTCGCGCCGCTCGCCGGTCCGGTGTCGGACCGTATCGGCGGACGGCCGCTGCTGGTCGGCGGGCTGGCGCTCAACGCCGCCGGGCTCTCCTGGATCGCACTGGTCCTCAGCACGCACATGTCGTACTCGGCCCTGGTCGGGCCGTTCGTGCTCTCCGGCGTCGGCATGGCGCTGTTCTTCGTGCCGATCGCGACCGTCGCGCTCGGGGTCGTGCCGGCCTCGATGCAGGGCATCGCGTCGGGTACCAACAACGCGCTGCGCGAACTCGGCGGGGTGCTCGGGATCGCGGTGCTGTCGTCGGTCTTCGCCGCCCGCGGCGGCTACGACACGCCGGCGGCGTTCATCGACGGGACGCGGCCCGCGCTGTGGCTGGGCGTGATCGCCGTCGCCATGGCCCTGCTCTGCGCCCTGTCCCTCCCGCGCCGCGGCGGCCTCGCCCTCGGGAACGCCACCGACCTCCCCGCGTCGGCGAACACCGGCCTCCCCGCGTCGGCGGACGACGGATCAGGCGACGCGGGCCGGCGGGTTCCCGTCACCCAGGCCGCCGCGGCCGGAGCCACCACCCGAGTCACCACCGCCACCACTACCCGAGCCACCACCTGAACCACCGCCGCCTGCACCACCGCCGCTCAGGCCGCCGCCGCCCGGCGTGCCGCTCCCAGGGGCGCCCGGCAACCCGCCGAACGGTCCCGGCGGCTGCCCGCCCGGGGTGCCACCGCCGGCGCCGGCGGTGAAGGGCGCACCCGGGGTGAGCAGGCAGTAGCCGCCGGACTCCCTGCCCACCTGGTAGGACTCCCGGCTGGCCGGGTCGTCACCGCGCCGGACGTCGACCTGGACCTCCCGGATCGTCTGGGCGGCGGCGGGATGGCGGGTCTGTACCCCCCGCACGGCGAACGACGCGACGCCTCCGCTGATCCCGTCAAGCGCCCGCATGAGGATCGTGTACTCGGTGGACGACCGGTTGCCCCGGACCGAACTGCACAGCCGGTCGTAGGCGGCGTCGTAGTGGCCGGCGCGGACGTCGCCGAGATAGGACCGCACGGCCGACGCGGGGCCGTCATCGGACCGGGAGAGCAGGACGAGGCCGGTGCCGCCCGCGCCGACGGCCACGGCGAGCACGAGGACGAGCGGGATCAGCCAGCGGGCCGGCCCACGGCGCGGCGGCGCCCCCGATGGCCCGACCGGCACGCCGCCCGACCAGACCCGCCCCCCCGATCCAACCGGGCCCCCCGGCCCGGCCGGCCCCTCCGGCCACACCCCGCCCGACCCGACCGGGCCGCCCGACCAGACCGGACCACCCCAGCCGTGGGGCGGGGACGCTGGCCCGCCAGGCCCGGGTCGGCCGGGCGGCGACGCGGGAGCGGCTGTGACCGGTGGCCCGCCCACACCCACGGGGATCGGCCGTCCGGGCGGCCCACCGGCAGCGGGACCGGCGGTGATCCGGTCCATGGGAGCGGGACCTGTGGGGCCCGGGACCAGGGGGCCGGAGGGGGGCGAGGACCAAGTGGTCCCGGTCCCGGCGCCCGGGCGCCGCGGCGCCGACTGCGTGTGAGGAACCCGCGCGGCCGGGGGCGGGGGCGGCCCGGCCAGCCGATCCGCGGCCGCCTCGCCGCGGGCCGGTGCGGACGCGCTCGCGGCGTAGGGGGCGGTGGGCGGCGCGGGCGGGGCCCAGAGGCCCAGAGGCCCGGTGGTCTCCCCCGGGTCGGCGTCCTCGGCGCCCGGCTCCCGCCGACCGGACGGGTTCTCGCTGCCCTGGCCGCTCATGCGTCTCCCTCGTGGCCGGTCGAACCGTCGGTTCTCGATCCGGTCGCCCCGTCACCCATCACATCATCCTGCTCAAATGGGCAAGATGGGCGGGGCGGAGGAGATCTCAGGGGCGGACGGGGACACCAGACGGCCCAGTGGCCAGAGCAGGCGACGGACTACGTGCGTCTCGCGCGGTCCGGGCCCGTGAACCGTGCGTTTTCCCACCGCGAGACATCCCCGGCCCCACTCCAAGGGGGCCGTCTGATCTCCATCGGATACGCAGGCTAGCGGCGCGTCACCGGATCCGGCAGAGGATCGGCGGCCGGCTCCGCCGGCAGAGGATCGGCGGCCGGCTCCTCAGGCAGCGCCCCGGGCCCGGGCCCCGGCACACCCCGTCCGCGCAGGGCCACGCCGATGCCGGCCCACACCAGGTCGGCGACGGTGGCCAGCAGCCGGGCCACCAGGGCGACGAGCGTGGCGGGACCGCCCGCGACGGCGGGCGCGAGCGCGAGCACGAGCACCGCCTCACGGACGCCCGCGCCGGCCGGAACGACCAGCACCAGGAAGCCGGCGGTCCAGGCCAGGGCGTAGGCGCCGACCGAGAGCAGCAGCAGCCGCCCCCCACCGACCTCGGGATCGAGATCGCGCACGAGCAGCCAGGTCGCCAGGCCGTACCAGCAGAAGCTGACCAGCAGCCAGNCGGCGCCGGCGGCGATGGGACGCAGCGTCAGCGGCTCGTCGAGCGGCGCGCGGCGCAGCAGCCGGAATCCCAGCGCCAGCAGCCGGGACAGCACCGACGGGTAGAGCACGACGGCGAACACCGGCACGGCGGCCAGCGCCCACCAGTAGCTCGTGAGCGCGTCAGCGGAGACGAACGGGAGGGTCACGGCGGCGGCGAGGCCCCCGCTGGGCACGGCGAGGGCCAGCACGACCAGGCTCGCCGAGGCCGCCTTCGGCCGGGATACGCCGTAGTCGCGGGAAAGCTCCATCTGGGCGAGGACCGGCCACACGCTGCCGGGGATGTACTTCCCGATCTGGCCCACGAAGAAGATGCGTACCGCCGCCCGCAGCGGCAGTTCGGCGCCGAGCCCGGCCAGCAGCGCCCGCCAGGACAGCACCGTCGTCCCGACGGCGAGGACGGTCGCGATACCCGAGGCGACGACGCTGCCGACGGTGAGCAGGCGGAACGACTCCCGCACGTCGTTCCACTGGCTGACCAGGGCCACCACCAGCAGGCCGAGGGCCACCGCCAGCGCACCGCGCACGAGCCACCAGCGCGCCCCGCGCCCGGACCGGTGAGCGGAGACGGCCGCCGGCTCGCCCGACGCGGTGTGCTGACCCACCGGGCCAGCCTAGGCCGGGATCCCGACCGCCGGCTCGCCGGCCCCCGCCACCGGCCCCGTCGGGCGGCGCGCAGACGGGGGCGCCCCACCGCCGGGGGTGCCGGTGGTGGGGCGCCGCATCCGCGAGCAGCGGTGGGTAGCGACGATCAGTGCTGGTCGGCGACCTGCTCGCCGCTGCGCTGCGCGCCCGGGGAGGCCTGGCCCGCGGCCACGGCCGGGTCGCCCTCCAGCGCGGGCTGGCGCTTCGCGATGGCCTCGACGACCTTGCGGGCGAGGTCCTGCGGGGCGAGGCCGACCTCGGCGATGACCTCGTCACGCTTACCGTGGTCGAGGAAGCGCTGGGCGATGCCGAAGTCACGCAGCGGCACGTCGACGTCGGCGTCGCGCAGCAACTGGGCCAGCGACGACCCGACCCCGCCGACGCGGCCGTTGTCCTCGACGGTGACGACGAGGTCGTGGTCGCGGGCCAGGTCCACCAGCACGGTGGGCAGCGGCTTGACCCACCGGGGGTCGACGACGGTGATGCCGATGCCCTGGCTGGCGACCAGGCGGGCCACCTCCAGGCAGGTGGCGGCCATCGCGCCCACGGAGACGAGCAGCACCTCGCGGTGCTGCGCCACCGCCGGCGAGCGGAACAGCACGTCCACCCCGCCGACGGTGTCGATCGCCGGCACGTCCGCGGCCACCTTGCCCTTGGGGAAGCGCACCACGGTCGGCTTGTCGGTGGTCTCGACGGCCTCCCGCAGCTCGGCGCGCAGGGACGGCGCGTCCCGGGGGGCGGCGATCGCCAGGCCGGGCACGACCTGCAGGAACGACATGTCCCACATGCCGTTGTGCGACGCGCCGTCCTCACCGGTCACCCCGGCCCGGTCGAGCACGAACGTCACCGGCTGGCTGTGCAGGGCGACGTCCATGAGGACCTGGTCGAAGGCACGGTTGAGGAACGTCGCGTACAGGCACACGACCGGCTTGAGCCCGCCCATCGCGAGTCCGGCGGCCGAGGTGACGGCGTGCTGCTCGGCGATGCCCACGTCGAACACCCGGTCGGGGTAGGCCTTGGCGAACGGGCCGAGGCCGACCGGCTGGAGCATCGCGGCCGTCATGGTGACCACGTCGGGCCGCTCGGCGCCGATCTGGACGATCTCGTCGGAGAAGACGTTCGTCCAGCTCGTCGTCTTCGACGTGGACACCGGCTTGCCGGTGACCGGGTCGATGACGCCGACGCCGTGGAAGTTGTCGGCGTCGTCCTGCTCGGCCGGCGGGTAGCCGAAGCCCTTGCGGGTGACGCAGTGGACGATGACCGGCCCGCCGAAGCTGCGGGCGCGGCGCAGGGCGGACTCGACCGCGACGACGTCGTGACCGTCGACGGGGCCGACGTACTTCAGCCCGAGGTCCTCGAACATCCCCTGCGGCTGGACGACGTCCTTGATGCCCTTCTTGATGCCGTGCAGCGCGTCGAACAGCGGCGCGCCGACGAGCGGCGTGCGGCCGAGGACCTGCTTGACGACGTCGAGGACCTGCTCGTACTCGGGGGCGAGGCGCAGGGCGGCCAGATGGTCGGCGAGGCCGCCGATCGTCGGCGCGTAGGACCGACCGTTGTCGTTGACGACGACGACGACGGGACGGTCGTCCGCCGCGATGTTGTTGAGGGCCTCCCAGCACATGCCGCCGGTCAGCGCGCCGTCACCGACGACCGCGACGACGGCCCGGTCCTCCCCGCGCAGCGCATAGGCGCGCGAGAGCCCGTCGGCGTAGGACAGCGCGGTCGAGGCGTGCGAGTTCTCGATGATGTCGTGCTCGGACTCGGCCCGGCTGGGGTAGCCCGAAAGGCCACCCCGCTGGCGCAGCCCGTCGAAATCGCCCGACCGGCCGGTGAGAATCTTGTGGACATACGACTGGTGGCCGGTGTCCCAGAGGATGCGGTCAAACGGCGAATCAAACACTCGGTGTATCGCCAGCGTCAGCTCGACGGCACCGAGATTTGGTCCGAGGTGGCCTCCGGTACGCGCGACGGCGTGAATGAGGAAATCACGGATCTCGGCCGCCAGGGTGNCGAGCTCCTCATGGTCGAGGCGCTTGACGTCCTGGGGACAGCTGATCGTGGACAGAAGCGACACGGCGTGAACTCCCTCTCCCGAAAGGGGATCGGTCCGGGTCCGGCAAAGTCTACGCAGCTCCCCCGCGCGCTCGCAGACGGGCTGACGACATGTGAGTTCCTCGTGGATGGGGAGGCAATAGACCTGCTTGCGGTAAAATGCAGCCCCGGCTCGCACACTATTGGTCGGGATGCGGGTACGCAGACGCACCGCGCGCCCCGGCGTGGCGCGCGGACGACACGCCGGGGCGACCGGGTGGCGGCGGAGCCGACCGATCGGTCCTGGCGGNGACCGTCCCCCCCACCTGCCGTACGGTTTCGGTCACAGCGGGTTCGGTAACACGTGGCTTCAACAGGGCCACACATTCGACGTGCGCGGTCATCGGAAACAGGTCGAACGCACGTAGTGAGACCAGCTCGTAACCGGATTCGGAGGCGGCAGCCAGATCCCGGCCCAGGGCGACCGGGTCGCATGCGACATACGCGACGGCACGCGGGTGGTGGGCGAGCAGCGCGGCCATCACGGCGGGCCCCGCCCCCGTGCGCGGCGGGTCCAGCACGGCGATGTCGACGCGGCCGGCCGTCGGTCCGCTGCCGATCACCCCGCGCACCGTCGCCGGGGTCACCCGCACCGAGCGCAGCGAGACCTGGGGCAGGTCGGCGAGGCTGCGGGCGGCGGCGGCGACCGCCGCGGCGTCGGACTCCATCGCGACCACGCGGCCGCCGGAACCGACGTCGACGGCGAGGAACGCGGCGAACAGACCGGCCCCCGCATACAGGTCGAGCGCGGTCTCGCCGGGACCGGGTCGCAACGCGTCGCGCACGGCGGCGACCAGTACCCGCGGGGCACCCGGGTGGACCTGCCAGAACACGTCCGGCCCGAGCTGGAACCGCCGCTGCTCCACCGTCTCGACGACCTCGCCCGGCGCCGGCGCCACCCCGGCCGGATGCACGGCGACGGCCACCTGGCCGGTGGAGGGACTCGCGGCGACCTCGACCGCGTCGGCGCCGGGGAACCGGCGTCCGGCCAGCGCCGCGGCCACGAGCGGGTGGGCGATGCGGCAGTCCGGGGTGGCGACCACCTGGTGGGAACGGCTGGCCCGCAGCCCGATCTCGCCCCGCGCGGTGACGGCGAAGCGCATCCGGGTCCGCCAACCCAGACCGTCGTCCGCGCCGCCGCCCGCCCCGCCACCGCCGGACGGGTCGCCCTCGCCGTCGACGGGCACCGCCTCGACGACCACTCGCACAGGCACGGTGGACGTCACCGGCACGGCGGACGTCACCGGCACGGCGGACGTCACCGGCACGGCGGACGCGCCGGGCAGGACCGGCCCGGGATGGGCTTCGGGGTCGACCTCGGCGTCCAGCCCACCGAAACGGCGCAGGGCCTCTGCGATCACCTCGGCCTTGCCCCGGCGCTGCGCCGCGAGGTCGGCGTGTTGCCAGTCGCAGCCCCCGCAGGCGCCGGGACCGGCATGCGGGCAGGGCGCCGCCACCCGCTGCGGCGCGGGGGTGAGGATGTCGACGGCGTCGGCGCGCCAGTAGCGGTCGTGGGAGTCGTCGGTGACCCGGGCCCGGACGCGCTCTCCGGGCAGCGCATGGCGGACGAACACGACCCGTCCGCCCGCGCGCGCCACACAGAACCCGCCGTGGGCCACCTGCCCCACCACCAGCTCGATGATCGAACCCACCGCGGTCGCCGCGTCGGCGTCGGCCCTCGCCGGACCGGCCGCCTGCCCTGTCGCACCGGCCGCTTTCCCCGCCGGACCGGCCGTTTTGCCCGCCGAACCGGCCGTTTTGCCCGCCGAACCGGTTGCATTCCCCGCCGAACCGGCAGTTTTCCCCGCCGCAGCAGAGTGAGGACGGGTGGCAGGCCCGCCGGCCGGCCGGCGGCGAGCGGGGGTCACTCCCGCTCCACCGGCGTCGACCCGGCAGCGGCGGGGCCGGCCGCGCCGGTGGACCCGCGGGTCGCCTCCAGGGTGGCGGGGCCCGGCAGGGCGGCTCGGCCACGGCGCACCGCGCCCGCACCGGTCCGCTCCACCCGCCGCTCCGCGCCGCTGGACGAGGCGAGCTGCCAGGGCACGCTGGTGACCATCACCCCGGGCTGGAACAGCAGCCGGGCCTTGAGCCGCAGCGCGCTCTGGTTGTGCAGCAGGTGCTCCCACCAGTGCCCGACGACGTACTCCGGGACGTAGACGGCCACGACGTCGCGGGGGCNCTCCCGCCGCATTCGGGCGACGTAGTCCAGCACCGGGCGGGTGACCTCCCGGTAGGGGGAGGCGAGCACCACCAGATCGATGCTGATGCCCCGCTCCGCCCACGCGGCGCGCAGGCGGTCGGCGTCGGCCTGGTCCACGGCGACGGTGAGCGCGACGAGGCTGTGCGGCCGGGACGCCTTGGCGTAGGCCAGCGCCCGCAGCGTCGGCGCGTGGATCTTGCTGACGAGAACCACGGCCCGGATCCGCGAGGGCAGGGTCGGGGGGCCCGGCTCCGGGGTGAGCTCGACGGCGACCCGGTCGTAGTGGCTCCGGATCCCCCGCATGCCGAGAAAGATGATCGGGATGGCCAGGCAGACGATCCAGGCGCCGTGGGTGAACTTCGTGATGAGCACGAGGACCAGCACGGTGCCGGTGAGGCAGGCGCCGACGAAGTTGATCGTCTGCGAGCGGCGGATCCGCCGGCGGGCGGCGGGGTCGGGCGCGGCCGGGCCGGTCGAGCGCAGGATGCGCGCCCAGTGCCGCACCATCCCGGTCTGGCTCAGGGTGAACGAGATGAACACCCCGAGGATGTACAGCTGGATCAGGGCGGTGACCTGCGCGTGGTAGAAGATGATCAGCACGATCGCGAAGCCGGCCAGCAGAACGATCCCGTTGGAATACGCCAGCCGGTCGCCGCGGGTGTGCAGCTGGCGAGGCAGGTAACCGTCACGCGCGAGGATCGAGCCCAGCACCGGGAAGCCGTTGAAGGCGGTGTTCGCGGCGAGCATGAGGATGAGCGTGGTGACGGTGGCGATGTAGACGAAGCCCGGCGAACCGTCACCGAAGACGGCCGCGGCGACCTGGGCGATGACCGTCGGCTNCTCGCCGCTGGCGCCGACCAGGTCCTTCGTGTGCTCGGCCACGTGCACGTCCGAGATGAGAGCCAGGGCGGTGACGCCGGCGAACATGGCGACCGCGATGACGCCCATGAGCAGCAGGGTGGTCGCGGCGTTGCGGCTCTTGGGCTTCTGGAACGCCGGCACGCCGTTGCTGATCGCCTCCACGCCGGTGAGCGCGGTGNAGCCCGAGGCGAACGCCCGCAGGACCAGGAAGGCCAGGGCCAGCCCGGCATAGTCGTGCTCGGCGACCACGTGGTAGCCCGCGCTCTCGGCCCGCGGGGTGTGACCGACCGCCGTCTTGATCAGGCCGGTCACGATCATCACGGCGACGCCGGCCACGAAGCCGTAGGTCGGGATGGCGAAGGCGGTCCCGGACTCGCGCACGCCACGCAGGTTCATCATCGTCAGCACGATGACGATCACGACGGCGATGATGACCTTGTGCGGAGCCAGCGCGGTGACCGCCGATGTCAGGTTCGCGACACCCGCCGACACCGACACCGCGACCGTCAGCACGTAGTCGACGAGAAGGGCGCTGCCGACGAGCAGGCCGGCGCGGGGGCCGAGGTTGGTCGAGACGACCTCGTAGTCGCCGCCGCCGCTCGGGTAGGCGTGCACGTTCTGCCGGTAGGAGGCGACCACCGTCAGCATGAGCACGATGACGGCGCCGGCCAGCCACGGCGAGAGGTGATAGAAAGCCAACCCGCCCAGTGACAGGACGAGCAGGATCTCCTCCGTTGCGTAGGAGACCGACGACAGGGCGTCACTGGCGAAAACGGGCAACGCGACGCGCTTGGAGAGCAATGTCTCCCCGAGCCGGTCGCTCCCGATCGGTCGACCGACGAAACCGCGCTTCAGGCGGTCCGTGAGCGCCACGCGGCGATGCTACCGATGTCGGCTACCGCTACACGCAACTGTGACGTGGCACACACAAACCCGTGTCGGTTGGGGTCACGCGCCCGAGGGTGGCGGATCTCCGTATACAGAGCACTCCGGTGACGATCCGCGCCGCGCGGGCGGGATCCGACTACGCTCCCCTCGTGCATGTCGTGATCCTCGGTTGTGGCCGGGTCGGCTCCGCCCTCGCCCGCGGTGTCGAGCGGCTCGGCCACTCGGTAGCGATCATCGACCAGAACGCGGCCGCGTTCGGCCGGCTGGACGCGACCTTCGCCGGCCAGCGCGTCACCGGGATGGGCTTCGACCGCGACACCCTCGTCGAGGCGGGCATCGAGCGGGCCGCCGCGTTCGCCGCCGTGTCCAGCGGGGACAACTCGAACATCATCGCGGCGCGGGTCGCCCGGGAGATGTTCGGGGTCGAGCGGGTCGTGGCGCGCATCTACGNCCCCCGCCGCGCCGAGGTCTACGAGCGACTCGGCATCCCCACCGTCGCGACCGTGCGCTGGACCCGCGACCAGATCCTCGGCCGGCTGCTCCCGGACGCCGTGACCGCGCAGTGGTCCGATCCGTCCGGTTCGGTGCTGCTGACCGCGATCCCGCCCGGGGCCGCCTGGGCGGGCCGCAAGCTGCGCGAGCTGGAGGAGGCGGCGGGGGTCCGGGTCGTCTGCGTCACCCGGTTCGGCGAGGGCGTGCTGCCCGACGCCCGCACCCTCGTTCAGGACGGCGACGTGCTGCACGTGGCCGTGACGAAGGCCCGGGCCACCGCGGCCGACACGGTGCTGCGCACCGGTCCGGAGGAAAAGTGACGTCGAGCGTGCGCCGGGTGGTGATCGCGGGGGCGGGCAAGGTGGGCCGTTCCATCGCCGCCGAACTGCTGGAGAACGGCTCCGAGGTGCTCATCATCGAGCGGGACCCGCAGAAGATCCGCGCCGACGCGCTGCCCGACGCCCGGTGGCTGCTCGCCGACGCCTGCGAGCTGTCCCAGCTCGACGCCGCGGGGCTGAACGAATGCACCGTCCTGGTGGCGGCGACCGGGGACGACAAGGTCAACCTCGTCGTGTCGCTGCTGGCGAAGACCGAGTTCGGCGTGCCGCGGGTGGTCGCCCGGGTCAATCACCCCAAGAACGAGTGGCTGTTCACCGAGTCGTGGGGGGTCGACGTCGCCGTCTCCGCGCCGCGACTGCTCACCGCGCTGGTCGAGGAGGCCGTCAGCGTCGGCGACCTGGTGCGGCTCATGCGCTTCCGGCAGAGCGACGCCTCCCTCGTCGAACTCACCCTCGCCGAGGACGCGCCCGTGGTCGGCCTGCGCATCAGCGAGATCACCCTGCCGCCGGACACCGCCCTCGTGGTGATCCTGCGCGACGGGCGGGCGGTCATCCCGTCCCCGGACGCGACNCTGGAACACGGCGACGAGGTGCTCGCGGTCGCGACCAGCTCGGAGGCCGAGGAGCAGCTCGCCGCCCTGCTCGGCCCCGTGCCCGAGCAGACCCTCAGGGGCTGACCCGACCGGCCGACCCCGGCGCCTCGGGGGACGGCCCGTCCGCCCGCACCACCTCGCCCTCGACCGCCTCACTCCCGACCCACTCACTCCCGACCACCTCGCCGTCGACCACGGCTGCGGCGGGCGGCTGCGGCGGAAGGGGGGCTAGCCGGCGCACGATGGCGAAGCTGGCGAGGACGGCGAGGCCGAACAGCGGCAGGCCGAGCGCGATGTTCGCCGCCGCCAGCCAGCCGGACTCGTCGGCGAGGTAGAGCACGCCCTGCACGCCGAAGCGCAGGGCGAACACGGCGCCCCAGACCAGCGTCGCCCACACCGCCGCCCGCCGCTGGCGGGAATCGTTCTGCCAGCCCACGTAGCGGGCGTCCAGGCCGGCCATCAGATAGCCGGCGATCGGCCGGCGCAGCACCACGGACAGCAGCGCCACGACGACGCCGACGGCGTTCTTCGCGATACCGGGGAGGAAGAACCCCTTCGCGTCGCCGGTGCGTGAGGCGACGAACGCCGCGACCGCGACGGCGAACAGGCCGGAGAACGTCTGCTGCGTCGGTTCGTGCCGCACGATGCGCAGGACGAGCAGGGCAAGCGCGGCGGCGACGGCGACGGCGATGCCGGCGGTCAGCCCGGCCTCGGCGTTCACCGTCACGAACGCCACGGTCGGGATGGAGCTGTCGATGATCCCCCGGGGCCCGCCGATGGCCTCGGACATCGTCATCGGCGGTGCGTCGGGGGNGGGCAGTCGTGGCATCGTCGATGGGGATCCTGTCGGTAGGGGCCGGTTCCCCGCCCGAACCTAGGCGCTCGCGGAGGGGACCGGGAGAAGTTCGTATCGCGGATTGAAGATGCTCGGGCGACCCTCCTGCACGGTGATGCGACCGGAAGCCTTCACCGAGGCGCCGGCCCGCAGGCCCGGGATGTCCCGGCGGCCCAGGAACACCAGCGTCACGGTGCCGCTGCCGTCGTAGATGTCGACCTCGAGGGTCGGCGCGCCGGCACGCGCGCGCACCGTCACCGCCTGGATGGTACCCGCGACGCATGTCTCGTCCCGGTCACGACAGCCGCTCATCGGGACGGCACCCGCCGCCGCGGACGCGGCCTGGAGATCCTCGGCGTCGAGCTCGTTCGTCCCCGCCGTCAGCCTGTGGAGCTTGCGCCCCCACCAACCGTGTGGCTCGCCCACGGCTCCTCCGTTCCCGCGCGAGCAACCCTGCCCGAACACGTCTGATGCAACGAATGACCGAGGCTCAGTGTGCCCGCGGCAAGCCGCACGATCGAGCGATCCACGTGCGGATACGTATTGTGTGCGGTGCAGGGCGGCGCGTGGCGCCCCGGGTCAGCGGAGCTCGGCGGTGCGGACGCCGGGCACCGGCATGCCGGGCCGTCCGCTCGTCGCCGCGGTCGCCGAGCCGCCGGGGCCGTCGGGATGGTCGGCGACCTCCCGGGGCAGGGTCAGCGGCAGGGGATCCCGCACCGGCATCGCGCCGTCGCCGCGGGACACCACGAGCTGGCGCAGCGTCTCGTCGAGCAGCGGCGNGGCCCCCGGCTCGCCCCCGGCCACGCCCGTCACCACGGCACGCAGGAACCAGCGCGGGCCGTCGACGCCCATCATCCGGCCGGGAACGGTCTCGCCCGGGCGGCCGGTGGGCAGCAGCATCCGCAGCTCGGGCCCGAACGGGCCGTTCGCCTCGCGACCGCCGGCCGCCTCGATCGTCGTCAGGATCTCGGCGCGCACCTCGTCCCACAGGCCGCTGCTCTTGGGCGCGGCGAAGACCGACAGCTCCATCGCGCTGCGCCCGTCGGTGATGAGCACCNTCAACGGCTGGCCGGTCGCCTCCTCCACCTGGAACTGCACCTGCACGCCCGGCAGCGCCGGGATCCGCAACGAGCCGAGGTCGAGCCGGTGGAGATCGTCCTGCGGCGCCTCGGTGACGTCGTAGGGACCGTCCGCCATCACCGATGCGGCCTCGGCGACCGGCGCACGCCGCTCGGAAGCCTCGACCCGGGACGCCTCGCGCTGATCGGATTNCCTACGCCCGCGGCCGAACACCACCGGACTCCCTTCCCGCCCCCCCGGGCGTCCCCGCGCCGACCCCGGCACCGGGACCCTCCGTCGAGCCGAAGCCACCCGTCGATCCGAACCCACCGCTGCCGCGCACCGAGGCGGGCAGCTCGTCCACGTCGCGGAAGACGGCATGCTCCACACGCTGCACCACGAGCTGGGCGATCCGGTCGCCCCTACGCAACGTGATCGGATCGGATCGATCGGTATTGATGAGAACTACTTTGATTTCACCACGGTAACCGGCGTCGACCGTGCCGGGCGCGTTGACCACCGTCACGCCGTGCCGCGCGGCCAGGCCGCTGCGCGGATGCACGAAGGCCGCGTAGCCCGCCGGCAGCGCGATCGCCAGGCCCGTGCCGACGACGGCCCGCTCGCCCGGCGCGAGGGTCACATCCTGCGTGGTCACCAGGTCCGCGCCCGCGTCGGACGGCTGGGCGTACGCCGGCGGCGCCACCGCACGGTCCAGCCGGCGCACGAGGACCTCCACCCGCCCCGCCGCCACGGTCTCGGTGGCCACCGCCACGGTCTCGGCCACCGTTTCGGGCACGGCGGGCCCGGCCGGTGCCTGCGGGGCCGCGGGGATCGTCTGATCGGGGGCGGTCATGGTCTGGTCTCCTGCCTGGACGGGCCGAACGGGGAGATTGAGCCGAACGGGGAGGTCAATCTCCGCCGCCGAGTGCCGCCGACCGCCACCGACGAGCGCCGCCGACCGACGACCGACGACCGACGACCGACGATGGTCGATCACCGTCGACCGCCGACGGCATCCGCCGCGCCGGATGTCCGCGATCCGCGAGTTGAACCTTAGGCCATCCCTGGCTCGCCACCCGCGGTGCGCCCCGCGTGCCGGCGGGACCGCCCGGTCGTGATCGGATAGGGACCACCGGCGGCCCACCCAGGTCGGCGGGGGGTAACCGGGGCCACCGGGGTAAGGACAACACGGCGGGCCAGTGCGGCCCGCGGCGCAGAACGAGAGGTGTGGGGTGGCGAAAGCGGCATCGAAGCTGGGATGGAAGGTCGTCGGCGGAGCGGCGACAGCGCTCGCGGGCACGGCCGCCAGCCGCGGGGTCACGGCCGTGTACCGCAAGGTGCGCAAGTCAGACCCGCCGGTCAACCCGGCGGACCCGGACACCGCCTGGGCGGAGGCGATCGCCTGGGCGGCGATCTCCGGCCTGGCGATCGGGCTCGGCCGGCTCGCGGCGGAGCGGACGGTGGCCCGCGGCTGGGTCAGGGCGACGGGCTCCCCGCCGCCCGGCATGGTCCGTCCCGAGGTCTCCGCCTCGGAGGACTGAACCCACCCACCCGGCGGCCCCGACGGGCACGATGGAGGTCACTAGACGCGCCCGACGACCCGCGGGAGACCGGATGGCCGTGTACGCCCTGGGAGACGCCGTTCCCGTCATCGACCCGACGGCCTACGTCCACCCGGACGCCACCGTCATCGGCACGGTGACGATCGGCCCCGAGTCGACCGTGTGGCCGGGGGCGGTGCTGCGCGGCGACTACGGGTCGATCGTGATCGGCGCGCGCACCTCCGTCCAGGACGGCACGGTGATCCACGCGACCGAGGAGCTGGCGACCGTCGTCGGCGACGACTGCACGATCGGNCACCTCGTGCACCTGGAGGGCTGCGTCGTCGAGGACGGCTCGCTGATCGGATCCGGCTCGGTGGTCCTGCACCGGGTCCGGGTCGGGCGCGGCGGGCTGGTCGGGGCCGGGGCGGTCGTCGTGGGTGACACGGTCGTGCCGCCGGGCGGGCGGGCCCTCGGGATCCCGGCCAAGGTGCTGCCCGGCGGCCCGGACCAGGCCGGTCTCGCCGCGGGTGCCGCCGTCTACGTCGCGAACGGCAAGCGCTACCGCGACCAGCTACGCCGGATCGACTAGCCCGACGGGGTGGGGCCGACTGCGGTGCGTCCTGCCCGGTCCGGGCCCACAGACCGGGCACACCGCGCCGCACCGCCCACCGGAACCGCACCGCCCACCGGAACCGCACCGCCGGCCGGGGCCGCGGCGGGCAGGTGGCGCATCTTCTCCGGGTTCGCGACGATGTTGATCTCGACGATCCGGCCGCCCGCCACGTGCAGGCCGGCGAGGTAGCGCAGGACGTCGCCCTCGAAGCTGGCGAAGCCGGGTTCGCCGTTGACCTCGACCGGCTGGATCCGCACCCGCCCGTCGGCGCGCCGGGCCGCCTTGGCGAGGATGCCGAGCACGAACCGGGCGACCCGGTCGGCGCCCGCCACCGGCCGGCGGGCGGCCTGCGCGTTCCCCCCGCCGTCGCTGCGCAGGACGGCGTTCGGATCGAGCAGGGCCAGCAGCCCGTCGAGGTCGCCGCCGGCCGCCGCGGCGAAGAAGGCCTCGGCGACGCGACGCCGCGACGCCGGATCCGGGTCGAAGCGGACCGACCGGTCCCGGACGTGGCGCCGCGCCCGGCTGGCGAGCTGGCGGGCCGCGGCCGGGGTGCGCCCGGTGGCCGCGGCGATCTCGGCGAAGTCGTAGCCGAACACGTCGTGCAGGATGAAGGCGGTGCGCTCGGCCGGGCTGAGCGTCTCGAGCACGACCATCATCGCCATGCTCACCGACTCGGCGAGCGTCACCCGGTCGGCCGGGTCCGCCACCCGACCCCCGGTCGCGGGGTCGGCGCCGACCGGTACCGCCGCACCGGCGACGAACGCCGCGTCCACCACGGGCAAGCCGGCGTCTGCGCCGCCCCCGGTGCCGTCGCCGCCCGCGAACCCGTCGACGAACGGCTCGGGCAGCCAGGGCCCGACGTACCCCTCCCGGCGACCGCGGGCCGAGCGGAGCTGGTCCAGGCACAGCCGGCTGACCACCACGGTCAGCCAGGCGCGCAGGTCGGAGATCCGCCCGGC
This sequence comes from Frankia sp. AvcI1, assembly GCF_001420875.1. Classification (NCBI taxonomy): domain Bacteria; kingdom Bacillati; phylum Actinomycetota; class Actinomycetes; order Frankiales; family Frankiaceae; genus Frankia; species Frankia sp. AvcI1. The sequence continues at coordinate 28,242 of NZ_LJFZ01000024.1, read as the reverse complement.
GTCGACCCGGCCGAGGCGCAGCCAGGCCTCCTGCACCGCGTCCTCGGCGTCGGCGAAGGAGCCCAGCAGGCGGTAGGCCACCCCTCGCAGGTGCGGACGCTCGGCCTCGAACGCCGCGGCCAGCGCCGAGGAACCGGCCGCGGCCGACATCCCTTCGGGCGCGGACACCTCGGCGGCAGCGGGCAGGTCGGCGGGGACGGCGCCGGGACCCTGCGTAGCTCGGCTCGGGACGGTTGTCATCGGCTCCTCCGCAGGTCTGAGGGACGCCATGAACCGGGCGTCACCGGCCCCGGCGGCCGGGCGCGGCACGCTCCCCCTCCCCCACCTGGACGAGATACCCGGCGCCGGTGTGACAAGCTCCGGCGGCCGGGCGAGACAGGCGGGACAGGCGGCGATCTCACGGACCGCCGGTGGCCCTCGGCCGCACGTCTCACCGCGCGGCTCCCGGCCGGGTGAGCGGATGTCTCAGAGAGTGTCACAGCTCGCGCGTCGCCGCGTAACGGTGCGTTCCTACGGTCGTGGCATCGCCCGCACCCCGGAGGATCATCACATGAGCGCCACGCTGGAAGGCGTCCCGACCACCGACCTCGCCCCGGCCGCGTCCCGCCGGGGCCGCTGGATCGACGACTGGCGGCCCGACGACCCGTCGTTCTGGCACCACGGCGGGTCCCGCATCGCCCGCCGCAATCTGATCTTCTCGATCCTGGCCGAGCACGTCGGCTTCTCGATCTGGTCGCTGTGGTCGGTGACGGTCCTGTTCCTCGGGCCGAAGTACCACATCGATCCCGCCGGGAAGTTCCTGCTGACGTCGCTGCCGACGCTGGTCGGCAGCGTGCTGCGCATCCCGTACACCTTCGCCGTCGCCCGCTTCGGCGGACGGAACTGGACGATCGTCAGCGCGCTGCTGCTGCTCGTCCCCACGATCCTCGCCGCGATCGTCCTCAAACCCGGTGTCTCGTACACCACGCTGCTGCTCGTCGCCGCGGTCGCGGGCGTCGGCGGCGGCAACTTCGCCTCGTCGATGACGAACATCAACGCCTACTACCCGGACCGGCTCAAGGGCCGGGCGCTCGGGCTCAACGCCGGCGGCGGGAACCTGGGCGTGGCCGCGATCCAGCTCGTCGCCCTGCTCGTGCTCGCCACGGCGGGCAAGGGCCACCCGCGGGTCGTCCTGGCGATCTACATCCCGCTGATCGTGCTGGTCGCGCTCGGTGNGGCGCTGTTCATGGACAACCTCTCCACGGCGCGCAACGACCGCGGCGCGATGCGCGAGGTCGCCCGCGACGGCCACACGTGGGTGATGTCGCTGCTCTACATCGGCACGTTCGGCTCGTTCATCGGCTTCGGCTTCGCCTTCGGCCAGGTGCTGCAGGTGCAGTTCGCCGACCGGTTCGACACCCCGATCAAGGCCGCCTACCTGACGTTCCTCGGGCCGCTGCTCGGCTCGCTGATCCGCCCGCTCGGCGGCCTGCTGGCCGACCGGTTCGGCGGCGCCCGCATCACGTTCGCGAACTTCGTGGCGATGGCCGCCGCGGCCGCGGCCGTGCTCGTCGCCTCGCTGACGGACTCGTTGGNCGGCTTCCTCGTCGGGTTCATCGCCCTGTTCGTCTTCAGCGGCGTCGGCAACGGGTCGACGTACAAGATGATCCCGGCGATCTTCCGGGCGAAGTCGCGCCTCGCCGTCGATGCCGGCGCCGACCCGCTGGCCGCCGATCGCGCCGCCCGGCGCCGCTCCGGCGCGCTGATCGGCCTGGCCGGCGCGATCGGCGCGTTCGGCGGCGTGCTGGTGAACCTGGCCTTCCGGCAGTCGTTCCTGAGCTACCGGTCCGGCGACGCGGCGTACATCTCCTTCATCGCCTACTACGCGCTGTGCTTCGCCCTCACCTGGTTCGTCTACCTGCGGCCCTCAGCCCGCCGCCTGAGCGGCATCTGACCGGGAAGGCGGCGGGTCGAGGCGGGGGCCGGGGTTCAGGCGAGGTCGACGGCGACGGCGATCTCGCCTGCGGCGGGGCTGAACGCGAGCTCGCGGATGCTGCCGGCGCTGCGCAGGTCGGCGGCCGCCGCTTCGACGAGGGCGACGAGGTCGGCATCCCCGCTGATCCGGGCGCTCGCGACCTCGGCCTTCATCGACGCCTTCGCCGCGGACTTGGCACGGCGCACGCCGGTGAGCGCCGCGCCGACGGCGTCGAGCAGCTCGGGGCGCCCGCCGTCGGCGAGCTTGCGGATCTCCGCCGGGTCCGGCCAGCTCGCCCGGTGCACCGAGCCCGGCCGCCACCAGGACCAGACCTCCTCGGTGACGAACGGCAGGACCGGGGCGAACAGCCGCAGCAGCACGGACAGCGCGACCGCGAGGGTGGTGTGCGCGGAGGCGGCGCCGGCGGCCCCGAACGAGCCGTAGGCCCGGCCCTTGACCAGCTCGACGTAGTCGTCGCAGAACCGCCAGAAGAACGACTCGGTGACCTCCAGGGCCCGCGCGTAGTCGTAGGTGTCGAGTGCGGCGGTCGCGGCGTCCACGACGTCGGCCAGCGCGGCGAGCAGCGCCCGGTCGAGCGGCTCGCCGACCGGCACGGCACCACCCACCGGCACGGCACCGTCCACCGGCACGGCGCCGTCCACCGGCGCCGCCGTGCCGACCGTCGAGGCAGCGCCGGCGGCGGCATCGGAGGTCCCCNCCTCGCCCGTCGCCGGGGCGCCCGGGGGTGTCTCCTCGGCGGCGAGGCCCAGCGCGAAGCGGCTGGCGTTGAGGATCTTGATGGCGAGTCGGCGGCCGTTCTTCATCTGGCCGACGTCGAAGGCGGTGTCGGTGCCCGGCCGCCCGGACGCCGCCCAGTAGCGGACCGCGTCCGAACCGTGCTCCTCCAGCAGGCCCATCGGGGTGACGACGTTGCCCTTGGACTTCGACATCTTCTTGCGGTCCGGGTCGAGGATCCAGCCGGAGATCGCCGCGTTCGACCAGGGCAGNACGCCGAACTCGGCGTGGGCGCGGACCACGGTGGAGAACAGCCAGGTCCGGATGATCTCGTGGGCCTGGGGCCGCAGATCCATCGGGAACACGCGGGCGAACAGGTCCGGGTCGCTCTCCCAACCGCTGACGATCAGCGGGGTGAGCGAGGACGTCGCCCAGGTGTCCATCACGTCCGGGTCGGCGGCGAACCCGCCGGGCAGCCCCCGCTGGGCGTCGGTGTAGCCCGGCGGCACGTCGCTGGACGGGTCGACGGGCAGGGCCGCCTCGGGCGGCACGATCGGCGCGTCATAGCGCGGCGCGCCGGCGTCGTCGAGGGGATACCACACCGGGAACGGCACGCCGAAGAACCGCTGCCGGCTGATCAGCCAGTCGCCGTTGAGGCCGTCGACCCAGTTCTCGTAGCGGACCTTCATGTACTCCGGATGCCAGNGCAGCTCCTGGCCGCGGGCCCGCAGCGCGGCGCGCAGCGGCTCGTCCCGCCCACCGTTGCGGATGTACCACTGGCGGGTCGTGACGATCTCCAGCGGCCGGTCGCCCTTCTCGTAGAACTTGACCGGGTGGGCGATGGGCCGCGGCTCGCCGAGCAGCGCACCGGACTCGGCGAGCAGCTCCACGATGCGCGTGCGGGCGCTGTGCACGGTCTTGCCGGCGAGCTCGGCGTAGTGCGCGCGGCCCGCGGGCGAGGTGATCGCGGCCGGCGGCTCCGGCACGAGCCGGCCGTCGCGGCCGATCACGGCGCGGGCCGGCAGGCGCAGTTCCCGCCACCAGATGACGTCGGTCAGGTCACCGAAGGTGCAGATCATCGCGATGCCGGAACCCTTGTCGGGATCGGCGAGCCGGTGGGCGACGACNGGGACGTCGACGTCGAACAGCGGGCTACGCACCGTGGACCCGAACAGCGGCTGGTAGCGCGGGTCGTCCGGGTGGGCGACCAGGGCCACGCAGGCGGGCAGCAGCTCCGGTCGGGTCGTCTCGATCACCACCGGCTCCGCCCCGGCGCGGGGGAAGGCGAGGGTGTGGAAGGCACCGGGACGCTCCCGGTCCTCCANCTCCGCCTGGGCGACCGCGGTGCGGAAGGTGACGTCCCACAGCGTCGGCGCCTCGGCCAGGTAGGCCTCGCCGCGGGCAAGATTGCGCAGGAACGCCCGCTGGGCGACGACGCGCGAGCGGGTGTCGATGGTGGCGTAGGTGTGCGACCAGTCGACGGACAGACCCAGGCGGCGCCAGAGCTCCTCGAAGCCCTTCTCGTCCTCCAGCGTCAACCGCTCGCACAGGTCGACGAAGTTGCGCCGCGAGATCGGCACCTGCTCCTTGCCCGGCTTCGCCGGCGGGGCGAAGTCCGGGTCGTAGGGCAGCGACGGGTCGCAGCGCACCCCGAAGTAGTTCTGCACCCGCCGCTCGGTGGGCAGCCCGTTGTCGTCGAAGCCCAGCGGGTAGAACACCTCACGGCCGCGCATCCGCTGGTAACGGGCGATGAGGTCGGTGTGCGTGTAGGAGAACACGTGGCCGACATGCAGCGAGCCGCTTACGGTCGGTGGCGGGGTGTCGATGGAGTACACCCGCCCCCGGTCGACCGTGCGGTCGAAGGTGTAGGTGCCCTCGTCCTGCCATACCGCCGACCAGCGCCCCTCGATGCCGTCGAGCGTGGGCTTCGCGGGAACCGCGCGAGCGGAGGGGGCGGGAACCGCGCGGGCGGAGCGATCAGTGCCGTCTGTGCCAACCACAGCGACGATCCTACGGGCGCGCCGATCGTGACCGCCGTGCCCGGCCCCCCGAGACGCCGCGCGTCCGCCTGGCGTGACCCCTTTCACCCGCCGGGATGCTCGCGTGCGACGCCACCTTGGCAGGATGAGCCCGAAACGGAAGCCGAAGCAGAACCGCCGAAGNAGAACCAGAGCCGAGCCCCGGAGCGCCGACCCATGAGCGACCTGCCAGACCCGGACACCCTGCTGGACGTCGCGCTGACGATCGCCCGCGAGGCCGGCGGGCTGCTCGCCCGGGGCCGCGAGGGCGCGGTCGCCGCGGAGACGACGAAGTCCTCCCCCACCGACGTGGTCACGGCCCTGGACCGCGCCTCCGAGGCACTGGTCGCCCGCCGGCTCGGCGAGCTGCGTCCGGGCGACGGCCTGCTCGGCGAGGAGGGGTCCGACTCCGCCGGGTCGACCGGCGTGCGCTGGATCGTCGATCCCCTCGACGGCACGGTGAACTTCCTCTACCGGCTGCCGAACTGGGCGGTGTCGATCGCCGCGGAGGTCGACGGCGAGGTCGTCGCCGGAGTGGTGCACGCCCCGGCGCTGGGCACCACCTACACGGCCGTCCGCGGCGGCGGCGCCTTCCGCGACGGCACAGCACTGACCGGGTCGACGGTGACGACCCTGGCCGGCGCCCTCGTCGCGACCGGTTTCGGCTACCTGGAGTCCCGCCGCGCCGCCCAGGCCGCGGTGCTCACCAGGGTGGTGCCCCGGGTCCGCGACATCCGCCGGATGGGCGCGGCGTCGCTGGATCTGTGCGCCGCCGCCGACGGCCTCGTCGACGCCTACTACGAGCGTGGCCTGAAGCCCTGGGACCATGCCGCCGGTGGGCTCGTCGCGGCCGAGGCGGGCCTGCGGGTCGGCGGGCTGCACGGCCGGCCGGCGACCGAGGACCTCACCGTCGCCGCCCCGCCTGCGCTGTTCGGGCCCCTCACGGACCTGCTTGCCGAGGACCCTCCGGCCGACCGCGACTGACCCGGGTCGGCGGCCCGCGGTCGGACGTCCGCGCCGCGGGCCGGTCAGGCCAGGCCAGAGCAGGTCAGGTCTTCGGCGCCTGCGAGATGCGCACGGTGTTGCCCGAGGGGTCGCGGAACGCGCAGTCGCGCGGGCCCCAGGGCTGGTCGATGGGCTCCTGCAGCACCTCGGCGCCGAAGGCCCGCACCTTCTCGAAGGTCGCGTCGAGATCGTCCGCGCGGAACACGATGACCGGCAGGACGCCCTTGGTGAGCAGTTCCTGCAGGGCGTCCCCGTCGGCCTGCGGTCGGCCGGCGTGCGGCTCGGACAGGACGATCTCCAGATCCGGNTGGGACGCGCTGACGAGGGTGACCCAGCGGAACCCGTCCGAGGCGACGTCGTTGCGCACCTCGAGGCCGAGCGCGTCGCGGTAGAAGGNGAGCGAGCGGTCCAGGTCGTTGACGGTGATGTGGNAGTACTGGAGTGAGACGGTCATGCGGGTGACGCTAGGGTGCCCCCGCACGGATCGCTTCTCCGATCCTGACCGACTGCTCCCCCGCCACCTGGTCCCCCGCTGACTGGTCCCCTGACGGACGGTCCCTGGCCGCCGACCGGTCCCTCGTCGGCCGGGTGCGCGCCTGGGCGACGCAGGCGGGCATCGCCTGCACCGCGCGGTGTTCCCGGGCCCGGTACGCGCTCGGCGTCATCCCCACGAGCGCGGTGAACCGGGAGCTGAACGAGCCGAGGGAGGTGCAGCCGACCGCCATGCACGCATCGGTCACGCTCATGCCCGCCCGCAGCAGCGCCATCGCCCGCTCGACCCGGCGGGTCATGAGGTAGCTGTACGGCGTCTCGCCGTAGGCCGCCCGAAACGCCCGGGAGAAGTGCCCGGGTGACATCAGCGCGTGGCGGGCCATGGTCGGCACGTCGAGCGGGCGCGCGTACTCCCGGTCGACCAGGTCCCGCGCCCGGCGCAGGTGCGCGAGGTTGGCGAGGCTCGGCTGGTCCACCGGCCAAGGGTACCGGCCACTCCGACCAACAATCCCCTGACCTGCACCGATGCGGGGTCAGCGGCTGTCCGCGGTCGTGGCGGGGGCCGCGGGGTTCGGCCCGGCGCTGGGGCCGGTGTCGCCGTACCAGACGGTCCGCCTGACGTGGTCGACGTAGCTGACGACGATGTGCACCACCCGGCGGGAGACGTCGTCGGCGTCGTAGTCGGGGACGACCCGCGCCCGGCGGTCGCTTTCGGACTCCCGCACGATCAGCTCGACGGCGTCGAGGATCCGCTCCGGGCGCAGGACGCTGGCGACGAGCACCCCGCGGTCCATGCCCTCCGGCCGCTCGTGCGCCTCGCGGACGAGCACGGCGGGGAAGCCGACGAGCGAGGCCTCCTCGGTCAGGGTGGCACTGTCGGAAAGCACGCACAGCGCGGCCCGCTGCAGCGCGATGTAGTCGCAGAAGCCGAAGGGCCGGCAGAAGCGGACCCGGTCGTCGAGCAGGGGTGCCCGTCCCGAGCGGCGCAGCGTGCCGAGCCGGTCCCGGGTCCGCGGGTGGGTCGAGACGATCACCGGCAGCCGGTAGCGGGCCGCCAGCCGGTTGAGGGTCTCCAGCAGGGCCGACAACGCCTCGGGCCGGTCGACGTTCTCCTCGCGGTGGAGGCTGGCGAGCAGGTAGCGCCCCGCCTGCACGCCGAGGGTGGTCAGCACCGACGACGTGTCGATGAGCGGGGCGTAGTGGGTGAGCACCTCCTTGACCGGGGAGCCGACGACGAAGATCCGCTGGGCGGGCAGCCCCTCGGCGAGAAGGTGCCCGCGGGCCCGTTCGGTCAGGGCCAGGTGGACGTCGCTGAGCTGGTCGGCGACCCGCCGGTTGATCTCCTCCGGGACCCGCTGGTCGAAGCAGCGGTTGCCGGCCTCCAGGTGGAACACGGGGATCCGGCGGCGCTTGGCGGCGATCGCGGCGTAGCAGGTGTTCGTGTCGCCGTAGATGAGCACGGCGTCGGGGGCCTCGGCGGCGAGGATCGGGTCCAGCCGGGAGATCAGCCTGCTGATCGTCTCGGCGGGGGTGGGCCCGGCGGCGTCGAGGACGTGGTCCGGTCGGCGGACGCCGAGCTCGTCGAAGAAGACCTGGTTGAGCTCGTGGTCGTAGTTCTGACCGGTGTGGACCAGGCGCAGGTCGACGGCCCGGTCGAGGGCGGCGACGACCCGGCTGAGCTTGACCACCTCCGGCCGGGTGCCCACGACCACCAGCACCCGCAGGCGACGCTCGGTCGGGCCGGCCGCCCGCGACACGGCGGACGCCGACCGCGAGGCGGTCAGCGACGGGCGGCGGGGCTGCGGCCCGCTGGGCTGCGGCACCAGCGGTTTGACCCGCTCGCCCGGCAGCCCCGACGGAACCGTCGGTACGGAGGGCCCGCTCTGCTCCGGAGTACCACGCGGCATCGGATTCCCCCTGGCGCAACGCGTCGTCACCAGCGGCCGGGGGCCCACCCGCACGATCGCCGGGCGGCCCGGGGCTGCCTCACAGGGGGAAGGTATCACTGTCCGTAGTTTTCAGATAACCCAGAGCGCATCACCTGGGTGCGGTCGCGGCGCCGCGCAGCGCCGGCGCGAGTTCGCGCCACTGGTGCTCGGGCAGTGCGGTCGGGTCGGCGGCGAGGGCCTGGATGCAGACGTGGTCCGCACCTGCGTCGAAGTGTCGGCGTACCCGATCATGGATCGTCGGGACGTCGCCGTACGCGACGATGGCGTCGACGAGGCGGCGGCTCGGGCCGCCGAGGATGTCGTCGTCGCCGAAGCCGAGGCGCCGCAGGTTCGCCGTCTGGTGCGACTCCACGGCGACGTAGGCGGCGACGTGCGCGGCGGCGACCTCCCGGGCGCGGTCGACGTCGGAGTCCAGGACGACAGCCTGTTCCACCCCGAGAAACGCGTGCGGGCCCATGATCTCGCGGGCCCGCCGGGTGTGTTCGACGGGCACGAAGTACGGGTGCGCCCCCCACGTCCGCTCCGCCGCCAACGACAGCATCCTCGGGCCGAGCGCGGCCAGCACGCGGCGCACGGCCACCTGCGGCGGCGGACTGTGGGCGGGGACGGCGTCCATGGCCGCCAGGTAGGCGTCCATCGTCGAGACCGCCCTGCCCAGGGCGGGCATGGGATAGCCGTCCAGCAGGTGGACGGTGTCATCGACCCGGTGCCCACCGAGGCCGAGAAGGTAGCGCCCCGGGAACGCCTCACCCAGTGTGCGGGCCGCGGTCGCCATGGCGATCGGGTCGCGGAACGCGATGTTCGCGATGCCGGACGCGACGGTGATTCTCCGGGTGGCCGACAGCAGCAGCCACGCCTGGCCCACCGCGTCCCGACCGAACGCCTCCCCGCACCACAGGGCGCCGTAGCCCAGCTCCTCGATCTCCGCCGCGGCCTCCCGCACCCGGTTGNCCGGCTGACCATCGAAGGCAAAGGTCCAGACGCCGACGTTGCCGAGCTCGTGTCCTGGCTGCGCTGCCACCATGCTCCTTCAGGCCGGATATCCGGACAGGCTGTCCGGATGACGTCGACTACAATACGGACACCTTGTCCGGTTGTCTACGTTCGGTGGCGAGAGGGGGACGCGATGGCGGCACCGGCTGGGCGCGCCCCCGGGCAACGCCCGCCGCGCGCGGATGCCCGGCGCAATCGGGAGCTCCTGCTCGCCGNCGCGCGCACGGCGTTCGAGGAGGCCGGACCGGACACGTCCCTCGTCGAGATCGCCCGCCGGGCCGGAGTTGGGCAGGGAACCCTCTACCGGCACTTCCCCACCCGGGCGGACCTGTTGCAGGCCGTCCTCGCCGACCGGATCGAGACGCTGTGCCGGCGGGCGGCGCAGCTGTCGGCCGCCGAGTCCCCGGACGGCGCGCTGGCGGCCTGGTTGCGCCTGTTCCTCGTCCACGTCCATGGGAACCAGGGCCTCGCCGGCGCCTTCATGGTCGAGGAGATCGAACCGTGGGTCGCGGACTGCCACCGCGTCATCGTGGAGGCCGCAGCCGACCTTCTCCGCCGCGCCCAGCGGACCGGAACGGCCCGCCCGGACCTGACCCCCGACGATCTCGTCCAGCTCGTCGTCGGGATCGCCCTGGCAACCGCCCGCAGCGACAACGCCGACCAGGCCGACCGGTTGCTCACGCTGGCCCTCGACGCCGTACGGCGACCAGCAGGGTGAAGGTCAGAAGCAGGTAACCGCCTGTGCGGTCATCTCCCGGTCTACGGGTCGTCGGCGAGGATCGCCGATCGCACGATGATCCAGGGCCGAGCAGCGCGACGGGATGCGGTTGCGGGCCGTCAGAAACCGCCGTACGGCACGGTGATGATTTCCATGAAGTGGCCGCCCGGGTCCTGGAAGTACACGCCCCGGCCGCCGTCGTTGGTGTTGATCTCACCTGGGTGCTGTCGCGCCGGGTCCGCCCAGTGCTCGACACCCTGCGTCCGGATCCGCTCGATCGCGGCGTCGAAAACCTCGTCCGAGACCAGGAAGGCATAGTGCTGGGCCGAGATTTCGGTGCCGGTGTCGGCGTAGTCCAGCGTGACGCCGTCGGNGAGTTGCACGGCCAGAAAATGTCCGGCAGGTACCGGTGCGGGCAGTGAGAGCAGCCGACTGAGAAAGGTCGCCGACTCGTGCCGGTCGCGTGCTGCGACGATGGTGTGGTTGAAACGAACGGTCATGCCGACCCCATTCGGTCCCACGCCTCCATGCCGGAACCGGAGCGCTCGACGGCACGCGACGCTGCCGTCCAGTCTAACGACCCGGGTCTCGTCTCCATCTCCGACCAGAGCTCCGGTGATCATGGTGTTCCGCGGAACCGTGCCGCCACGTGTTCGGGCGGATCCCCGGCCAGCGTCGGTCCCCACTCAGACTCGACCCGACGCGGTGCAGGTCGGTACAAGCGTCCCGCCAGCCGGCACCGATGAAAGCACCCCGACCGACAACCCAGCGACTGGAGTGGCTCAGTCGACCAGGCTGCTGGCATGATCACCATGCCTTCTCGCCCGATCCGGACACGACCGCCGCCGAGGGCTGGCCGGCGCTGCTCACGCATCTCCTCGAACGGCGCGATCTGACCAGCGACGCGACCGCCTGGGCGGCTGCACTGGTGGCTGCGATGCCCACGGGCTCGACGCTCGTGGAGCAACTGCACACGGCATCTGCGCGATGTCGCGACGCGATCGACTCAGGAGCGGCCGCGACGACGTTGGCCCGCTGGATCAGCACCGCCCAGGACCACCGACGCGCGGAAGAAGCGGAACGTACGACGTAGCAGTGCCCCGCGGCGCACCGCCGCGACGACGTGGGCTNNGCCTCGCGGCCCGGCCGGAGCACGCTGGCCCGGACCGCGAGGTCCCGGCCGGCACATGCCCCGGCCGGGACCGGACGATCGTCGACGCGAGCAGGTCGACTAGAGCAGGTCGACTAGAGCAGGGAGCGCAGGACGTAGAGCAGGATGCCGCCGTGGCGGTAGTACTCCGCCTCGCCGGGGGTGTCGATGCGCACGACCGCGTCGAACGTCTTGTCCCCCGCGCGGACGGTGAGCGACGGCGTCTTCTCGTCGACGTCGGCGAGACCGGTGATCGTGAACGACTCCTCGCCGGTCAGGCCGAGCGACTCCACCGACTCACCCGCCGGGAACTGCAGGGGCAGCACGCCCATGCCGATCAGGTTGGAACGGTGGATCCGCTCGTAGGACTCGGCGATGACGGCGCGCACGCCCAGCAGCGAGGTGNCCTTGGCCGCCCAGTCACGCGACGAGCCCGAGCCGTACTCCTTGCCGGCGAGCACGACCAGCGGCACGCCCTCGGCGGCGTACTTCTGCGCCGCGTCGTAGATCGCCATCTCCTGGCCGTCGGGCAGGTGCCGGGTGACGCCGCCCTCGGTGCCGGGCGCCAGCCGGTTGCGCAGGCGGATGTTGGCGAACGTGCCGCGGATCATGACCTCGTGGTTGCCGCGCCGCGACCCGTAGGAGTTGAAGTCGCCGGGGGCGACGCCGTGCTCGGCGAGGTAGCGGCCGGCCGGCGAGTCCTTCTTGATGGAACCGGCCGGGGAGATGTGGTCGGTGGTGACCGAGTCCCCCAGCACCGCGAGCACGCGGGCGTCGATGATGTCCGTGCGCGCCTCGGGCTTGGTCGCCATGCCCTCGAAGTACGGAGGGTGACGGACGTAGGTCGAGTCGTCGGCCCAGGCGAACGTCCGCGACACCTCGCCGCCGTCGCCGACCGGCAGCGAGCGCCAGCGCTCGTCGCCGGAGAGGTCGGCGTAGTCCGACTCGAACATCTCCGACTGGATCGCGTCGGCGACGACCGCGGACACCTCGGCCTCGCTCGGCCAGATGTCGCGCAGGTACACCGGCTGGCCGTCGCTGCCGTAGCCGAGCGGGTCGGTGTCGAGGTTGATGTCCATCGTCCCGGCCAGCGCGTAGGCGACGACCAGCGGCGGGGACGCCAGGTAGTTCATCTTGACGTCGGGGTTGATCCGGCCCTCGAAGTTACGGTTGCCGGACAGCACGCTGACCACCGCGAGGTCGGCGTCGTTCACCGCCGCGCTGATCTCCTCCGGCAGCGGGCCGGAGTTGCCGATGCAGGTGGTGCAGCCGAACCCGACCAGGTTGAAGCCGACCTTGTCCAGGTACGGCACGAGCCCGGCGCGCTCGTAGTAGTCCATGACGACCTTGGAGCCCGGGGCCAGCGTCGTCTTGACCCACGGCTTGCGGGTCAGCCCCTTCTCCACCGCGTTGCGGGCCAGCAGCGCCGCGCCCACCATCACCTGCGGGTTCGAGGTGTTGGTGCAGGAGGTGATCGCGGCCACCGCGACGGCCCCGTGGTCGAGCTCCACCGTGGAGCCGTCGGCGAGGGTGACCGATGTCGGGTTGGCGGGCNGGCTGGTGATGTCGCCGGCGACGGCGTTCACCGAGATGGGGGCGTCCGACGGCTTGTCCGCGAACGCCGCCGCCGGGTCGGAGGCGGGGAACGACTCGGCGTCGGCCTCGTCCGCGCCACCGTTGGTGAACACCGAGGGCTGGGCGTAGTTGGCCAGCGCGGCGCGGAACGCCTGCTTGGCGTTCNACAGCGGCACGCGGTCCTGCGGCCGCTTCGGCCCGGCCAGCGACGGCACGACCGTCGACAGGTCGAGCTCCAGGGTGGTCGTGTAGGCGGCCTCACGGCTCGGGTCGTGCCAGAGGCCCTGCTCCTTGGCGTACGCCTCGACCAGCGCGACCAGCTCCGCCGGCNGGCCGGACAGGCGCAGGTAGTTCAGCGTCTCGTCGTCGATCGGGAAGATCGCGCAGGTGGAGCCGTACTCGGGGCTCATGTTGCCGATGGTCGCCCGGTTGGCCAGCGGGACGTTGGTGACGCCCTCGCCGTAGAACTCGACGAACCGGCCGACCACGCCGTGACGGCGCAGCTGCTCGGTGATCACGAGGACCATGTCGGTGGCCGTCGTGCCGGCGGGCAGCTCGCCGGTCAGCTTGAAGCCGACGACGGTCGGGATCAGCATGCTCACGGGCTGGCCGAGCATCGCGGCCTCGGCCTCGATGCCGCCGACGCCCCAGCCGAGCACGCCCAGGCCGTTGATCATCGTGGTGTGGCTGTCCGTGCCCACCAGCGTGTCCGGGTAGGCCAGCGTGCCCTCGGGGGTGTCCTTGGTGAACACGACCCGGGCCAGGTGCTCCAGGTTGACCTGATGCACGATGCCGGTGTTCGGCGGGACGACGGTGAAGTTGTCGAACGCCGCCTGGCCCCAGCGCAGGAACTGGTAGCGCTCCCGGTTACGGCTGAACTCCAGCGCGGCGTTGAGCTCGAAGGCGTCCGGCCGGCCGAAGTGGTCGGCGATGATCGAGTGGTCGATCACGAGCTCGGCCGGAGCCAGCGGGTTGATCTTCGCCGGGTCGCCCCCGAGGGCGGCCATCGCCTCGCGCATGGCGGCGAGGTCGACCACACAGGGCACGCCGGTGAAGTCCTGCATGATCACGCGAGCGGGGGTGAACTGGATCTCCTGGCTCGGTGCCGCCGCCGGGTCCCAGTTCGCCAGCGCCCGGACGTGGTCCGCGGTGATGTTGGCGCCGTCCTCGGTGCGCAGAAGGTTCTCCAGCAGCACCTTCAGGCTGTAGGGGAGTCGATCGGCCCCGGGCACCGCGTCCAGCCGCCTGATCGTGTAGGTGCGATCACCCACCGCGAGCGATCCGGTACTGCCGAAGCTGTCCATCGTTCTCCTCCTCGTGACCCGTCGTCCGTCACCCGCGGACGGCGGGGCTTGCCACCATGGCCGCGCCCCTGCGGCAACGCCATGGCGACGCCGCCGACGGCGGCTGGCGTAGGCGCAGGGCCGCCCGCGGCGTCGGCCATCATCGACCGGCTCGTGTCCATCCTGGCATTTCCCACCTTGCGGGATCGCGCCCGAGGGGTTGTGACACAGCCGACGCGACCGCGCCCACCGGGGCTCGATCGGCCCCGCCCGTCGGGGCGGGGCCGCCGGATCCCACCGTACGGCGGCCCGGGAGGACGTGCGCCCATTTAATTAGCGGTGCTAACAATATCAGACGGATCCGCCGCGAGCTCCGCCGCGAACCGGTCGAGGAACACCTCCCGCTTGCGCTGCGGGCTCATCGCCCCGGTGCCCACCGAGCGGGCGAGCATCCGCCGCTCCCACTGCTCGACGTCGGTCACCACCCGGGCCGGCGCCCCGGCGACCAGGGACCGCGCCGGGANGTCGCGCATCACCACGGAGCCGGCGGCGATCACCACGTCGGAGCCGATCGTGACGCCGGNCATGATGATCGTGTTCATCCCGATCGCCGTGTCGTTGCCGACCCGGATGGGCGCGACCACGTCGATGTCGGGATGCTCCCGGCGCAGCCGGGTGGCCGCACCGTCGTGCGTGATGAACCGGACGNCGTCGGCGATGGCCACCCGCTCACCCAGCCTGATCAGGTAGGGCTCGGTGCCGAAGGTGGNGGCGGTGACCCCGATGAACCGGCAGTCCGCGCCCAGCCGCACCCCGATGCTGCGGGCGTACCCCACCGGATCGGTGCGCAGCAGGTAGGTGCGGACGGCCGCCCGCACCGCCCGACCGGGCAGCGCCGCGAGCGACGACCGGCGGACCTGCCCGGCCAACGCCCCCCTGTCCGGCCGGTCCCTCCCGGCCCGACGGGCCGCCAGGAGCGCAGAGAGCGACGGGAACGGCCGGGATGGGTGGGATGGCCGGGATGGCCGGGAGGGCGGGGAGGACGGGGACGACTGACCCGAGGAGGGCCTCGGGGACGGCGCCCGATGCAGCCCGCGGCGCGGCGCCTGCCGCACGCGGGCGGCGTGGTGCAGTGCCGCCACCACATCGTGGCTGAGCGCCCGGCGGTCGAGCAGCTTCTCCGCCCGCACCCGGGCCGCCTCGCCGCGGCGGCGGGCCACGGGCGTGCGCCGGCCGGCCGCGGCCTCCTGCAGGGCGTCCGCCATCGCCACGGCATCGCCGAGTCCGACGAGCCAGCCGGTCTCCTCGTCGACCAGTTCCGGCAGCCCGCCGGCCGCGGTGGCGACGGAGGGAACCCCGCACGCGGACGCCTCGGCCCCGGCGCCGTAGCTCTCCGACCACGACGACACGACGTTGACGTCCGCGGCCGCGTAGAACGGCCGGACGTCGGTGACGCTGTCGACCCAGCGCACCCACTCGTTGCCGGGCAGCCGGGCGGCCCATGCCCGGACCTGCTCGCGGTAGCGCTCGCCGGCCTCGCCGTAGCCCCCACCGAGCAGGATCAGCGTCCCGCGGCCGCCCCGCTCGGCGAAGCGGGCCCACGCCGCGAGGAGCACCTCGTGGCCCTTGACGCCCTGGCCCGGATGGACCAGCCGCTTCGGCGGGTAGAAGTAGGCCACGCAGACCGCGACGAACTCGTCCTCGCCGAGGTCGAGCTGCGCCCGCGCCGCCCGCCGCCGCTCGTCGTCGGCCGGGCTGAAGCGCTCCAGGTCGACGCCGTAGGACAGGGTGCGCATCCGGTGCGCCGGCAGTCCGAGGGCCGCGTACCGGCCGCGGATGTCCGCGCTGGACGCGATGAGCAGGTGGTCGAGCCGGCACAGCACCCGCTCGGCCCACCGGATCGGGGTGTTGTCCAGGTAGAGGGGCCCCGCGACCATGTAGACCCGGGTGATCCGGGTACCCAGGGTGGCGAGCCGGACCGCCAGCGCCGACGCGTACAGGTGGTAGTGCACGACGTCGACGCCGAGCTCGCGCAGCCTCGCCCGCAGCCGAACGATCCCGACGATCTGCGCGGCCGGCGACGCGCGGCGCCGGGGAGCCGGACTCTCGACGACCTCGATCCCNAGCGCCGTCAGCTCACGCGCCACCCGGCTGTCGGTGTGGTCGGGCGCGGGCAGCAGCACGACCACCTGGTCGCCGGACTCCCGCGCGGCGAGCACGTGCGGAATGATCCACAACGGCCCGTCCCCGGTCTTGACCAATGTGGCGATCTTCATGCGGAACGGTCCTTCCGGGTCGTGGACGGGAGGGCGGCGGGCGACGCCGCGGGTCGCGGGACGCGGCTCGACCCCGGCGGGTGCGCCGGCCGGCGGGCCACCCACAGGCAGGCCCGGCCGGACAGGTGGGCCGCGCCGAGCAGGTCGAGGGCGGCCTCCAGCGGCCGCAGGTGCGGGCGGGGAACGCGGGTGGACACGGCCCGGCCGGCGGCGGTGAACTCCAGCGCCGTGGCGAGCGCTCCGTAGGGATGCGCCCGCACCCGCTCGAAGCCGACGGCGCGCAACACGGCGGCCAGCTCCGCCGGGGTGAAGGCGTACTGGTAGAACTCACCCGCACCCGCACCCGCACCCGCACGCGGCCGCGGCAGCCAGACCGGCCCCCCGCCGGAGCCCGCGCCACCAACGCCGGCGCCCTCATACCCGGCGCCACCGGCGCCGACGCCACCAGCCCGGGCACCACCAGCCCCGGCGCCGCGGCTCAGGACGCGCAGCAGCGGGCTGAAGCACGGCGTGGAGACCAGCGCGATCCCGCCCGGTCGCAGCACGCGCAGGGTCTCGCGCAGCACCTCCTGCGGGCCGTCCTCGAAGTGCTCGCACACGCCCGGCGAGTAGACGGCGTCGTACCGCCCGTCGGGCACGTCGAGCCGGCGGACGTCGCCCTGCCAGACGCGGATCTCGGGAGCGGCCGCGCGCAGCCGCTCGACGGCGCGCGGCGCCCAGTCCACCGCCTCGACGGCGAATCCCCGCGCCGCCATCGCGACGCTGAACTGCCCCGGCCCGCACCCGGCCTCCAGGACCCGGCCGCCCGGCCGCAGGTGGCGACGGACGGCCCGGCGCAGGTGAAGCGGGAGATGGCCCGCGCGGGCTCGGCGGTAGTCCGCGGGCTGGGCGTCCCACAGCTCGTCCCAGTAGGCGGCGTCGGCCGCCCGGCGGTAGAACACCAGCCGCCCGCCGTGAGCGGTCGGCTCGACGACGAGGGTGTCGCGCGCCGGATGTGGTGCCATCAGGGCCTCCCCTTTCCGAGGACTGGCAGCCGACNGTCCCCGCCCGGCTCGCGCGGACGACCTGGTCCGGACGGGCGAGACGAGGTCGGCGACGCGGAGAATGGCAACCGTCGGCGGCACGGCGGGACGGGCGAACGGGGCGACGAGCTCCCCCCGCAGCGCACGGCGGGCCAGCGCCGTCATGAGCGCGTAGGCGAGCATGCTGCCGATCGCGGCGCCGGCGGGTCCCCGCCAGGGCACGAGCACCGGGTAGGTCGCCAGCGACACGGCCAGGCCGAGCAGCCCGGCGCCACCGGCCGCACCGGTGCGGCCGAGGCCCGTCAACGCCCGACACTCGACCAGGAACNGGGCCAGCAGGAGTTCGGCGACCAGCAGCAGGCGCATCGGGGTGACCGCCGCGGCATAGCCCGGCCCGAACAGGGTCCGCACCAGCCACGGCGCGGCGAGCGCGAGGACGGCCGCGGCGACCAGCAGAAGGGCGAGCAGGCTGCGGGTCACCGTCCGCAGCGCCGCGCGGGACAGCACGCCCCGCGCGGCGCGGTGGAAGACCACCTGGCCGACCGAACCGGGCAGCAGTCGCAGTGCCTCGCCGGTGGCGGCGGCGATCGAGTACACGGCGGCGGCGCCGGCGCCGCCGAAGGCCGCGACCAGCAGCCGGTCGAACCGGAACGCCATCGTCGCGCCCACGTTGAGCCCGAGCGCGGGGACGCCCTTGACGACCAGCAGCCGCCAGGCCCGCGGGTCGGCCCGCGGCCGCACGGACAGGCCCATCCGGGCCAGCGCCGTCACCCCGGTCACCGCCTGCGCGGCCCAGCACAGCGCGAGGATCACCAGGATGTGCGCCAGGGACGGATGGCGCGGGCCGGCCAGCAGCAGCCCGAGCTGGGCGAGCCCGGTGGCGGCGACGAGCCCGGCGGCCAGCACGATCGAGCCGGCGGCGTTGAGCGCGTCGAGCNCCTGCACGGCGAGCAGGTTCGCGGCGGCGAGGACGGCGATCGCGAGCACCAGAGCGGCGTCCACCCGCGCCCCGCCGGACAGGTGGATCACCTGCAGCGACGCCACGGTGATCAGGGCGGCGGCGGGTAGGGCCGCGGCGGCGGAGAGGCCCAGGTAGTCGCCGAGGGACACCCGCGGGTCGCCGCGGCCGAAGTAGTGACGGAACGCGACGTTCGTGCCGAGCCCNCCGACGAGCGAGCCCAACGCGGAGACCGTCAGCAGGACCACCAGCGCCCCGCGCCCGCTCAGGGGCAGCATCCGCGCGGTGACCACCGCCTGGCCCAGGCTGGCGAGAGCGGACAACCC
This sequence comes from Frankia sp. AvcI1, assembly GCF_001420875.1. Classification (NCBI taxonomy): domain Bacteria; kingdom Bacillati; phylum Actinomycetota; class Actinomycetes; order Frankiales; family Frankiaceae; genus Frankia; species Frankia sp. AvcI1. Next base: position 9,788 of record NZ_LJFZ01000024.1, on the reverse strand, counting down.
CAGCCACCCGGTGACCACCGCGCCGACCCGGCCGATCCCGCGGTAGGGGTGCGCCATGCCCACCCGCCGACCGAGCGTGGACGGTGCGGGGTCCACCGTCATCCACGGCCCCCTGACCGACGCTCCCACCGCCACCGCCGACTCGGACCACGCCGGCAGGGACTGCTGCCCCGCGCGCCTGGCCCGTCGCACCACCTGCTCCGGTAGCCGCCCGATCTGCCCAGGCCGCCCGACCGGCGCCCGCCCCGACCGCCCTTTTTGCCATTTCTGCCCCGTCTGCCAGGGTCGCCCGATCTGCCCGGACTGCCCGGCGCGACGAGGCGGGCGCGGGCGAGTCGGGCTGGGCCGCGGCGGATCCCGGCGCGCCCGGGTGGGGGCGGTGCGGGGGGTGCGGGCGGCCACGATCTCGGCGGCCCGGGTCAGCCCGAGCACGCCCAGTCCGAGCATCACCTGGACCGGCACCGCCGCGAAGGCGTTGCGCACCTCGGTGATCAACGGGACGAGCAGGACGAGGCAGGCCGTGTCCGTCCCGCGCCCGGANCGGCCATGGTCCATCCAGGCCACCACGAGTCCGGTCAGCAGCAGGAAGCCGACGACGCCGCGAGCGCCGAAGTTGTAGTAGGCCTCGGCGATCGGCGACCCCCCGATGGGACCCTCCCGATCGAGCATCAGCACGTTGAACAGNCGCTCGTCGCTGAACTGGGGGGGCTGCGGGAGGCCGAGAAGCCGCCCGGACACCAACCGGTCGATCTGGCCGTAGAAGGTCGAGCCCGCGGGCGGGCGCTCGCCGAACTCGTCGCGCCACTCGAGCACCGACCCGATCGGACGAATCGAGGCCCCGAGCTCGGCGATCCCGTCGACGGGGCTGAAGGTGATGGCGCCGAGCCGGGTGGCGGCGAGGCCGGACTGGCGGATCTCCCGCAGCCCACCGATCAACGCGAGCAGGATGACCGCGCCGAGCAGGACGACGACCCCGCGTACCACGATGCGTCGCCGGGCGGCCACCGCCGCCGCCGCGACGGCCGGGAACATCACCTCGCCCCGCAGCCCGAGCGGCAGCGCCACGACCGCGAACAGGGCGAACACCACCAGAGCCGCCGTGCGCCACCGGCTCGGCCCGCCGATGACCGCGAGCACGAGGCCCAGGCCCAGGCCCAGCAGCACGTAGGGCACCAGCGGACCGCGCAGCGCCGTCTCGCCGACCGCGGCGTACGACCCGAACAGCAGCCCGATTCCGCCGGTGGCGAGCACGATCGCGACGAGTCCGAGGACCGACACCGCGAGCAACGCGAATCCGACGGGCGCACGCAGGTCCGGTCGATCCGGGAGGGCCGGCCGATCCGCGGGGGCGGGCCAGTCCACGGCGCCGGCCGCTCGATCCGCGGCGGCACCCGACCGGTGGATCGCGGCGGGCTCGGAGCTCTCGCCGCCGGCACGCACGGCCCGTAGGCACGTCATCGCCGCCACGCCCACCGCGGCGCTGACGACCCCCAGGGTGGCCACGGCAAACAGCCGGCTCATCGGGTAGACGCCCAGCCAGCGGAAGTCGTACTGAGCGCGGATCCGGTCGAAGGAGGTGCCGGTGGCGAACAGCGCCGCCACCCCGAAGTGGAACACCGACAGGGTGATCAGGTAGACCGACGAGCAGGCCCACACCCCACGCGGCTGGGCCCGGACGCACAGCAGCACGCAGCCGGCGACCACCGCGACGCTGAGCCGGGCGGCGGAGTGCTCCGCCAGCGCGGCGAACGACGACGACCAGGCCGCGACCGCGAACAGGGCCAGCAGGCAGCCGGCGAGCGCCACCCCGCTCGCCCGTCGCGACGGCGCCGCGCCCCGATCGGGCCGAGCGGTCCGAGTGGGCGGGGCGACCTGATCGAGCTGTGCGACCTGATCGAGCCGGACGGCACGATCGGGCGGGACGGTGTGAGTGGGCGGGGCGGTCAGGAGGGGGGCCACAGAGACGGGTGGGTACGGCCACCGGGACTGGCACGGTCCGGCGGCACGGCGGGGGACGGCCATCGCCTAGGACCACACCGCCGTGATGTCGCGCTGCCAGGTGTCCATCGTGAACGGGGAACGGCGCAACAGCCGCATCGCCTCGCGGCGCTGTTCGATGGTCGGTGGGACCGCGGTGAGCATGTCGGCGGTGTCCGCCCAGACGGCGTCCGACGTGGCCAGCGGCAGCGTGGCCACCCCGGGCAGCAGGCGGCCGATCTCGACGACCCCCGGCAGGTCCGCCGAGAGCACCGGGGTGCCCACCGCGAGCGCCTCCAGCACCACCGTGGGCATGCCCTCGTGCAGCGAGGTGACCAGCAGCAGCGAGGACGCCACGAGCAGCCGGGGGATCTCCCGGACCTCGCCGGTGAACTCCACGTGCTCGGCGACGCCGAGCCGGTCGGCGAGCGCGCTCAGGCGGGCGGTTTCGGCGTCGTCCTGGCGGCCGACGACGCGCAGCCGCGCATGGACCGAACGGGCCCGCAGCGCGGCGAGGATCTCGATGGCGCGGGCACGGTTCTTCAGCGGGTCCGGGCGGGCGATGTGGACGAGGGTGACGACGTCGTGCTCGTCCTCGGCCAGGTCCTCGGCGCGGCGCCGCGCGGCGATGGCGACCCCGGACGGCTCCAGTTCGACGCCGTTGTAGACGACGCGGCAGCGCGGGTCGAGCCGCCAGTCCTCCCGCCACAGCCCCCGCATCGCCGCCTCACTCACCGCGACGAGATCGGTGGCGAACCGGTCGAGCAGCAGGCGTCCGACCGCCCGCTGTACTCGGCCACGCAGGCTGTCGCCGTGCCGGTCGGCGCTGCTGACGAAGTACGCCACCCGTCGACGCACACCGCCGAGGCGGGCCAGCGCGAGCACCACCCCGGAGAAGGTCGCCACGGCGGAATGGACCACGTCGGGGCGGACCTGGCGCAGCAGCCGCAGAAACCGCCAGCCGAACCGCCAGTCGGCCCGGCAGTAGTACACCTCGCTGCCAAGTCCACGGATCTCGGTGTCCAGCGAACCCGGGGCGCCGGAGGTGACGGCGAAGTCCAGCCGGAACTCCTCCGGATCCAGCCGACGGAGCAGGCTCACCGCGCGCAGCTCCACCCCGGCGCGATCCATCCGGCCCAGCACCTCCAGCACCCGCACCGGGCGGCGGGGCCGACCGGCGTCGCCGGGCCCCGGCCGGGTGGCCGTGGTGGTCACGCCGGCCGCCGGGGCGACGGGGCGGGACTCGATCGCGGGCCCGGTCGGGACCTGCGGCCGCCGATCGACGTGGGTGTCCCCGGGGGCCGTCCGTCCGGTGGCCTCCAGGGCGCTGACGGGGGTCGAGGTGGCGTCCGCGGTCATGATCGCCGGTCCGTCGGCTGCGGGGTCCGCGCGGGTGGCGACGCGGCCGGCGCCGCCGTCACCACCGTCCCCCGCTGGGGTGGCGGCGCCGCGCGGCCGTCCGCCGGCGGGTCTGCGGCGATCGCCGCGTAGAAGGCCGACGCCCGTGCGGCCAGCCGCTCGCCGCGGTAGTCCTCGGCGGCGGCGCGGTTACGCGCGGACATGGCGGCGAGCGTGCCGGGCGAGGCGAGGACCTCGGTGATCCGCAGGGCGAGCCGTTCGGGATCCTCGGGCGGGACGAGATCCTGCGGCGCGAGCAGCTCGACGTTCCCGCCGACCGCGGTCGCGATCGCGGGCACCCCGCGGGCCATCGCCTCGATGAGCACCCGGGGCAGGCCCTCCGTCCGGGAGGGCAGGACGAACAGGTCGGCGGCGTCGAGCACGGCGCGCACGCCGGCCCGGTCGAGCGCCGGCACGAACTCGACGACGTCGCTGAGACCCGCACGCTGGGCGGCGCGCACGAGCGCGGAGTGATGGCGCCCGCTGCCGACGATGACGACGCGCAGCCGGTGCCCCCACGCGTCGAGCAGGCCGACCGCGGCCAGCAGGATGTCGTGGCCCTTGTACCGGCGGTCCTGCGAGCCGATCGTCACCAGGGTCGCCGGCACCGGCGGCCGGGCGGCACGCGGCCGAGCCGCGGCGAAGTCCTGGGCACTCAGGCGACCGTAGGCGTAGGCGGCCGTCAACGCTCCGGCCGCCGGCGGGTAGCGGCGCTGCAGCGTCTCGCGGGTGACGTAGCCGACCGCCCGGGCTCCCGCGGCCCGTCGGGCCAACCAGCGCCGTGCCGGCCGGCGCGCCCAGCGGCCGAACATCCCGCCGGCCACCGCCTCGGCGTCGCCGATGATCTCCATGGCGTAGGGCAGCCCGCGGGCCTGCAGCTCGGTGACGAGCGCGGCCCCGACCATGCCGGGCATCACCGCCAGGTAGCGGGTGTCCACGACGTAAGGCGAGCGGGCGGGCCGCGCGCCGGGGCGGGATCCGGCCGGCGACCGCGGCGCCGGGATCGGCCCGGGCGGCAAGGCGCGGCGCGCGGCACCCGCGGCCGCGGCGCGCCGGCGGGGGGTGGGAGCAAGCTGACCGCCCACGTCGAGCCCGTCGCGAATCACGGAGAGTATCGATCTTCTGGCTCGCAGGTAGCCGGCCGGCCCCTGGTAGGGCGGCAGCGCGACGACGCGGACCCGCTCGCCCTCGACGGGGAAGGACGCCGTCGCCGCCAGGTCTCCGGGTGCCGCGCCGACCCGCGCGAGCACCACGACCTCGTCGAAGACGCCGAGGTAGCTGCACCAGTGCAGGTAGGCCTCACCGGGCGTGGGCGCCAGCACACGGTCGTCGCCTCCCCGATGGAACCGTGCCTCCGTCGCGACGACAACTCGCATGGCGCCCGCCCTTCGCCGGTACTCCCTCCACGACGTGCTCAACCTACAGCCATGACATGACTACAGAGAGATACAGCACTCACGGAGAGTTCGGGCGGCAGGGCGCGACATCCGGCGCCGGACGCACGAGCGGGCGGGTGGGGCAAAGCGCCCCCACCCGCCCGCCTCCCGCGAGGTACACCCAGATCGCGGGCCCACCCGCGGGTTACAGCGTGTCACTCACCCCCAGGCACTTCGCCGGGTCCGCGACGCCACCGCAGAGGTCGCCGGCGTGCGGGGCGGACAGCTCCAGGGTGTCGTACCCGTTGATCGGCGCCGACAGCGCGGTCGCCCCGTTGTCGGACGCGTTGATCGAGGCGACACCGAGNCGGATCACGGCCCCGACCGGAAGCACGCCCGCAACCTGGATCACCACCTCGACGGCCCGGACCTCCAGCGCGTTCGCGGTCTGGATCTGGCGGTTCAACACCACGTACCCGACGCCGGGCAGCGGGATGAAGGTGTTGGGTGCCACGTTCGCCGGGATGGGTACCCCGGCGATCGACAGTCCGACGAACTGGGTGCCGGTGGCATCGATCACGGCCGGTTGGNCGTTGCCCTTCGAGGCGTTCGCCTGCGAGGTGATCGAACTGGCCGTGATCAACCCACTCAGAATGTTGATGTTGGCCAACGTGATCTTCGTGGCGGCCAGCGTGGGATTACCCAGGACCGCCGCCCCCGACGCGGTGATCACCCCGGTGTTGAGGATGCCCGGCAGGTTGATGCCGGCCAGGTTCGCCGTGGTGGATCCACCGTTGCAGGGAGCGCTCTGCGCGATGAGCGGACTCACCGACAGCGGACCCGCCGCGATCAGGTTCGAGTACGCCACCCCGGTCACGAACACCGGCGGCTTCGGCAGGAAACGCGACTGGGTGTAGCCCAGCGCGATGTCCAGGCCGGCGTTCGGCCCCGCGAGGATCTGCACCCGCGCCCCGATGGTGCGGATCCCGTTCGCCGCGACGGTCTGCTGGTTGAGCGTGATCGTGCCGATGTCCGGGATCGCGATCACCGTGTTCGGACCGATGGCGCCCAGCGGGATCGGCAGACCGCGCACGGTCAGGCTCCCCAGCGAGACCGCGCCGGCGCTCGCGATGACGGTCCCGGTGTTGACCGCGGTCGAGGTGACGGCGAGGCCGCTGAGCCCGACCACCCCGCCCAGGATGCTCGCGTTGGCCACCGTGCTACGGGTGACCGCGACCTGGTTGTTGTTCGGACCCGCCTCGGCGGTGGTCGCGGACTGGAACACCGCGGCCGCCGTGATCACGCCGGGGATGTTGACGACTCCCCCGGCGCTGCTCCCCTGGTTCGGCAGGGTCGTGCAGGAGATCCCGGCCGGGAACGTCGGCCCCGACGTCACCGTGCCGCCCAGCGCGACCGATGTCCCATAGGCGTACTGCTCGTAGGCCAAGGGGTTGGCGACGGCCGAGGCCGGACTCACCCCCACACCGACCATGGTGGCCGCGAGGACGCCACCGGACACGACGCCGGCGGTGAGCCGGCGCAGTCCCACCCGGTGTGCCACGCGGAACGAACTTCGCATCAAATTCCTCCATTCCGTAAGTAGATTGCTACTTTCAGAGATCACCCTAGGAAGAGGAGGCCCGATTCAACGCCTGGCTGTAAATAGTTAGCTTCGTTCAGTGAGTTTCGGGCGTGTCGCCGTACGGGCGGGTCAGAGAGACTCCACGGCGAGTCCGGCGTCATCGTGTCTGGTCGCCTGGGCGGGTATCGGCACGGCGGCGGGGCCCGATCGCCGGACGTCGAGAGGGCCGGGCAGCCAGCGGCGGGTGTCGAGCACGAGCCGGGCGTGGCGGGCCACCGTGTCGCGGTCGAAGGCGTCGTGGTCGACGAGCACGACGACGAGGTCCGCCGCCGCGAGCTCCGCCGCGCCCGCCTCGACGAGGGTCACCCGGGCCGGCAGCCGGGCCGGATCGACGTGCGGGTCCGCCGCGCGCACCTCGGCGCCGAGATCGGCCAGCAGGCCGGCGACGCGGGTCGCCGGTGCCTCGCGGGCGTCGCCGGTGTTGCGCTTGTACGCCAGCCCCAGCAGCAGGATGCGGCTGCCCGCGACGGGCAGGTGCCGGGCGTTGAGCATCTCGGTCACCCGGCGTACGACGTGGTCGGGCATGTGGTCGTTGACGTCGTTGGCCAGTTCGACGAACCGGAAGCTGCGCCCCAGGCTGTGGCGCACCCGCCACGACAGGTAGGACGGGTCGATGGGCAGACAGTGGCCGCCGACGCCGGGACCGGGGGTGAAGCGCAGGTAGCCGAACGGCTTCGTCGACGCGGCGTCGATGGCCTCCCAGACGTCGACGCCGAGCTCGTGGGCGAACATCGCCAGCTCGTTCACCAGCGCGATGTTGACGTGGCGGAAGGTGTTCTCCAGCAGCTTGGTCAGCTCGGCCGTGCGGGTCGAGGCGACCGGGACCGTCCGCTCGATCAGGCTGTCGTAGAAGGCGGTGACGGCGGCCAGCGACGCNGGGCCCGTGCCGGAGACCACCTTGGGCGTGTTGACCAGGTTCCACGTCCGGTTGCCCGGGTCGATGCGCTCCGGGGAGTAGCCGAGGTGGAAGTCCGCCCCGGGCCGCAGGCCGGAACCCTCGGCGAGCAGCGGGGCGAGCAGCTCCTCGGTCGTCCCGGGATAGGTGGTCGACTCCAGGATCACCGTCGCTCCCGCGGTGACCAGCGGCGCCAGGCTGCGGGCCGCGTCGACGAGGTAGGACAGGTCGGGGGCGCCCTCGCGCAGCGGGGTCGGCACCGTGATCACCGCGACGTCGAACCCGGCGGCCCGCGCGTAGTCTCCGGTCGGCTCGTACCGGCCGCTGCGCAGGGCCGCGGCGAGCTCGGGGTCCGGGATGTCCTCGACGTAGGAGCGCCCGGNCGCGAGCCGGGCGGCCCGGTCGGGATCCACCTCCACCCCGACGACGTGCCAGCCCATGGCGACGGCCCGCATCGCCACCGGGAGCCCGACGTAGCCCTGCCCGACCACCACCAGCTTGTTCGATGACATGAACAGAGTGTTTCTTATTAATCACATAGAGCGACGTAGCCGATTCATCGTGTCCTCATCGCGGGGTCACCGGACCGACGGCCGCGCCGCCGGCCGACGGTTGCGCCACCGCCTGCGCCAGCACCCGGGCGATCCGCCGGCCGGCCTGCCCGTCCCACAGCGCCGGACGCCGCGGCGGCGGCGGATGCTCCAGGGTGTCGATCGCCGCGGTGACGACCACCCGGCGGTCACGCCCGACCACCCGGTTCGTGCCCTCGGTGACCGTCAGCGGGCGCTCGGTGGATTCCCGCAGCGTCAGGCACGGCACGCCGAGCACCGTCGACTCCTCCTGGATTCCGCCCGAGTCGGTGAGNACGATCCGGGCCCCGGCCTGCAGGGCCACCGAGTCGAGGTACCCGACCGGCCCGAGCAGGCGGATCCCCGCGGGCAACCGGCCACCCACCCGGGCCGCGGTGCGGGGGTGCGCCGGGAACACCAGCGGGCAGCGAACTGCGATCTCGCCGAGCGCCCCGAGCAGGCCGACGAGCGCCGCGGCGTCGTCGACGTTGGCCGGCCGGTGCAGGGTGACCAGCCCGTAGCCGCCGGGACGCAGCCCGAGCTCGGCGAGGGTCGGCCGGGCGAGCGCCTCGTCGCGGCGGGCCAGCAGGGTGTCCACCATGACGTTGCCGACGAGGTGGACCGACCGCGGCGCGGCACCCTCCCGCAGCAGGTGCTCCACCGCGTCCGGCGAGGTGGCGAACAGGTCGGCGCAGAGATGGTCCGCGACGATCCGGTTGATCTCCTCGGGCATCGAGCGGTCACCGCTGCGCAGGCCCGCCTCCACGTGTGCGGCCCGCACCCCCGCCTTCGCCGCCACCAGTGCGCAGGCCAACGTCGAGTTCACGTCCCCGAACACGACGACGACGTCGGGCTCCAACCGCTCCAGCAGCGGCTCGAAGGCGGTCATCACCGCCGCCGTCTGCACGGCGTGGGAGCCCGAGCCCGCCGCCAGGTGATGGTCGGGGCGGCGCAGGTCGAGCTCGGCGAAGAACACCCCGCTCATCGCCTCGTCGTAGTGCTGGCCCGTGTGCACGAGCGTGGTGCGAAAGCCCTCGGCCGCCAGGGCGTCCAGGACCGGCTTGGCCTTGACGAAGTTGGGCCGGGCGCCCGCGACGACCACCGCATGCGGCCCCGGAGCCACCTGCGGCACCGCCCGCGCGGGTCGGGGGATCCGCTGGCCGGGCGGCCGCGCCGCCCGACCCCCGCCCGACCCGGCCGATCCGGCCGACCCGACCGACCCGACGAGTCCGGGCGCCCCGACGGATCCGGCCGACCCCTCGGTCATGGCCTGGCCTCGGAGGACGCCCCCTGGGCCGGCAGTCCCGCGGACGGCGCGTCGGCGGGCGGCGCGGTGGGGCGATCCGGCGAGGAGCGGTGGGACGGTGGCGTGGGCCGAGGCGGCGGAGCGGGGCGGGGCGCAAGGGTGCGGTGGGACGGCGAAGCGGGGCGGGACGGCAGGGTGCGACGGGTCGGCGGGGTGGGGTGGGACGGCGGGGTGGGCCGAGGCGGCGGGGCGGGGCGGGGCGGCGGGGTGGGCCGAGGCGGCGGGGTGGGCCGGGGCGGCGGAGCGGAGCGGGGCGGGGCGACGGCCGGGGCCGGCCCGTCGGGCGGCGGTGGCGGGACGGGCAACGGTGGCCGGACGGGCAGCGGTGGCGCGGTGGCGGTCAGGTGCTCGCGGGCGGCCGCCTCGGCCTCAAGGGCCAGGTCGGCGTCGACCATCATCGCGATCAGCTCCTCGAACCCCACCCGCGGGGTCCACCCCAACACCTCCCGCGCCTTCGACGGATCCCCCACCAGCACATCCACCTCCGCCGGCCGGAAAAACCGCGGATCCTGCTTCACCAACCCCGACCAGTCCCCGATCCCCACCCGCCCGAACGCCGCATCCAACAACTCCCGAATACTGTGCGTCACCCCCGTCGCCACCACATAGTCATCCGGCGTCTCCT